>NZ_MBPN01000128.1 GCF_001695625.1 Pseudomonas defluvii
CAGGAGGTGCATCAGGGCGAAGACGTGATCGGTGAAGCCCGCCGTGTCGGTGTAATGCTCCTCGATCCGCAAGTCGGGGTTGTACGCCGGAATCCCAGAAATTTCCGTCAGCCCAGCTCCAGTCCCGCCACGAGCGCATCCAGGTCGATGAACTTGCCGTCAGTCTGGAAGGTGTAATGCCCGTTCAGCAGGATGTGCCGCCAGGCCGCTGGCGACATCTGCGTGATCAACGCCAGCGCCTTGGCATTGCCAGCTGCCTCGTACTTCGTCAGCAGCAGGGACAGGATCGCCGAGTTGTAGAAGATGATCGCGTTGCCGATCAGCCTGGCGCACTGGTTGCTGATCTCGATTTCGATGTCGGTGCGGCCGGTCAATTCCTTCTTCCCACCGACTTGGGCGATGGTCGAGCGTAGCTGGTGATAGGACTCAATGCGGTTCTGCGAGCGGTGAACATTACGCTCCAGTTGCGGGTCGCGCAGGTAGCGCAGTGTGTAGATACTGCGGATGAGCTTGTCGAACTCGAAGATTGCGCGCCGCGTCGGGTTCGGCGCCGTATAGGTGCACAGCTTGCGGATCAGCGTGCCCTGCGTCATTTCCTTCAGGCCCAGTGTGGCGACGATTCGGTCGATGTTCGCCTTCTCACCGACGATGAGTTGCCGGTCGATCTGGCCAGCCGGCCGGATCAGGCATTTCTCGTACAATGCCAGATCATCGGCGCAATACAGCTCCTGCAACTGGTCGTCGAGGTCGGTGAAGCGCGGCTCGAAACGAAGTCCGAACCAGTGCAGGATGGCGAAGTTGGCCTTGTTGATGCTGTGCATGTCGCCGGTGATCGCGCTCGGCACGATGTCCGACGTGTTGCGGTACCAGATGTCGAACACGTGGTGAGCCTCGTACTCGTGTGCGCCTATCAGGTAGCCGTTCAACGGCACGTGATTGCACAGCAGCGTGTAGGCGACGACGCCCTTGCCGCGGCCGAAATATTTGCGCGAGTAGCGCGCCTTCACAGTTGGTCGCTCGACGCCGAATTTCTGCCCATCAACGGCACCGTACAACGAATCGAGGTCGAACGAGTAATGCGGGAAGATCGGCAGTGCGGCGATGGCGTTGCTGATGCAATCGTTGGCCACATGTAGCGTCGCCTGGCGCAGGTACTGCTGGTAGGTACTCTCCAGGACGTGGTACGGGATGTCGCTGGTACGTGCCATAACCTGGTTGCCGTGGTTCATGGCTTGGGCAATGATCACCGCCATCAGACTGTCGGCGTCGGCTACCTTCTTCGCATAGCGTGGCTGCAATGGTGTCAGCGCCGACAGGAACTGGCACTGGCCGTTGACGAAGCGAAACACGTCGGCGACATCGCAGTATGGCAGTTGCTCGTAGAGAGCTTGCTCGCGCGCCTTCTGGTTCTCCCCCTTGGGCTTGCGCCAGGTCAGTCTCTGCGTGTCCTTGTCGTATTCCAGGTGCGTCAGCTTGCCCTGTTTCAGCTCGCGATTGAACGCCACCCATTGCGCACGCAACTCGGCCGCCAGTGCATCGAGCTGGGCACTGACCGGCTGCCGCAGGAAGGGGATGTCCATCTGCGCGAGCACGGCGGCTTTCTCGTCCATCGAAACCAACTCGTCGGACAAATGCCGGTGCTGCAAGCTATCGTCAATGTAGAGCTCGCCCGCCTGGAAGCGTTTCCTGACCTGACGGTAAAGCCAGAATTCGTAACGATCGGCATGCAGGCCTGTCGGCGTGCCTTCGGCATCGAACATCAGCAGGTACGGACGCAAGCGTTTCGGCAGCGTTGCCGCCGGACATTCGTCGAGTGGCCGTTGTGATAGGCGCTGCTGCTTGGCGAACACGCTCTTGGCCCAAGTCAGCGCCGCGAGCCATGGGTTATCGGGGGCCGTGCCGGCGAAGTCGAGCGCGACGTACAGCGGCCGTAGATGGCGTCGAATGCGTTCGGCCAGGCCGTCCACCGCCTGCCAGTGCAGCGCCAGTTTGTTCAGTGGCTTGACGCTCATGCGCTGCGCCGTGTTTTGCAGCAATTCCCTGGACATGATTTTGTAGGCGCGTTGGCGCACCTCGCCGAACGGCGTCGGATCGGCCACGCTGTCGTCCACGTACAGCGACAGCAGGCGGCCAACCTGCGGCGTTTCCTGATGGCGTCGCAGCTGTTCGGCGACAAAGGACTGTTTCGCACCCGTGCGGCTCTCGTCCTCAAGTTTTTTCATGTGGAAGGCCATCGCGTCGACCAGGTTGTCGGTGAGCTGCCGGTAACGTACCCAGGCATAGCACAGCAGGTAGAGCCGGGTCTGCTCCGCCTTCAGGTGGCGCAGGTCATGGACGGTATAGAAGTTCGCCAGGCTCGCGTAGTACAGCAGGTTCTGCTGCGAGATGCCGAGCTTGGGCAGCAGCGCCTTGGCGATCCCGTGCAAGGACTTCAGCGTGGCGCGCTTCTCGCGCTCCCCTGCCATCTGACGCCAGCCGAAATCTTTAGCGTCCTGCTTGAGCGCTGCCAGTTGAGACAGGGTGTCGTCACGCACCAGGAGCTGGCCCAGCGCAGCTTTGGCCGATTCGTCCAACACTTCTGCCAGCAAGCCGCCCAAGCGCCTGCGTTCGGTGGACAGGGCTTCACTGACCAGCTCTTGTAAGGTGGTGTGGCCGGGCCGGATGATTTTGTGCTCGCTGAGCCAAACGATCAGTTCGGCGGCCACGAATCCTGGCATTACGTCGCGCCGCACGATCTGTTCAGCCTGCTGTGCCAGTTGCGGCAGGAAGCTAGCCGCCCACGACCGGTAGCCGAACAGTTCGGCGATCTGACCCCTCTGGCTGTAGTGCTCATGCTTGGTGATCGCCTTGCGTTCGAACGCTTCGCCGTGGAAATAGCGACTCAGCACGAAGGCGCAATCGTCCTCGACCTCATGCCAATCGAAGCGGAAGAAAGCATGCTTGGCCTTGAAGTAGCCGATCTGCAAGACGCAATAGACTTGGGCCTGCAGGCTAGGCCGGCTGCTGGCGAACGCCAGTTCAGATTCGGCCAACGCCAGGTATTCCAGCCGCTGAGCATCGTCGAAGTCCGGTAGGCCGTACAAGGCTTCCTGCTCTGCGTCAGAAAAGACGGTGAGTAGCTTATTCTTGTTGCTCATCGACCGTCCTTCCCGCACCACGCCAACCTGCTCGCGTCAATGTTTCGATCAACGTAGTGCGCTTGACATTGAAGTTGCGGCACACCGCCGCCTTAGACATGCCGCCATCGAGCGCGGCGACGATGGCGTCCAGCTTCTCACCAGTGATCGCCTGCGGCCGGCCGCCGATCCGGCCGCGTTTGCGTGCGGCGGCCAAGCCCGCGACGACGCGCTCCTGAATCAAGGCGCGCTCGTACTGCGCGAGCGCACCGAACACCTGGAACAGGAATTCGCCCGAGGGCGTCGTAGTGTCCAGGTTCTCTGTCAGCGAGCGGAACGCCACCCGCTTGTCCTTGAGCGAAGTCACAATGGCGAGCAGGTGCGACAGCGAGCGACCGAGCCGGTCGAGTTTCCACACCACCAGCACATCGCCGGCTCGAACGAACTCAAGCGCCCGCGCCAAGCCGGCACGGTCATCCTTCGCGCCAGAGGCACGATCCTCAAACAGGTGACGCGGATCGACGCCGGCGGCGAGCAGCGCGTCGCGCTGCAAGTCCGTGCTCTGGCGGTCGGAGTCCGACGACACGCGCATGTAGCCAACCAACATAGGCGGATAACCATCAAAAACAGGTTTCCGCATAATAGTGAATAGCGATAGAGTTTTCCGTACATTTTTGAGGGGGTGTTGCACAGGTAGCACAGCGGCGGCTGACAGCCTGTCGCAAAACAAATGTTTTACGACACCTCCTTGAGGTTGCCGCGTTTACATCATTACCTGAACAGGTATAAAATTCCGTCATGACAAACAAAGAAAAACCGCTCGAATGGATCGCGAGCAGCCACAAGGATTTGATGGCGTTGCCGTCCGACGTGCGTCGCCGTTTCGGTTACGCGCTCTCGTTGGCGCAGATAGGCGATCAGGATGACGCAGCAAAGGTGCTCAAGGGGTTCGGTGGTGCCGGCGTGCTGGAGGTCGTCGAAGACGATGCCGGCGGCACCTATCGAGCGGTATACACGGTCAAGTTTGCGGAAGCGGTGTTCGTCCTGCACTGCTTCCAGAAGAAGAGCAAGAGCGGAATCGCCACGCCAAAGGCCGACATGGACATCATCCGCGCTCGGCTGAAGGTGGCCGAGGTATTGGCACAGGAGCTACGAAATGCAAAAACGAATCATTGAAGGCGTCGAGGTTCAGCGCAGCTCGGGCAACGTCTTTGCCGACCTTGGACTGCCTGACGCTGAAAAGCTCAAGATCAAGACCGGCCTGGTGGTCGAGATCAGGAGGGCCATGCGCGCCCTTGGGCTGACTCAACAAGCGGCGGCCAAACGCATGGGCATCCCGCAACCGAAGGTGTCGGGCATGATGCGCGGCGACTTCACCAATCTATCCGAACGCAAGCTGATGGATTGTCTGAATCGCCTCGGCTACGACATCGAAATCAAGGTACGGCCAGCAGCCGAGCCGATCGGGCATCTAACGCTCGCAACCGCTTAATCGGAGCCCTCCTGATGGCAGCCCGCATCACCGACGACGAATGGGACGAACTGACTCCCGAGAATTTCGATACCACGGCACTGCTGCGTGCAGTCGATGCCGTGGACGTGCTGCGCGGCGATTTGAATGACAGCGCAGACGGCGCACCTCCGCAACTGCGCACCGACCTGTTGAAGCTGCATCAACTGGCAATGGCCGCGTTCAACGAGGGATCACGCAGCCGAGTGGCTGAGCTATTTGATCTCGCCGTGGATCTTCAGGATCAGGTTGATCATCTGATGACCTCGCTGGAACAAGTGCAAGAAACCCTGTCCCGGTTGACGGCGCTCTACCCAGAAAGCCTGTCCTGAATGTTCTTGGAGACAACCACATCATGAGCCGCAGCCGCCGCAAAACGCCCATCGTTGGGCACACGACCTGCCGTAGCGAGCGCGAGGACAAGAAACTCTGGCATCAGCGCTGGCGAACTCACGAGCGCACCGCGCTGGCCAGCGCGTCGCCGGAAGCTCTATGCGCCCATCTGCCTCTACTGGAAAACCAGGTCAGCAACGTCTGGTCGATGGGTAAGGATGGCCGCTCCTACTGGCCCATCAAGCGCCAGGCCGCCACGGCGGATCGCATTGCCAACCACAAGGGACGCAATCCGCAAGAGCGCGCCTCCCTGAAAAAGCGTCTGCTGCGCAAGTGGATGAGCAAATGAACCTGTCCACCGGCTATCGCTTGGGCGCGAATCGCTGAAGAAGCAGAACTCCCAGCCGGCTACGAGGGCACGGCGACGCCAGAGGCGCATCGGGCCTGCGAGGTGATCCAGGAGCGGATTCGAGAGCACGTCGTCGCCACCAATGACATGCGGCTGTTCGGCCTGCTGCACCTGCTTGGGCAGGCGTCGCTGCGCATGGAGCAAGCGCTGTGGCCGGAAGAATATGCGCGGATGACCCGCGAGGTCGAGGAAGCTCTCCGAGAGGCCGACGACCCCAACGCCAAGTCGTACACCCACGAAGAAGTCATGCGGGCGATGCAGGAACTCATCGACCAAGCGCGAGACAAGCCATGTTGATCGGCTGACGGAAATTTCTGGGTTTCCGGCTTACAACCCCTAATTGGTTGATGTTTTTTGCGGTCTCCTATATGGATTTTATAGGTTAAACAGTTGATTTGGTCGGCTCTTTTGGGGAAAGATTATTTCGATCTTTGTTAATGCCTCCTATATGTTTTCGTCTAAAATGTTTAATTGTTTTTTGCGAAGATTAGATAGCCCAAAGGAATTTTTTCAAAAAACAGCCTTGACAGGGCTTTGTTCCCGTCTATCATTTAAGTTCCGTGGTGCGAAAAGTAAAGGAAGACTGAGCACTTAAAGCTAGTTAACGTTAGCTGAAGGGGTGTTTGCGATGGCCGGTAATAAAAGCGTCGTCTATCATGGGACCCGTGATCTTCGGGTTGAAACAGTTCCTTATCCCAAGCTTGAGCACAATAATCGAAAGCTTGAACATGCGGTGATTTTAAAGGTTGTATCAACAAATATTTGTGGTTCAGATCAACACATTTATCGTGGGCGCTTTATCGTTCCTAAAGGTCACGTGCTCGGGCACGAAATTACTGGGGAAGTGGTAGAAAAGGGCTCGGATGTCGAATTAATGGACATCGGCGATTTAGTGTCTGTGCCTTTTAATGTTGCGTGCGGGCGGTGCCGCAACTGTAAAGAGGCGCGATCTGACGTTTGTGAAAATAACCTGGTCAACCCAGATGCGGATTTAGGTGCCTTTGGCTTTGACTTGAAAGGGTGGTCTGGTGGTCAAGCTGAGTATGTTCTTGTTCCTTATGCTGACTATATGCTGCTCAAGTTTGGTGATAAAGAACAGGCGATGGAAAAAATAAAAGACCTGACGCTTATCTCAGATATTCTACCGACAGGTTTTCACGGTTGCGTTTCTGCTGGAGTGAAGCCAGGTAGCCATGTTTACATTGCAGGTGCAGGTCCAGTAGGACGTTGTGCGGCGGCGGGGGCGCGACTGTTAGGAGCGGCATGTGTGATCGTGGGCGACCAGAATCCTGAGCGCCTGAAGCTGCTATCTGATGCCGGTTTTGAAACGATCGACTTACGTAACTCTGCACCGCTGCGCGATCAGATTGATCAGATACTAGGTAAGCCGGAAGTCGACTGTGGTGTAGATGCGGTTGGTTTTGAAGCACATGGCCTTGGTGACGAAGCTAATACTGAGACGCCTAACGGTGCCCTAAATAGCCTCTTTGATGTAGTCCGAGCAGGTGGCGCAATCGGAATTCCGGGTATTTATGTAGGGAGCGACCCTGATCCTGTTAATAAAGATGCAGGGAGCGGACGCTTGCATCTTGACTTCGGCAAGATGTGGACAAAATCCATACGGATTATGACTGGAATGGCACCAGTGACAAACTACAATCGCCATCTGACCGAAGCAATACTTTGGGATCAAATGCCTTATTTGTCCAAGGTGATGAATATTGAAGTGATTACACTTGATCAAGCACCGGATGGGTATGCGAAATTCGATAAGGGGTCTCCCGCTAAGTTTGTTATCGATCCGCATGGCATGTTGAAGAATAAATGAGCTAGCATTTGAGGTGTTTCGCGAATGGCGATGCTCTGGCAGTATTGTTAACGGGCTAAAATGAGTGTTTTGTAGTGAGTGAAAGCCTGCCCCACTAAATTTGTGGGGCAGGCCGTAAGATCCAGGTGCTCGCACCGTTCAGTCATTCATACTACCCATAGAACTGCCGCTCCCTAATTACTGGGAGAGGCAAGGCTCTTGACAAGCAGGGCCTTTATAAGGCTCGTGAAGTTAATTCGTTGTTCACTGGCTTCCGGTAATTTCTGGTTGTTTGTCAATGGTTAGCTGAGTATGCAGTTTATTGGCTGTCGCAGAGGGGGAAGATTTTTGCAGTCCAGCGCACCTAGTATGTCCCGCTCGATGACTCGAACCATTGCATCTGTAGGAAGGTCATTTTCTTCTCGTCCAAAAGGATCTTCAAGTTCGTTACTAATGGTGTCTAGTCCCAAGAAGGTGTAACTTACGATAGCGGTGAACACGGGGGCCATCCATCCAAGGGGCTCTGCCATCGCGAAAGGCAACAAGATGCAAAATAGATAAATGGTCCGATGGAGCAGTAGGGAGTAAGGGAACGGAATTGGGGTGGTTTTGATACGTTCGCAAATGCCCTGTACTTGTGTAAGCGCATTCAGTCGTTCTACTAGTACCAAGTATCGTACATCGCTAATCATTTTATCGGTGGCCAAGCGAGAGCACGTGGCTCCGATATGTTGCAAAATGTGATCGCTGACATTGTGACTAGAAGTTAGTGTATCGCTAGAAAGCCATGAGCTAGCTGCTTGAGCCTCATGCTCATTGCGAAGTTTGGCATTTAGAGCATGTGCGAACCCACAGAGACTGCGCAGTATGTCTTCTCTAAGAGATTGGTCAGATATGGCTGCACTCTCGCGTATAAATGAGCGTATCTCAATGATCATCATACCCCATGCTTTGCGTCCTTCCCACCAACGATCATAGCAGGCATTATTGCGGAAGTTCATGAAAATAGAAAGGGATAGGCCAAGTAGGGTGAATGGTGTTGCGCTAACATGTAAAAAATATTCAGGATGACGACTCTCGATCAAAACTATCAAGGACGCCAAGATGGCAATCATCAGGCATCGTGTCGCGATGCGTCTAACAATGGATCCTTTGAGTGTAAAAAAAAGGCCTAATACACCAGGGGTAGGTTGGACAATCATGATTTTTCCTTTTCAGTGGCTGGAATTTCTCAATGCACGATAGCTGTCGCTTGACGTCCAAAGTGCATAGGCGTGTGTTAGGTTTTCAGTTGTGGTGTGATGGGGCATCGCGTTTGTTTGGATCCCCAAAAAGCTTGAATAGCTCCTGGCTGTGACACATTCAGGTTTTTCCAAGTAAAGCATACGATTGTGCAGTGTTCGTCGCACCTAGTCATTGAAAAAATTGTTCGTAAAGAGTGAGGCAGCTCAAAGGGGAGCGAGTGGCTATCGTTTTTATTCGCGTGGCCCCTGGAAAAACGCATTGCGTAGGTCTAGCTGGCTAGGCGAGGGTGCTCTCTGATGAGGGCGCGGAACTGCTGATGTTTGTTTTAAGCTGAGCTAGAGCGTGTTGGCGAGCGCACCATCAATCGGTTTTCTCTATCATTGAGACGTTAAACTCGCCGTGACTTTTTGCCTATCGGGGGGGGGGAGGAGCCGAACGCTATCAAAAAACCATTGGAGGGGCCGCAACTGACGCAAAGATCGCTTTTCAACCGAAAGAGTGGAATAAAGGGGGGATCGATCTACGAAGTCATTGAGGAGTTAGCTGGGAGTGAGGCAGTGAAGCATGGGGTGTACGCCGCAATTGCGACCTGCACCCCATTCATTAGGCTTGGTGGATCTCCACCGTCAGATGCCGTATTTCATGAACCGGTAGCAACCGTTCACGAATAGTTGCAACATTGGTTACTCCACCAACGACGCTGACGATAACCGCGTAAGCGTCGGGTCCTACGCGCCAAACATGCAGGTCGCAGATCTGGACATCACCCGGTTGTTCAAGGAAGTCGCGGATTTCCTGCACTATGTGGTCATCGGTTTTGTCCAGGAGGACGCCGGAAGTCACTTTCATTAGATTCCATGACCAACGCCCAATAACCATAGCCCCCACAATACCCATCACAGGGTCGAACCAGCCCCACCCAAGGTATTTGCCCGCCAACAATGCCACGATTGCCAGCACCGAGGTCAGGGCATCGGCAAGGACGTGTACATAGGCCGACCGCAGATTGTTATCCCCGCTGCTGTGCCCAGGAGCGTGATCGTGAGGATGGTTATGTCCGTGATCATGGTCGTGCCCGTGCCCGTGCCCCAACAGCAGTGCGCTTACGATGTTCACCAGCAAGCCAATTACCGCGATGCCGATAGCCATGCCGAACTGGACATCATTGGGTTGAAACAGACGGACGACTGACTCGGCACCGACTGCCAGGGCAACCAGGCCCAAGATGAGCGCCGAAGCAAATCCACCAAGGTCACCGACTTTGCCGGTTCCGAAGCTGAACTGGGCGTTATTGGCGTGGCGTTTTGCGTAAGCATACGCGGCTGCCGCTATACCGAGCGCACCAGCGTGCGTGGCCATATGGAAACCATCAGCAAGCAGCGCCATCGATCCAGTGATGTAGCCAGCGGCAATCTCACCCACCATCATCACAACGGTCAGTAAGACCACCCCAAGCGTGCGCTTGGCATTCTCTTCATGAGAGGCACCGAGAAAAACATGATCGTGGGGTAATGTTGAGGTGCTCATTGGTTGGATGTCCGAGATCATTTCGAATACCGCTGAATCGCTTCTAGGAGTTCTTCCATTCCCTTGCTGCGCTCTTCATCAGTAAGGGAAGGGGCTGCCACATGAGCCCAGGCATGGTCCTTGATTATCTCGTCCAGGAGTCCGTTCATCGCGCCTCGGGCCGAAGCCACGAGAAAAAGTGTTGCTGCGCAGTCCGCCTCATCCACCAGTGCTTTTTCGATTGCTTGAACCTGCCCGGCAATACGTTTGACGCGTTTGAGCAGCGCCCCTTTCTCGGCTGCAAGATGGCTCATCGTATACCCCCCTACCTATATAAGTGGCGCAGAGAATGGCATACCCCACCCCCCTATTCAAGGGGCTACATTCTGAAGGCAAGAGCTTGAGACGAATGGCTTAGTTTATGAGGCTTTCAGCCGTCATCCGGAGGAAGTGAAGATAGAGCCGTCCTTGGCTTTGGCCGCCCGCGAGCACTTCTAGATTAATCTCGCGCCTTTCGCCGGTTTGAGGGAAAGGCTGACTTCGTTTTTCAACGTCTCGTTGCGACTCTTCAGCGACAGCATCTTGCTGCGTATTTCCTTGAGCTGGCCAATCATAGTGGTCACGGTGCGACGCTGCGTGTCGCCCGCGTTACCGCAGGCCTTGGCCTGTTCCGGACTGAGGGCAGTGTTTTCGGGACTTTTGGGACATTGAGCATCTGGCGCAGCCATCCAGGACATACCGATGATCATCACGATCTTCAGCAGAACCGCAGGTACCAGTCATTTCAGCAAGCCATAGCTCTAATGAACGACGGCCTTCAGTGCTGGAAGTAGTAGAACGTGCTTCAGGTCGCCTCCGCAGGTGATGAGGTGGACGAAGGAGGTGTCCTCGGGCATGCCGTGCGGTTCTGTTACTTGTGCAGGAAGGTAGCGCGTACAGCGTGATTAGATGGCGCGGGTCCAACCCGGCCTTGGCCGGTCCGCAGTAGACGATCTTCACCGCCGTCACCTAATAATCATCCAGCCGCCAAGCCGCTAGTCCCTTGATGAACACGTGATGGGTCGACAGGAGTTTGCTTAGTCCAGAGAACTTACCCTGCGGCATACTCCGGGCAAGCGCACCACCGTGCGCAGTGGCACATAGTTTCGGCTCGGTGACGGCGTCTGGGCAACGATCCTGATTGGCCCCAGCGACTAGCTAGTAATCGCGCTGGAAGAAATTCGATAGTGAAACAACGGTTTGGTCGATATCGAACCGGAGGCGCTTTCCACGAATCCATGTTCGGATAGTCCCTAGGTTCGAGCTTTTGCTCCTGGATAGCATGAGAAAGACCGGCAGCTTGTAAACGGTGAGGGGCGGGATTCGATACTGCGAGAGGATTAGGCAAAAAGGCGGCACTTACCATGTAACGCTTCCTCATACGAAAAATTAATCTAACCCCATGCAGCAAGGAGGTCCTTCTGCGGGGTCAGCAGCGCACATCGTAGCTGCGGCACCCACAACTCACATAGTCTCTGGAGTTGCCGCCATGAAATCCATCAAATCAGTAGTTATCAGCGTCGCTATCGTGGCATTCAGTGCGAACACCTTTGCGGCGTACAGCCAAAAAGAACAGACTCTGATTGGCCAGTCGCGTAGTGGCGTTGTGAGCGCTCCCATTTCGGAAAACGGTTCCGATCGCACCCCAGGTTCCCAGCGTGTAGCTGAAGGTGGTTCCGATCGCACCCCAGGTTCCCAGCGTGTAGC
>NZ_MBPN01000012.1 GCF_001695625.1 Pseudomonas defluvii
TCCAGCTGCCATTACGGGCCGCAGTTTTATTTTAACGGGGCCGCTGGTGCTGCGCCGGTTAACATGAGTGACGGCCAGCCGCGGCTGCGGCTGGCCCCTGGTCGCTGAGATGCCCTTCAAGGTGCTACGTGATAGGGGTTGCGCGGGTCATGCTGCCAATCGAGGAAGGGTTTGCCGTTATCCTGCGCGACCATCTCGATACAGTCCTGCACCGGGCAGGTGATCTGGCAGAGGTTGCAGCCTACGCATTCGGCGTCGATCACCTCGTAGCGGTGGCTACCATCGGGCTGTTTCAGGCTGGCGATGGCCTGGTGCGAGGTGTCTTCGCAAGCGATATGGCAGCGCCCGCAGCCGATGCAGGCCTGTTGGTCGATCCTGGCGATGACCTGGTAGTTGATGTCCAGGTACTTCCAGTCGGTGGTGTGGCCGACGGCCCGCCCGCTGAAATCCCGCAACGTGTGATAACCCTGGCTGTCCATCCAGCGTGAAAGGCCGTCCTTCATGGCTTCGACGATTCGAAAGCCATGCAGCATGGCGGCGGTGCAGACCTGTACCGAACCACAGCCCAGCGCGATGAACTCGGCCGCATCGCGCCAACTGCCGATACCACCGATGCCGCTGATCGGCAGGCCCTGGGTGGCCGGGTCTCGGGCGATTTCGGCAACCATGTTCAGGGCAATCGGTTTCACCGCCGAACCGCAGTAACCGCCATGGGTACTCTGATTCCCGACAATGGGCAGGGCGACCATGCGCTCCAGGTCGACACTGGTGATGGAGTTGATGGTGTTGATCAATGACACCGCGTCAGCGCCGCCACGGTAGGCCGCACGTGCCGACTGGCGGATATCGGTGATGTTCGGCGTGAGTTTGACGATTACTGGCAGCTTGCTGTAAATCTTGCACCAGCGAGTAACCTGCTCGACGTACTCCGGCACCTGGCCGACTGCCGCCCCCATGCCACGCTCAGGCATGCCGTGGGGACAACCGAAGTTCAGCTCGATACCGTCAGCGCCGGTGGCTTCCACCAGCGGCAGGATGGCTTTCCAGGATGCCTCGACACAGGGCACCATCAACGACACGATCAGGGCGCGGTCGGGCCAGTCCTTTTTGACCTGGGTGATTTCGCGCAAGTTGATGTCCAGTGAGCGGTCGGTAATCAACTCGATGTTGTTGATCCCGATAACCTCGCGGTTGGCGCCATAGTGCGCCGAGTAACGTGACGACACGTTGACCGCAGCCGGGTCTTCGCCAAGGGTCTTCCAGACCACGCCACCCCAGCCGGCCTCAAACGCCCTGACCACGTTGTAGGCCTTGTCGGTGGGCGGGGCGGAGGCCAGCCAGAAAGGGTTAGGCGCTTTGATGCCCGCGAATTCGATCGACAGGTCTGCCATTTATGCGGCCTCCACGTGGTTCATCAGTTGGGCATGAATGGCCTGGGCTGCCAGCTTTCCGTGCTGCACGGCCTGGACGGTGAGGTCCTGCCCGAGTTGGGTACAGTCGCCACCGGCATACACGCCGGGAAGACTGGTGCGCATCTGTTCATCGACGCGAATGCGGTCGCCGTCGCGGGCCAGGAGTTGCCCGCTGGCGTCGTTCAGGGCGTGTTCATCGAAGGTCTGGCCGATGGCCTTGAAGATGGCATCGGCGGCCAGTTCGAAGGTTTCCCCGGTAGGCTGCAGGCGACCTTCGTCCAGGTGGGTACGAGCAAAGCGCATGCCGCGCACCCGACCCTGTTCATCCAGCAGGACTTCGTCGGGTTGTGCCCAGGTCAGCAGACGCACCTGATTGGCCTTGGCGATGTCCTGTTCATGTGCCGTTGCGCCCATGTCCGGGTAGCCACGGCGGTACACCAGGTTGACCTCACGAGCACCCAGGCGGGCCATCTGCACGGCCATGTCGATGGCGGTATTGCCGGCACCGAGCACGATGCAGCGCTCGGCCAGTGGCAGTTGGCTCAGGTCGTCGGCCTGGCGTAGTTCGCGGATGTAGTCGGTGGCGGCGAGCAACCCCGGCGCGTTTTCGTTGGCCAGGCCGAGTTGACGGCTGGCGTTCAGGCCAAGGCCAAGGAACACCGCATCGAACTGTTGGCGCAGATCCGACAGGCTCAGGTTGTCGCCCAGTACCTGACCATGGCGTATTTCAATGCCGCCAATCTGCAGCACGAACGCCAGTTCGCGCTGGGCGAAGTCGTCGACCAGCTTGTACTTGGCGATCCCGTACTCGTTCAGCCCTCCGGCCTTGGGCCGTGCCTCGAAGATCACCACGTCGTGGCCATGCCAGGCCAGCCGATGGGCACAGGCCAACCCGGCCGGGCCGGCACCGACCACCGCGACGCGCTTGCCGGTAACGGGCGCGCGCTGGAAAGGGTGGGCGTCGAAGTCAGCGTGGTCCAGGGCGTAGCGCTGCAGCGCGCCGATCAGCACGGGCGCGCATTCCTGATGATGGTTGCGCACGCAGGCTTGCTCGCACAACACCTCAGTCGGGCAGACCCGTGCGCAGCTGCCACCGAGGATGTTGGCCGAGAGAATTTTCTCGGCCGCACCCTGGAGGTTGTCCTGATGAATGTTGCGTATGAAGGCGGGGATGTCGATTTCGCTGGGGCAGGCGTTGACGCACGGCGCATCGTAGCAGTACAGGCAGCGTGCGCTTTCCAGCGTAGCCTGACGGGCATTGAGCGGCGGCGCCAGGTCGCCGAAGCGCTCGGCCAGGGTGGCGTTATCGACGCCGGGTCGGGGGAGGTGATTCAAGGAGTCGATCACGGTGGTGGCCTCTGTTCTGATTGTTAGAGTCACTACGGCCTGTGGGGCAGCGTCACGGCCTTGCTTTCAGCGTTTCACGGCGCTCGGCTTATGCAATTCGGCACGCTTGCTCAACAGGTCGAATACCGCAGGGTAGGCGGGCCGTTCGAGGTAGCGCCCGGCACCGCGCTCGGCGCGCAAGTCACCGTTGGCCCAGACCAAGCGGCCTTGGCTGATGGTGTGGCTGGGTATGCCGCGCACGGTCTTGCCTTCGAAAATGTTGAAGTCGACGTTCTGGTGATGGGTCTTGGCCGAAATGGTCCGCGTGCCCTCCGGGTCCCAGAGCACCAGGTCGGCATCGGCGCCGACGCGCAGGGCACCCTTGCGCGGGAAGAGGTTGAAGATCTTCGCGGTGTTGGTCGAGGTCAGGGCGACGAAGTCGTGCACCGACAGCTTGCCGCTGTTGACCCCTTCATCCCAAAGCACGGCCATGCGGTCTTCAATGCCGGCCGTGCCATTGGGGATCTTGCTGAAATCGTTGCGCCCGGCGGCTTTCTGCTCGGCGCAGAAGCAGCAATGGTCGGTGGCGGTGGTGTGCAGGTTGCCTGATTGCAGGCCTTGCCACAGCGCCTGTTGGTGGCCGATTGGGCGGAACGGTGGGCTCATTACGTAGCCGGCGGCCGTCTGCCAGTCCGGGTGGCGGTACACACTGTCATCCAGCAGCAGGTGCCCGGCCAGTACCTCGCCGTACACCGGCTGGCCCTTGGCCCGGGCGTAGCTGATTTCGTCGAGTGCCTCGCGGGTCGAGACATGCACCAGGTACAACGGCGTACCGAGGGTTTCGGCGATACGGATCGCGCGGCTGGCCGCCTCACCTTCGACCTGCGATGGCCGCGACAAGGGATGCGCCTCGGGGCCGGTGAGGCCCTGGGCCAGCAGCTTGCGTTGCAGGTGGTAGACCAGTTCGCCATTCTCGGCATGTACGGTAGGCACCGCGCCCAGTTCCAGGCAGCGCTCGAAACTGGCTACCAGGGTATCGTCGGCGGCCATGATCGCGTTCTTGTAGGCCATGAAGTGCTTGAAACTGTTCACACCGTGCTGTTGAACCAGTTCACCCATTTCCTCCCGTACCTGTTCGCTCCACCAGGTGATTGCGACATGGAAGCCGTAGTCGGCGGCGGACTTCTCGGCCCAGCCACGCCACTGGTGGAAGGCTTCGAGCAGCGACTGCTGCGGGTTGGGAATGACGAAATCGATGATTGACGTGGTCCCCCCGGCGAGGCCTGCAGCGGTGCCGCTGAAAAAGTCCTCGCTGGCCACGGTGCCCATGAAGGGCAATTGCATGTGGGTGTGCGGGTCGATGCCGCCCGGCATCAGGTACTGGCCGCTACCGTCGAGTACTTCGCAGCCAGTGGGGACCTCGAGGTTGTCGCCAATGGCCTTGATCAGGCCGTCGGCGCAGAGCACGTCGGCCCTGTATCGCTCTTCATGGGTAATCAGGGTGGCGCCACGGATCAACAACGTCATAGCGAAGCTCCTCACAGGCTTGACCGGTGTTCCGGTTCTACATTTTGTGCCACGGGACGCTGCTGGCAGAATCCTGCCACTGCTGTCAGAAATTGAATCTAGTTGTGCTTTTTCGATTGGGCAAGAATATTTCTAATAAGCTTATTCCTAATTCAAACTACTGATTTTTAAGGATAAAAAGACAAAATCAACAAATTGGTGCAGGCGCTCACCAAATTGACGCACTTGACAGAAAGCCGAAATGGTCAAGATTTCTCATGGGAAATCAGCGGTTTGACCGGGACAGGTGCGGGCCTATGGCAATCACCCAAAAATATTCCCTGCACCCCTTTGGTTCCCCAGGGGCGTACCTGCGTCAGGTGACCGTGAACCCAGTCGCCGTCGGGGTGCGTCCATCGGTGCTGTCGGTGCGGGGAAAGCGGCGTTGTACGCCGTTTTCAACACAATCGCAGCCGCCGTCGCCTGTTTCGGCACGCTTATTGTTTGCCGCCGCTGTGCGTTGGCCGGAGCCGCGATTGTTCAATGCAAGTGCAAGAACTCCAGCCATCGTCACGATGTGCAGACAATCAGAACAACAGTGGAGCGGCCATGCAGCAGATCAAATCGCAAGTGAGCGAACGCGACGGCTTGTTCGAGCTCGACGCCGGCAGTGACGTTCTCGAGAGCCCCCGGTACAACCACGATATTGCGCCGACCAAAGTCCACGAGCGCACCTGGAACAAATGGCATATCACTGCGCTGTGGGTCGGCATGTCGATCTGCGTGCCGACCTACACCCTGGGCGGTGTGTTGACCGCCTACTTCGGTCTGACGGTTGGGGAGGCGTTGCTGGCGATCCTGCTGGCAAACGTCGTGGTGCTGGTACCACTGACACTCAATGCCTTTCCCGGGACCAAATACGGCATCCCTTTTCCGGTGTTGTTGCGCTCTTCATTCGGAATCATCGGCTCCAACGTGCCGTGCCTGATCCGTGCCTTGGTGGCGTGTGGCTGGTTTGGCATCCAGACGATGTTCGGCGGCCTGGCTATCCACCTGTTTTTTGGCGCGATCTCGCCCGAATGGAAAGCCTTGGGCGGCACCGGTGAGGTGATCGGCTTTCTGCTGTTCTGGACCTTGAACCTGTGGGTGGTGTTGCGCGGTGCCGAGTCGATCAAATGGCTGGAAACCCTCTCGGCTCCATTGCTGATGCTGGTGGGGGCTGGGTTGCTGTTCTGGGCCTTGCCGAACGTTTCCATCAGCGAGTTGATGGCGCAACCGCCGAAACGCCCGGAAGGCGCGAGCGTGACCGGTTACTTTCTCGCCGGACTGACAGCCATGGTCGGTTTCTGGGCCACCTTGTCGCTGAACATCCCTGACTTCAGCCGCTACGCGAAAAGCCAGAAGGACCAGATCGTCGGGCAGATCATCGGTTTGCCGCTGACCATGTTCCTATTCGCCGCCCTGGGGGTTGTACTGACGGCCGCATCGGCATCGCTGGTAGGGGAAACGGTGTCCGACCCGGTCAGCCTGATCGGGCACATCCAGAACCCGCTGTGGGTTGCCTTGGCGATGGCCCTGATCATCATCGCCACGCTGTCGACCAACACGGCTGCAAACATTGTTTCACCGACCAACGACTTCCAGAACCTGGCGCCAAAATGGATCGGCCGCACCAGTGCCGTCATGCTGACCGGCGTGGTCGGGCTGTTGCTGATGGCCCATGAGCTGCTGAAAAAGCTCGGCCTGATCGTCTCTGAGGTAAGCCTGGAGTCGGTCTATTCCAACTGGCTGCTGGGGTATTCCAGCCTGCTGGGGCCGATTGCCGGAATCATGGTGGTGGACTATTTCCTGATTCGTCGGCAGACCCTGGACCTGGCTGGCCTCTACCGCGACGATGTGTATCCCGCCTGGAACCTGGCCGGTTTCGTCGCCTTCGGTGTGCCCGTGGCCCTGACCCTGTTATCGCTAGGCAGCACGGCGTTCAGTTGGTTCTATGATTACGGCTGGTTTACCGGTTCGGCCTTGGGTGGGCTGATCTACTACATGCTTGGCAGCCTCAAGGCTTACCGCGCTGCGAGCGTCAAAACCAGCGTTTAAACCCCCAGGCCCGTGGAGGCCCGTTGACTGATGCAGGAGATGCACATGCAAACAGCTCAGGACGTTCTGCAATCTACCCTCCACCACGTCGACGGAGGTCGACTCTGGCGTTCACTGATGGAGCTGGCGCAGCTTGGTGCCACCGCCAAAGGTGGCGTTTGCCGTCTGGCACTGACTGACCTGGACCGCCAGGCCCGTGACCTGTTCGTGACGTGGGCGCAGGCTGCCGGTTGTACGGTGACGGTGGATGCGGTGGGCAACATCTTTGCCCGTCGTCCAGGGTGCAACCCGACACTGCCGCCGGTGATGACCGGTAGCCATATCGACACGCAGCCTACGGGCGGCAAGTTCGATGGTTGCTTCGGGGTGATGGCGGGCCTTGAGGTGTTGCGCACCCTCAATGACCTGAAGGTGGAGACCGAAGCGCCACTGGAGGTGGTGGTCTGGACCAACGAGGAGGGCTCGCGTTTTGCTCCGTGCATGATGGGTTCGGGCGTCTTTGCCGAAAAGTTCACCCTTGAGGAAACCCTGGCCAAGACCGATGCCGAGGGCATCACTGTCGGCGAAGCACTCAATGCCATCGGCTACGCAGGATCGCGTGCGGTGACCGGGCACCCGGTGGGCGCCTATTTTGAGGCGCATATCGAACAGGGGCCGATACTTGAAGACCAGCAAAAGACCATTGGCGTGGTGCTCGGTGCCCTTGGCCAGAAGTGGTTTGACCTTAACCTGCGCGGGGTCGAGGCCCACGCCGGGCCGACACCCATGCACCTGCGCAAGGATGCGCTGGTGGGGGCAAGCGCTGTGGTGGCCGCGGTAAACCGCGTGGCACTGGAGCACCAGCCGCATGCCTGTGGCACCGTAGGGTGCCTGCAGGCCTACCCGGGATCGCGCAACGTCATACCTGGCGAAGTGCGCATGACCCTGGACTTCCGTCACCTGGAGCCCGCGCGCCTGGCGTCGATGATCGCGCAGGTCAAGGACGTGATCACTGACACCTGTCGTCAGCATGGCCTGAGCTACACCCTGACGCCGACCGCTGACTTCCCGCCCCTGTACTTCCATGAGCGTTGCGTAGAGGCGGTGCGCAATGCCGCGCAGGGGTTGGGCCTGTCACACATGGACATCGTCAGCGGTGCCGGGCATGACGCGATCTTCCTGGCAGAACTGGGGCCGGCCGGGATGATATTCGTACCTTGCGAAGGCGGGATCAGCCACAACGAAATCGAGAATGCCGCACCGCAAGACCTCGCCGATGGGTGTGCGGTGTTGCTGCGGGCGATGTTGTCGGCAGCGCAGGCCATAGCGCGTGATCGGGAAGCGGCATGATCTCGAATTTACATTATGTGTATAGGGTATCTGCTTGTTTTAATTAGATTAAATTCCAGTACTTAAAGTAAATTCTAGCTTGTTATTTTGACCGATTTCAGGGTTCTGTGACGGGCTTGCCTGCGATGGTTTCGACGGGGCGTCAGTGAATGCGTGGCGCCTGCATCGTTGGCAAGCCAACGTCCCGCAGGGGCAATTCAGGGCGTCGAACGCGGGCTGTGCGTCATGAGGTTGTTTTCATCCAGGCTTTCCTGAACCATCTGCAGAAAGGTTGCCACCAGTCGCCGTGAGCTCTGTTCGCGCAGGCACACCAGGGTTTCGGTCAAGCGTCGTTGGCAGTCGACAATCGGCAGGGCACAAACCCGCGCATCGGCGCCGAACTCGGCCGCCGACACCACCCCGACGCCAATGCCCACCACCACAGCCTCCCGCGCTGCTTCGCGGCCTTCGACCTGAATCGCCGGGCGAATGCGCAGGCCTGCGCGTTGCATTTCTTCTTCCAGGGTTTGCCGGGTCACCGAGCCCGGTTCGCGCAGCACGATGGGCGTGTCATCGAGGTCCTGGAGGCTGATCGAGGCACGGCTTGCCCACGGGTGCTGGTGGGAGACGAAGGCGACCATCGGGTCGTCGCGCAAGGGCACGCAGAGCAGCCGTTGATCGTCGACATCGCGCCCCAGCAGGGCCAGGTCGGCCTGGTAGTTGAACAGGCGCAACAGCGACTCGTCGGTGTTGCCCGTCTCGATCTTCACGCTGATGCCGGGGTAACGCTGGCAGAACCGGGCGATCTGCGGCAGTACGTGTACCGGGGCGTCTACCGCCAGTACCAGGGTGCCGGTCTGCAGCGCGCGTGAATCCTGCAGCAGTTCGTGCGCTTCGTCCTCGCAGGCAAACAGGCGCTGGGTGATGCCCAGCAGGCGCTCACCCAGATCGGTCAGTTGCACCGAGCGTTTGTTGCGGTGGAACAGCAGGATGCCGAAACGCTCCTCCAGTTTGCGCACCTGATCGGAGATCGCCGGCTGAGTGAGGAATAATCGTTCGGCGGCACGGGTGAAGCTGCCGTGCAGCGCAACCGCGTGGAAAGCCTTGAGTTGAGCGTGTGAAACGGACATGGCGGTACCTGTTACAAGCTGAGCTTATATTTGAAATACGATAAATCGATTTTATTTATCAGTCAGTAATTGTTTCCATCGCTCTCAGCCCGCTGGCAACATTCGTTCGAGTGTGTCCCGGGCCATGGGCTCTGGACGACAGCGCAAACAACAACCGCGTATCCCCGGGATCCATCTGACCAGGTGATGGCCTTGCTTGGCCGTCACGCAGTGCGCAACACAAGAACAAGACAGGCGTTTTTTCCCAATTCTGCCGGCACACTCAGATTCCGAGGTCAGATTCATCATGAATAAACACATCGCAAGCATCAAACGTTGGCGCATGCAGATCTTCGCCATCACCTGGTTGGCCTATGCGGCGTTCTATTTCACCCGCAAGGCTTTCTCGGTGGCCAAACTGGGCATTGGCGAAGACCCCAGCTTCACCCTCGACAAAATGGCCATGGCCAACCTCGATGCGATCTACCTGACGGCCTATGCCGTCGGCCAGTTCACCTGGGGCATGCTCGCCGACCGCTTTGGTCCCAGGGTGGTGGTATTGGGCGGTCTGGTGATTTCGGCCGCCGCGGCGGTGGTCATGGGGAGTTATGCGACGTTCCCGATTTTCGCCACCTGCATGCTGATTCAGGGCTTGGCGCAATCCACCGGTTGGGCAGGGCTGTGCAAGAACATTGGCAGCTTCTTCCCGGCGGTTCAGCGCGGCCGTGTACTGGGGCTGTGGAGTTCTTGCTACGCCTTCGGCGGCCTGGTCGCCTCGCCGTTTGCCGGCTGGTGGGCGTACACGCTGATTGGCAGCTGGCACGCTGCGTTTTTCTCCAGTGCTGCGGTGGTCGCTGTGGTGGCAGTGCTGTTCTTCTTCCTGCAGCGCAACAAGCCCGAGGACGTTGGCTTGCCGGCGGTTGAGCCAGAGCCGGAAAGCATGGTGCCTGGTACCACCCTGTGCAGCGTCTGGGCACCGCTACGCGAGATTCTGCGCAACCGCACGGTGCTCACCCTGGGCCTGGCCTATTTCATGTTGAAGCCGGCGCGCTACGCGATTCTGCTCTGGGGGCCTGTCATCGTCTTCGAGCAAATGCCGTCGCTGGGCAAGGTTGGCGCGGCCATCGTGCCCACTGCGTTTGAACTGGCCGGCTTGCTGGGGCCGATCATGATTGGCCTGGCCTCGGACAAACTGTTTGGCGCCCGGCGCATGCCCGCCTGTGTGCTCAGCCTGCTGGCGTTGACCGTGACGCTGGGGTTGTTCATGGGGGCGATGCACACCGGCAGCGTGATGTTGGTCGTGGTCTTGTTGTTTGTCATGGGCCTGACCCTCTATGGGCCGGATTCGATGATCAGCGGCGCCGCCGCAATTGACTTCGGTACCGCCAAAGCGGGCGCCACTGCTGCTGGTTTCGTCAATGGCTGTGGCTCGGTGGGGGCCATTCTTGGCGGCCTGCTGCCGGGCTACTTCGACACGGTCACGGTGTTCATTGTGTTTGCTGGCTGCGCCTTGTTCTCGGCGCTGGTACTGGTACCGCATTGGAACAGCCGCCCGGCCAGCCTGGCCGATACGGCAGCCGTCGCACCGAACACATCAATGGCAATCAAGCCAATGCGCACCTGAGTCGACAAGGAGACACACAATGAGGCCGTTCTGGTTACAGCAGGCATTGGACCAGGAAGAGGCGGCGCCTTGTGCGCCGCTGGCCGGTGACAGCCGTTGCGATGTATGCATCGTCGGCGGCGGCTACACCGGTTTGTGGACCGCGCTGATGCTCAAGGAGCAACAGCCGACGCTGGATATCCTGCTGATTGAGGCGGATACCTGCGGCGCAGGTGCCAGCGGGCGCAATGGTGGCTGTGCATTGTCCTGGTCGGCCAAGTATTTCACGCTGGAGCGGCTGTTTGGGGTTCAGGAGGCGGTGCGCCTGGTCCGGGAGTCGGAACAGAGTATTCGGGCTATCGGCGACTACTGTACTGCCCATGGTATCGACGCCGACTACCGATTGGATGGCACCCTGTACACCGCCACCAACCCCGCTCAAGTGGGGGCGACAGACCGTGTGATCGCCGCGCTGGAGCGCCAGGGCGTGAACTCGTTCCAGCGTTTGCAATTGGCGCAGGTGCAGCGCCTGGCAGGTTCGCACAAGCACCTGGAGGGGTGGTTCTCGCCGGCGGCAGCAACGGTTCAGCCCGGCAAACTGGTACGTGGTTTGCGCCGGGTTGCGCTGCAGCGGGGCATTCGTATCCACGAACAGACTGCGATGACCGGCCTGCAGCAGGGGCGACAATCACAGGTACAGACCGCCCACGGTACGGTACACGCCGACCGTGTGGTGCTGGCCTTGAATGCCTGGATGGCACGGGCGTTCCCACAGTTCGAACGCAGCGTAGCGATTGTCTCCAGCGACATGATCATCACAGAGCCGTACCCACAGTTACTCGAACAGATGGGTTTGAGCACAGGTATCAGTGTGCTGGATTCGCGGATTTTCGTGCATTACTACCACAACACCCCGGATGGCCGGCTGATGCTTGGCAAAGGCGGTAATACCTTTGCTTATGGCGGAAAAATGCTGCCGGTGTTCGATCAGCCGTCGCCCTACGAGCCGTTGTTGCGGCGAAGCCTTGGCGAGTTTTTCCCGGCATTGGCTGACGCACGGATCGCGGCGACCTGGAACGGTCCTTCTGACCGCTCGGTCACCGGCTTGCCGTTTTTTGGCCGGTTGCAGGGGGAAGGCCAGGTGTTCTATGGCTTTGGCTACTCCGGGAGTGGGGTGGGGCCTTGCCATATGGGCGGGCAGATTCTGTCCTCACTGGTTTTGGGGCTCGACAACCCCTGGACGCGCTCGCCGCTGGTCAATGGCCCGTTGGGCTATTTTCCACCTGAACCGATCCGTTACCTGGGGTCGTTGATGGTGCGCAATGCGATCCGGCGCAAGGAGCAGGCCGAAGACCATGGGCGCCGACCCCGCCGCCTGGATGTGCACCTGGCCAGGTTTGCTGCAGCGGCTGGCAAGGCCGACAAGGGTTGAGGCGATTTTTTGTCGATTGCGGCAAAGAGGGCGTATAAACTGCACCCACTTTGCCGGTCGCTACCTGAACCGGCGCTTGAAGCACAGAAAGAGAGTCGACATGGGCGCACAGTGGAAAGCCAAACATAAAGAAGCAGCAGCCAATGCCAAGGGCAAGATCTTCGGCAAGCTGGCCAAGGAAATCCAGATCGCCGCACGCGGTGGTGCCGACCCTGACATGAACTCCCGCCTGCGTCTGGTGGTCGAGCAGGCCAAGAAGGCCTCGATGCCTCGCGAAACCCTGGAGCGCGCGATCAAGAAAGGTGCTGGCCTGTCGGGTGACGTCGTGCAGTACACCCTGGTCAAGTACGAAGGTTTCGCTCCGCATCAGGTGCCACTGATCGTCGAGTGCCTGACCGACAACGTCAACCGCACCGTTGCTGAAATTCGCGTACTGTTCCGCAAGGGCCAGTTGGGTGCCGAGGGTTCGGTGTCCTGGGACTTCAACCACGTTGGCCTGATCGAAGCCAGCCCGGACAGCGCCGACGCAGACCCGGAAATGGCCGCCATCGAAGCCGGCGCCCAGGATTTCGAGCCTGCCGAAGAGGGCACGACCCTGTTCATTACTGAAACCACCGATCTGGATGCGGTGCAGAAGGCGCTGCCTGAGCACGGTTTCAGCGTCATTTCGGCGAAGATCGGTTATGTACCGAAGAACCCCGTCACCCTCGACAGCGAAGAAAAGCTCGCTGAAGTCGAAGCCTTCCTTGAGGCCATCGATAACCACGACGACGTGCAAAACGTCTACGTCGGTCTGGCAGGCTAACACCTTCCCGTCACACTGCCGGGCAGCCTCGTTGCCTGCCCGGTGGTCGAGACGCCAGCATGGCGTTAACATCGGTCCTGTAATTGTTCCCATAACAACAATCAGGACGTTTATGAACAACACCCATGTACTTTCCATCCAGCAGTTGGCCTCGCCCGAGGGTTCCTGCTACGGCTGCGGCTGCTCCCATCCTACCGGTCTGCACGTTGAAAGCCATTGGGCCGAAGACGGCGTGCATGTGCTGTGCAAGCACACCCCGGCAAGTGAATTCCATGGTTGGCCGGGGCTGGTCTACGGCGGTCTGCTGGCGATGCTGGTCGATTGTCATTCCAACTGGACGGCAATGGCCTATCACTACCGTGCCGAGGGCCGTGAACCGGGCAGCCTGCCACGTATCGACTGCGTGACCGGGCAACTGAGCCTGACCTACCTCAAGCCTACCCCCATGGGCGTCGAGTTGGTGCTCAAGGCCCGCGTTGAAGGCGAAGTAGGGCGCAAGAGCCGAGTGATCTGCGAAATCTGGGCTGGTGATGTCCTGACGGTGACCGCCGACTCGGTGTTTGTTCGCGTAGACACCGAACGCCTGCGCCAACAGGCTCACACCCCCGCTTAAGGCTGTACGTCTTTGGAATGGCAGCCCTGTTGGCCGTGCAACGGGGGTGTCACTCCGGCCCGCCTGTGTTGATGACTTGACCCGTTGAAAAGAGGTGTATACGCTCGCGTCGCTCAGAAACCTACCGATCGTTAGGTTTTGTTTGGGGCGAATTGGAAATCGAGCACATGCACACCATAACGCAAACGCCATCAACGCCTGTTCGGTTTGCCGTGGCGCTGGCGCTGATCGGCGCCCTTGGCCCTTCGGCAGTCGACATGTACCTGGCCAGCATGCCGGCGATTGCTGCCGAATTTCGAACGTCATACGCCGCCGTGCAGTTGACCTTGACGGTGTTCCTGCTGGCCATGGGCGCCGGGCAACTGTTGTTTGGCCCACTGATCGATATGCTGGGTCGACGTCGGCCATTGTTGGCAGGGCTGCTGGTGTTCATCCTCAGTTCGGTATGGGCGGCCCGCGCAGATTCCCTCGACGCGTTGGTTGTGGCGCGTTTTGTCCAGGGCTTGGGCAGTGCCCTGACGCTGGTCGTGATCATGAGCATGGTGCGCGATGTCGCCGAAGGCGCCCGGGCAGCGCAACTCTTTGCCTTGCTGATGACCATTGAAGGCCTGGCGCCGGTTGTTGCGCCGGCCTTGGGGGGCGTTGTTGGTGCGCACTATGGCTGGCGAATGGTCATGCTGGTGTTGGCCGCGCTGGGTGCCGTCGTGCTGCTGAACGCCAGCCTGGTGCTCAAGGAAACCTTGCCTGCAGACCAGCGCATGGCCTTTCGACCCAGGGCATGTCTGCGCACTTATGCAGGGATTGCCAGTGACCGTCAGTTTCTGCGCCCGGCGTTGGCGCTGGCGGCGGTGTTTTTCTTCCTGTTCGCCTACATTGGCGGCGCCGCGTATGTCTATCAGCACCACTATGGGCTGTCGGTCGAGGCGTTTGGCACGCTGTTTGGCGCAACCGGCATTGCGATTTTGCTGGGGGCGATCACGGCGGGGCGGCTGGTGGCACGCAAAGGGCTTGGGCGGTTGGCGTTGGTCGGCGCCGGCTGCATGCTGCTCGGGTCGCTACTGGTACTGATTGGCGCCGTTACCGCCAGCGGGCTGGTCGGGATCGTCGCAGGCATGGCCCTGGCCATGTTTGGGCTGGGCGTAGCCGAGGCCACGCTGATGTCGATGGCCATGGCTTCACAAACCCGTGCACTAGGCTCTACGGCGGCATTGCTGGGGGCGTTTCAGTTGATCATTTCGTCGTTCGCCACGCCGTTGTCAGGCATCATGGCGCCTTTGGGCGCATCGCATTGGGCGTTGCTGCTGGCGCTGTCGGCTGCGTTGGTAGCGGTGCTGGTACGCGCCAGTGTGCGCTGTGCGCCTGGCGAGCGGCCGCACCTGGCCGGGCACTGAGGCCCGGGTAACTGTTTTCTGGAGAACGCTGCATGAGAACCCTGTCGCCTTCGGCAGAAAAGATATGCGTGATTGCCGTCGAGCATTTTGCCAACAGCGGCTACGACGCCTGTTCGCTCAATGACATTGCGGTGGCGGCGGGTATGCGCAAGCCATCGTTGTATGCGCATTTCAGCAGCAAGGACGACCTGTTCCAGGCCGTCTTCGAGCGTGCGGTGGAAGCAGAGCGGTTGTATGTCGAGGACTGTTTTGCTCATCCGCATGGCGATGTTCCCGGTGGGCTGTACTGCCAGCGTCTGGGTGAGCGCTATCTAGGGTCGGCGCATTTACGTTTCTTGCTGCGCACGGCGTTTTTTCCGCCGACGGAGCTGCGGGCCTGGATCTCCGCGGGGTTCGAAGGTTATCTGGCGCGGCTGGCGGCGTTGTTCGTTGCACGCATGAAGGCCTATCGGCCGACGTTCGAGGATGAGCAGGCCGTACTCTACCGGGATGCCTACATGGGAATTGTCGACAGTTTGGCGGTGGAACTGATCTACGCCGGGCCTGAGGCCTATGCCCGACGGCTGGCCGCATTGTGGAAGGTGTTCGAGGATTCATTGGCGCGTAGCGGCGCCGAAAAATAAGACCTTAGTACCATGGCGGCTTCATTGAAGCGGTCCATACTCATCGTTCGCCCTTAAATAACAACAAGCTCAGGGTTCGACATCGATGACTTACCAGCACTGCTATGATCGCTCCATTGCTGACCCCGCTGCGTTTTGGGCCGAGCAAGCCAATGACCTGGCCTGGTACCGAAAACCGACACAGACGCTGACCGAAAACGCCGATGGTACGCACCAGTGGTTCAGCGATGGCCGCTTGAACAGCTGCTACCTGGCCCTCGATTATCAAATCGAGCAAGGCCGTGGCGAGCAAGTCGCGCTGATCTATGACTCCCCGGTAACCCACACCCAGCAAACCTTTACCTACCTGCAAATGCGCGACGAAGTCGCACGCCTGGCCGGCTTGCTGCGCCAGTTGGGTGTGGAAAAGGGTGACGGTGTCATCATCTACATGCCCATGGTGCCCCAGGCCGCCATGGCCATGCTCGCCTGTGCCCGCATTGGCGCGGTGCATTCGGTAGTGTTTGGTGGCTTTGCCGCCAATGAGTTGGCCCTGCGCATCGATGATGCCCGGCCAAAACTGCTGCTGACTGCCTCCTGCGGGTTGGAGTTCGGCCGGGTGATTGCCTACAAACCCTTGGTCGACCGGGCCCTGCAACTGGCACAACATCAGCCCAGGCAGGTACTGGTGCTTCAGCGCCCGCAAGCCCGTGCCGAGATGATCGAGGGACGCGATCTGGATTGGCAGGCCGCTGTCGCCAGCGCTGAACCGGTCGCGCCGGTCGAGCTGGGCGCTGCCGACCCGCTCTACATCATGTACACCTCGGGCACCACCGGAAAACCCAAAGGTATCGTGCGCGAAAACGGCGGCAATGCCGTGGCGCTGAAGTTCGCCATGCAGCACATCTATGGCATGCAGCCGGGTGATGTCTGGTGGGGAATCTCCGACGTGGGCTGGGTGGTCGGGCACTCGTTGATCGTTTACGGGCCGCTGATGAATGGCTGCACCAGTGTGTTCTATGAGGGCAAGCCGATTCGTACACCAGACGCCGGTGCTTACTGGCGTGTGGTAGAGCAGTACAAGGTTAACGGGATGTTCTGCGCGCCGACAGCGATGCGGGCGGTGCGCAAGGAGGACCCGGAAGGCCTGTTGCTGCGTAAATATGACCTGAGCTCGTTGCGTCAGTTGTTCCTGGCCGGCGAGAAACTTGACTCCAGCACCCACCAATGGCTTGAGGCAACCAGTGGCAAGGCGGTCCACGATCACTGGTGGCAGACCGAAACCGGCTGGCCGGTGACAGCGCCCTGTGTCGGTCTTGATGGCAGTGGCGTGCGAGCGGGATCGAGCAACCGTGCGGTACCGGGGTACCACGTTCAGGTACTGGATGACGACGGGCATTTGCTGGGGCCGAATCAGCAAGGTGCCATTGTCATTGCCTTGCCGCTGCCGCCCGGCTGCAGCCAGACCTTGTGGGGCGACCATGCACGTTACGTACAGTCGTACCTGCAGACGTATCCGGGTTACTACCATACCGGAGACGGCGGTTACCTGGATGATGACGGCTTTGTCTACATCATGGGGCGCACCGATGATGTGATCAACGTCTCAGGCCATCGCCTCTCGACCGGTGAAATGGAAGACCTGGTGGCCGCCCATCCGGCCGTGGCCGAATGTGCGGTGATCGGTGTCTACGACGAGATCAAGGGCCAGGTGCCACTGGCACTGGTAGTGCTCAAGGACGCGACGCCAATCAGTGAGCAGCAGTTGCAGAGCGAGCTGGTTGCCCGCGTTCGCGAGCAGATCGGCGCACTGGCCTGCTTCAATCAGGTTCGTGTGGTCAAGCGCCTGCCCAAGACGCGCTCAGGGAAAATTCTCCGGGCCGTGTTGCGCAAGATCGCCGATCAACAGCCCTATACGCCGCCATCGACGCTCGATGACCCCGCCGTGCTGGATGAGATCGAGGCGGTGCTCGCCAGCCTTGCTCGGGCAGGCTAAGGCGCTGACGGAACATGGCCTGTGCTCCAGGCCATGTTGGAGTTTGCGCAGGAGCGGAATAGATAGTGCACTTAGGTGTCCAGCGCCTTCTTTCTAGGCATATGCCTCGATAAAGCAATTGCGTATCTCGGCTTCCTGGCTGATAGCCAGTCATATAGGGTCTTATCCAGCTCTTCATCGCGTCGATAGGGTGCTGTCAGTTCATAAATCTGCAACTGGATGGGTATTGATTTAGTGTAACTTTACTTTCGTGAAAACCAGCGTCTCGGCTCATATTGGGTGGGAATACAGCATGTGTGGAGAAAAATACTTACAAATGCAATCCATCCAACGACATCATTGCCTTGAATGAAAGGTTTTAATGTGGGGAAAACGACATCGTACCCGTACTTTACGGTGCTCATGTGAAAAGATCCAAAGAAAATGGCTAGGGACAATAGTATAAAAAACCATTTCCACCTGAAGTTTTCGCCAGAAAAAAATCTCGATAAAAAATATAAAGAAAAAAGTGTTATCAAGGACAGTGCGAGATATATAACTGAAACGATAATAGTGCTTGTCATTGTTTTTTGTGCTCCAGGTACATTGATCTACCTGTAACGCTATCGCTTACCGCTTCAAATGTAAGTGTGCTGCCCTCATTGTTTTGTATGATCTTATGTAGTCGGTGTGTATATATCTAAACAGTCGCCATGAGTCTTGCCTTAATACCATTCTCCCGACGCCGTAGGCAGAAAGCCCTAAGTCAATAGCACCATAAGCAATATTGCCTTCAAGGACCCCGCCACCGATTAGTTTAGCGCCCTCCTGATAAACTTTCCTGACGGGCCCTTGGGTGTCAGCGCGATTTTCCAAGAGGTTACGACCGTTCTCATAGAGGTTATTTGATCCATGGGCCATCATCGGGACACCCGCGAAAAGGCAAAGTGTTCCGGCTGATCCGTAGCAGATCCCGGCCCCTGTTGCTATCTGAAATGCCCCTGCGATTGCGCCAACGCCTTTCTGAGCGATCTCAAATGACTGGCTTAGCAGGCTGTCTTGTTCGTTTTTTAGGTCCTGTAGGCCTTGCTCAGGGCTTTTTTTGCCCTGCGAGACATCATTAACAATGCTTTTGGCGTAATAAGCGATCTCGCGGTTGAATTGTAAACGCAGTGCGCCGTCTTTGATATGTCGAACACCTAAGGTGCTGGCTTGGTTTCCAAGCTTTCCAGCAGCGGCACTGACCATCCAGTAATCACAGCTACCTGGCATGCAGCTTTCACTTGCTGGCTTCATTCGTTATTTTCCCATGTGCTATATCCGCTAGTACCAGCAACGTGGTGAGTCCACGTGATGTCTCGGTAACGGATGGCTACATGTTCTTGCGGCTCGGCGTCACTCTGCAAAATAGCGTGAGGCATTTCAAATGTCAGGTCAGCAATAATCCCGCCATTGATGGTTACAGAATAGAATTTCTCCTGCAATCCAAAAGAAGACACTCGATAAAAACTGATTGTGCAGCTTATTTCCTCTCTGGATGAGAGCGCTTGAGCGAGGAGCGGTGAAGCCTTGTCCACGTTTTTGGTGATAATGATTGGACTATGTGTAGGCTTATTAATATTTCCGATGTTGACCATGTTGTGGGTGTAAGACAACACCATGATTTCGTCTGCATGCGCTGTCTGACACTTGTTGCCAATAGAGTCTTGGGTTGAACAACCCGCCGAAATCAGTCCTTGAGCCTTGCCGGTGATGGTCATGTAACCGTGGTTAGCCATGCGTGACACTCCTTTAGTCCGCCGGTCATCCTATTACAAGGGTTTGAGCTGTGCTGTAGGGCATTTCTGAAAATCTATAAAAAATATTTCGACCCCAAGAGCCGACTTCGGGGCCGTGAAAAATATGTCCTGATAAGGTTGTGGGTAGGTCGAGAAACCAGGGGGTCTGACCCTGATTGCACTTTCTGTTCCGTTGTCCCAAACCCCACGACCGCGAGGCTTCACCCTTGCGCAATCTGCTGCAACTGCCCAAGGCGGCTGCGGGTGCGGGCCAGGTCGTTGGCTGTCCCTTGCAGGGCGGCGTCCAATGGCTGTTCGCCAATCAGCACCAGATACTTGTCCTGGTCGTAGAGCACGTCAATCAGGTTGATGAAACGCTGCTGGGCGGCGATCGAACAGTCCGCCAGGTTTGGCAGGCCATCGATGACCCAATGCTCGAATCGCTGCGCCAATTGCAAGTAGTCGATGACGGCGGTGGGTTGCTCGCAGAGGGCCGCGAAGTCGAACGCAACACGCTCGCCGTCAACTAGCCAGGCCTGTACATCACGTTTTCCCACTGCAAGGGCGGTGGGCTGCGCCGATGGCAGGTCGAGGGCTGCGCGTTGCTCGGCGTTGCCTGGCCACAGGTAGCAACCCTGGGTAAAACGCTGGTGGCTGCCACTGCCCGGCAGGCCCCGGTAGTCCTCGCCGCCTACTTCGACGACGTGCATATGCTGTTTGATCAGGCGGATGACCGGCTCGAAACGCTGGTGGTAGAGCGGGTTTGGCAGCAGCCCTTCGGGCGGGTAGTTGGAGGTGACCAGCAGCAGGATACGTCGCTCGAACAACGCCTTGAACAGTTGGGTGATGAGCATGGCATCACCGATGTCATGGACATGGAACTCATCGAAGCACAGGACTTTGCAGTCCTCGAGCAACTCGTCAAGGGTGCAGGCCAGCGCATTGTCGGCATGCCGATGACGGAACATGCCGTCGTGCAGCCGGGCGAAGAAGTCATGAAAGTGCAGGCGGCGTTTTTGCTCCAGGGTGATTGCCCGGAAGAAACCCTCCAGCAACCAGCTTTTGCCGCGCCCGACACCGCCATAGAGGTACAGGCTGCGTGCCTGGCCCCGCGCCAGTTGTTCGACCTGCCCGGCCATGAAGCCGATCACCTGTTGCTGGCTGTGGCTCAGGGTATAGCCCTGTTCGTGGGCTTTGTGCTGGAACCACAGGCGCAACTGCTGAGCGGGGCCATCGTTGAGGGTAGAGCCGCGTTGCATACGCTGGCGCAAGCTGCGCAAGGGTGAGCGAATCCAGGACGAAGAGGGCGGCTTTGCAGTCAACGTGGGGTCCTTGGCTTAAGGGGAACGAACAGCCCACCTAGAGCGAGCGCGGCTAATTTACCCAATAGCGACACAGGCGACCAGCGATCTTGAGACCCTGCGGTGTTACGGTGCCTTGAGGCTGTCAGTGTGCGGCGCGACGCTCACACAAGGCCTCCAGACTGTCGCGCAGTGCCGCGCCATCGTCGTCCAGCGCCGGGCGGGCGTAGAGTGCCAGTGTCAACCCGGCGATGGGCGCGAAGCCTTCATTGACACCCAGTACGCGATGGCTGGGTTCAACACTGCGTGCCGGGATCAGGCTAACCCCCAGGCCTGCACTCACTGCCGCGCTGATGCTGGCCAGGCTGGTGCTTGAGTAACTGATACGCCAAGGGCGCCCGGCCGCTTCCAGCGCATGGATCATTTCCTGGCGATACAGCGCACCTACCGGGAACACCACCAAGGGCACGGGGTCGGTTATCGGGTGTCTGGCACTGCTGACCCAAGCCAACGGTTCCGGCCAGTACGCATGACAGTCACTGTCAGCGCCCCATTGCTTGACCAGCAGCAGGTCCAGTTCGCCATTACGGTACAGGTGCAGCAGCGGCAGGCTGAGGCCGCACTCGACCTCCAGGCGCATACGTGGTCGCTCGGCCAGCAGGTGGCTCAATGGCGTCGTGAGAATTTCGCCCGCGAAGTCATCCGGCACCCCAAGACGCAACGCCACCTCCGGTTGCTGAGGGCTCAGGGCGTGGCGCGCTTCCTCTTCCAGGCGCAGGATGCGCCGGGCGTAGCCCAGCAGCCGTTCGCCTGCTTCGGTCGGCCAGACCTGCCGCTGGCTGCGGTCCAGCAAACGGCAGCCCAGGCGTTGCTCCAACCGGATGATCTGTTGGCTGATGGTTGATTGGGTGAGGTGCAGGCGCTCGCCAGCGCGGGTGAAACTGCCGGCTTCGACGACAGTGACGAAGCTGCGCAACAGTAAAGGGTCAAGCATTCGAAATCCCACTGGCATGCATGAAATCAATTAATTTCATACTACCCCGGCGTCTCAGGATAATCACCGGCCTGTGTTGAATCTCATTAAAAGGCGCAAGCATGAACAGCGAAATGAACGCGCACCTGAGTCGGACCGGCGCGCTCGGCTGGCTGTTGGTGGTGGCGGTGGCGATTAACCTGCGGCCGATCCTGACCAGCATCGGCCCGTTGCTGGAGGAGATTCGCAACAGCACCGGCCTGGGTTACCAGCAGGCGGCACTGCTCACCGCGTTGCCGGTGTTGTGCATGGGCCTGGTACCGTTGCTGCAACCCTGGCTACGCCGCTGGCTGAGCGAGCACCACGGGATGCTTGCCGGGCTTGCAGCCATTGCCCTGGCGTGTACCTGGCGCCTGTTTCTGCACAGTGGTACGGCGCTGATTGCCAGTGCCGCGTTGGCTGGCCTGGGTGTGGCTTTTATTCAGGCCTTGATGCCAGGCCTGGTAAATCGTTGGTTCCCCTCACGCCTGGCGTTGGCCATGGGCGTGTATTCGGCAGCGTTGATGAGCGGTGGTGGAATCGCCGCCGTGCTCGGCCCGCGGATCGCGGAAACGGCGGGGCACTGGCAGGCAGGACTTGGAGTGTGGCTGCTCCCGGCGCTGCTGGCCCTGGTCTTGTGGTGCGTGGCGCGCCCCAGCGCGGAGCAGGCGCGTAGTGGGGCAGAGGCCAGGCGACACTTTTTCGGCAGCCGCCGCGCGTGGTTGCTGGCGGGCTACTTTGGCCTGATCAACGGTGGTTACACCAGCATGGTTGCCTGGTTGCCGGCCTACTATCGGCAGATCGGTGGCAGCGCCCAGGGCGGCGGCGAGTTGATCGGCTTGATGACCATTTTCCAGGTGTTGGGTGCGTTGGGCCTGCCGTTGCTGTTGCGGCGTTTGGCTGATCGGCGCCCGGGGCTGTTATTGGCCCTGTTGTCACAGTTGCTGGGCTTTATCGGCCTGCTGATGCAGCCTTCATTATGGTCGGGGCTGTGGGTGGCGCTAATTGGTTTCGGCCTGGGCGCCTGCTTCAGCCTGAGCCTCACGCTCACCCTTGAACACTTGCGCGGCAAGCCTGCCGCGGCAGGCGCACTGGCAGCGTTTGTTCAAGGTATCGGTTTTATCATCACCGGCATCATTCCCTACCTGACAGGCTGGCTGCGGGATATCAGCGGCGATTTCCAGGCCTCCTGGCTGTTGCTGACCTTGACCGTGGTACTGATGCTCGTGGTGACCTTGCGTTTTTCTCCGGGCGGTTATGCCGGCGCCATGAGTGAAGAGGGTGAGCGTCAGGTGAGCCCTGTGGCCAGATGATGGGCGGCAGGTGTTTCCCCCGTGTAACCGAAGGCGTGCCGTTGATCCGCAAAACCTACGCGTCGTCTGTGCGACGCCACACTCAAGGGTGTCAGCCATTTCCATTTGGAGGGCAACCCTCATGAAAGCCCGTTGGGTGTTGGCATCGGCCTTGCTGGCCTGTACTGCTGTGCAGGCACAAGAAGCAGTACCGTTGTATCACTATGGCATGCCGCTGGATGTGGCCAAGGTGGTCAACCTGAGTGAGCCGGAGTCGATGCTGTGTGAGGTGGTAAAGGCACGTATGGTCTACAAGGACTCGGCCGGGCAAGTGCGTAGCCTGGACTACCTGAAACTGGCGCAAGCCTGCAACCATGGCGGTTGATCCGCCGTCGTTGATGTTATGGCCTGAGTGCAGTCATGGTGTGGGTAGGTGCTGCTGAGTCTCGTTGAATGACCATGACCGCACACAAGGCTTTTGCCTGAGGTGAGTGAATCGGCGTAGCCTTGCCGTGTCAGCCGCAATGGATTCGCCCATGGCCCCGCGCAAACCCAGTATTCGCCAACGCAATATCGACAGTATTCTCCTCGCTGCGGAAAAGGTATTTGCCGAAAAAGGCTTTGCCGGCACTGCCATGGCCGACATTGCCGAGGCTGCCGAACTGCCGCGTAGCAATGTGCACTATTACTTCAGTACCAAGGCAGAGTTGTATCAGGCTGTAGTGCTCGGCTTGCTTGAGGTGTGGAAGCAGGATGCGCTGTGTTTCGAACTGTATGACGATCCGCGGATCGTGCTCAGCAGCTACATACGCGCCAAGATGAACCATTCGCGCAGCCGCCCCCATGGCTCCAAGGTCTGGGCCGATGAAATTATCCATGGTGCGCCCAACCTCGGCACGGCCCTTGATGACAGCCTGTGCGGCTGGGCGAAACTGAAAGAGGCGAAAATTCGTCAATGGGTCGAAGACGGACGCATCCTGCCGGTCGAGCCCTCAGGGTTGCTATATATGATCTGGGCCTCGACCCAACACTACGCCGACTTCAGCCATCAGGTCAGCCTGCTGAACGCGCATCAGCCCCTCGATGACCTGCAGTTTGAGCGCGCCGTGCAGACCGTCACCTGCGTCATCTTGCGGGGTATCGGGCTGGAACCTTGAGCGGCCACCCACTGGCAACGCCTGTTGTGGCATGCTTGCTGGCTTTGGTAACACCGGAATCAGGGAATGAACGGGCAAGATCTCAAGGACAGGCAGCAACTGCAGGCACGGCTTGAAAGGTGTGTTTCCGTGTATGCGCTGATCGACCCGTCTCAGGCGGGTGAGGGTGAAGACACGGTGTTGGATGGGGTTGAGGTCCGCTCGTTTGAGGCCGCCCCGCAATCCCTCGGCTTGGCGCTGAACAGTGAGTGGGAGCCCGAGTCCTGGTTGCTGCGCCTGAGCCCCTTGGCCATGGCGAGCTGGCCAGGGGAACGGCAGCCCGGCCTGAACTGGTTCAAGGTCGACTTCCGCCTGTCGTCATCACCCGATGCACAAGCGTCACTGTATGCCTTCAGGGCGCTTGACGATGCGCGAACGCCTTTGGAAATCCTCGATGTGCAAGTGCTGGACAAAGGCGAGACGCTTCGCAAACTGGTGCGCTTTAGCCAATTGCGCGGCCTGCCGGTTTCCTCCAAAGCGAGTATTGCCGAGTTGTTCCAGCAGGCTACCGATAATTGTGATTGGCCGATGTTGGTCGTGCATGATGTCGGCCAGGCTAACTGGAATTCACTGTATCCCGGTGCGATCTGCCCGTGCCGAGGCAAACACGCCGTGCTGTTCTACGACTGCGGTGTCCCGACAGGGTACAACTATGCCACCTTGCCCAGCCCGCCGTTGGACCCCTTTGCCAACGCGTCAGCCGAGGCACCGGTCATCCTGTCGCACTGGGACATGGACCACTGGGCTGGCGCTGCTGCCGGACAGCCGCTTTTCGGTGGCCGTGGTATTCGCATCGCGTGGGATCCACGGGCGCTTGATCGCCCCTGGATCGTACCCAATCAAGGGCGTGCGCAGAGCGGTCAGCGTGTTTCCAGCATGGGCTGGCGACTGGCGCTCGCCTTGGCGCGGCGGGGTAACCTCCACATCTGGCCGAGTCAGCTCAATGGCGTTGTCAGCCGTCAGGGCCATCGCATCATCAAGTGTCAGCCACAGGGTGGCCACAATGACAATAACAACACGGGCCTGGCCCTGCTGATCAATGCCGGTGCTTCAAGGCGTGAGCCACAGTACCTGTTAACGGTGGGCGATGCCGACTACTCGTCGTTGTACCTTCATTACCCGCAAGTTCGGGCGTGCGGCTATCGAGGGCTGGTCGCCAGTCATCATGGTGGCAACATCAACAGTGCGCCGCCTGCGCCACTGGATCGCTGGAGCAAGCTGGTTTATTCACACGGCGCCCTGTACCACCATCCAACGCATGCTGCACGACTGGCCCACAGCGCCGCGGGCTGGCAACAGGTCCGCGAAACCCATCAGCGGCGTAATCGTCGTATTCGCGGAGGTGTTCAGCAACAGGTGGGCAGCGTGAGCCTGGGCATTCACGTTGAGCCCTGCCTTTGCGCGCACCTGGGTGTGCCTGCCGATGCCAACTGCCCGATTCAGTAATGCCCGATCCGCTTTAGCGGTCGCCGCGCGCAAACGCGTGCAAGGTCTGGCCTTCCATCCGGTAGCGCACCCACTCATCCTGAGGCTGTGCGCCAATCGATCGGTAGAACTGAATGGCGGGTTCGTTCCAGTCCAGTACGCTCCACTCCAGGCGGCCGCACCCCTTGTCGCAGGCTTCACGGGCGATATGGCGCAGCAACTGCTTGCCTGCGCCGCTACCGCGTTGGTCGGGGGTGATGTAAAGGTCTTCGAGGTAGATGCCGTTGCTGCCCAGCCAGGTGGAGTAGCTGAAAAAGTACACCGCGTAGCCGATGACCTGGCCATCGCGCTCGCAGATCAGCGCTTTGGCCGTCGCCTCAGGGCTGAACAGGCTGCGCTCGATATCGGCGAGGTTGGCGACCACTTCATGGCGGGCGCGTTCGTAGTCGGCGAGCTCGATGATCAGCTCGAGAATGCGCCCTGCGTCTTCAAGGCGGGCTGGGCGAATGTGCACGGTCATAAGTGAGGTTTCTGCGGGCAAGGGGTGGGCGACCATCGTAACCGTCAGGGTGTGATCGTCAACTCTGCCGGCAGGCCAGCACCCACACTGATTGCATGGGTGCTGGCGTTCCTGCGGTCTAGCGGCGCACGCTTGCCGCGCGAATCAGCCTTGGCGTTTTACCACCAGCGTCAAGATGTCGTAGCTGGCCACCAGCTCGCCGAGCTGGTTGGTAACTTCCACATCCCAGGCCACGACCCCTTGCGGGATACCCTGTGGGCTCTTTTTGCCCTGGTCGATCTTGCGCTTGCAGGTCAGGCGCGCCTGGATGGTGTCGCCGATGCCCACCGGATTGATAAACCGCAGGGTGTCCAGGCCATAGTTGGCCAGCACCGGGCCGGGTGCGGCGCTGACGAACAGCCCAGCTGCCGCCGACAGCACAAAGTAACCATGGGCGATGCGTTTGCCGAACTGCGATTCCTTGGCGGCGATGTCATCGAAGTGCATGTAGAAATGGTCGCCCGACAGGCAGCCGAAGTTGACCAGATCGGCTTCGGTCACGGTACGTCGATGGGTCAGCAGTGACTCACCAATCTGCAGGTCTTCAAAGTGACGGCGGAACGGGTGTACCTCGGTTTCGATCACCTCGGCGCCACGTACGTATTCACCGGTAACGGCCATCAGCATGCTCGGTGAGCCTTGCACCGCGGCGCGCTGCAGGTAGTGCTTGACCGCGCGCAGGCCGCCCAGTTCCTCACCTCCGCCGGCTCGACCGGGGCCGCCGTGCTTGAGCTGTGGCAGTGGCGAGCCGTGCCCTGTGGACTCTACTGCCGCTTCGCGGTCCAGCACCAGAAGGCGCCCGTGCCAGGCGGCAGCGGCGGGTATCGCCTTGGCGGCGACCTGGCGATCATGGGTGACCAGCGTTGCGACCAGGCTGCCTTTGCCGCGCGCTGCCAGCGCCAGGGCTTCGTCCAGATCGTCGTAGGCCATCAGTGTACTGACCGGGCCGAAGGCTTCGATATCGTGAGCACCGCCCTCGGCATGTGGATTGCGCGCCTGGAGCAGGGTCGGGGCGAAGAACGCACCTTCCGCGACACCTTCGCCAACCGGGGCGAAACCATCGCGCTCGCCGAACAGCAGGTCGCAGCTTTGCAGCAGGCTCTGTACACGTTCAGCGACATCGGCCTGTTGGCTATGGGAGGCGAGGGCGCCCATGCGTACGCCTTCCACCGATGGGTCGCCGACCACCACCTTGCTCAGGCGCTCGCGCAGGCGGCTAGCGACCGCGTCGATGTGCTTGGCCGGGACGATGGCGCGGCGGATGGCGGTACATTTCTGCCCGGCCTTGGTGGTCATCTCGCGGACCACTTCCTTGATGTAGAGGTCAAACTCCGGGTCGTCCGGGGTTACGTCCGGGCCCAGAATCGCGCAGTTCAGCGAATCGGCCTCGGCCGTGAAAGGTACCGAATTGCGGATCAGGTTCGGCGTGACGCGCAGTTTGGCGGCAGTGTCGGCAGAACCGGTGAACGTGACCACGTCCTGGCCCTGCAAGCGGTCGAGCAAGTCGCCGGTGCCGCCGATCACCAATTGCAGGCTGCCGACCGGCAACAGGCCGGACTGATCCATCAGGCGCACGACTGCCTCGGTCAGGTAGCTGGTGGAGGTGGCCGGCTTGACGATACACGGCATGCCCGCAAGGAAAGTCGGCGCAAACTTTTCCAGCATGCCCCAGATCGGGAAGTTGAAGGCGTTGATGTGCACGGCCAGGCCCGCGCGCGGCACCAGGATATGGCTACCGGCGAAGTGGCCTTGCTTGCCCAGCGGCATGGCCGGGCCTTCATGGACGATATTGCCCGAAGGCAGTTCACGGGTACCGATACCCGAGTAGGCGAACAGGGTGGCGTTGCCGCCTTCGATGTCGATCCAGCTGTCGGCACGGGTGGCGCCGCTGTGGTGCGACAGGGCATACAGCTGCTCCTTGCGTTCGCTCAGGTACAGCGCCAGGGCCTTCAGCCGGGCGGCACGCTGCTGGAAGTCCATGGCCATGAGCTCGGCCAGCCCACGGGCCCGTGCGTGTTCAATGGCTTCGGCGAAGTCTGGGCGCTCTTCGTGGCTGTAGGCCAGGACATGGCCGTCCAAAGCGCTGCGCAGGGGTTGAGCGCCGTGCTGGCCGATCCAGCGGCCGCCGATGAAGCTTTGCAAGGTTGGGGCGTGAGACATCAGGTGTTCTCCTACGTGAATAAGGCCGCTGCGCCAGCGCTGGCGCAGCGGGAGGGCGCTTACCAGAGCGCCAGGGTGTAGCCGACAATGAGGCGGTTCTCGTCCACGGCGTTGGTCAGGCCATTGCCGGAGCGGAAGGTGACGTTGCGCCAGCGCAGGCTGACGTTTTTCAGTGGCCCGCTCTGCACCACATAGGCGATATCGGTATCGCGTTCCCACTCACGACCGTTGTCCACGCTGGCCGTCTTGGCGTGACGACCGTCGGTGTAGCGGGTCATGAAGCTCAGGCCCGGTACGCCGAGGGCGGCGAAGTCGTAGTCATAGCGCACTTGCCAGGAGTCCAGGCCAGCGCGGGTGAAGGTGTTGTAGGTCACCAGGTTGACCACATAGGGGTCGCCACCGTTGAGGAACGGGAACGCACTGTCGCCGGACTGCTGCTGGAAGTTGGTGCTGAACTTGTGGGCACCGACACCCAGGGTGAACATGCCGTTGAAGTTGCGGTTATCGATGCGCCCGGCGCGTTCGGCGCCGTCTTCACCGCTGTCGAAGTAGCGGATATCGCTGCGCAGGCTCAAGCCTTCGGCCAATGGCCAGGTATGCACCAGGCCGACGAACTGCTGGCGGTAGATATCCTCCAGCTTGCCGTAGTAGTAGCTCAGTGCCAGTTGCGGGTTGATTGCCCAACTGCCGCCGGCAAAGTCGAAGGCGTCACTTGTGGCTGCGCCATACCCGATGTCGTCACGGCTGGAGGAGTCGCGCAGATTGGTTTTGGTCAGCCGCCCGCCGTTGAAGGTCAGCCCGTCGAGTTCCTGGCTGGTCAGCAAACCACCCTGAAAGGTCGAAGCGAGCAGGCGGGTGTCGTTGTAGACCACCACCGGCAGCAGCGGCTGCAGGGTGCCCAGGCGCAGGACACTCTTTGACGCGCGCAGCTTGGCCGTCAAACCCAGCTCGCTGTAATCATCGTCCGGCTCCAGGCTGTTACGGCCGTAAGGCAGCAGGCCCGTACCGCGACGATCGCGGCTTGAGTCCAGTTTGATACCCAGTTGGCCCATTGCGTCGACACCGAAGCCCACCGTGCCTTCGGTGAAACCCGATTCGATTTTCGTGGTAAACCCCTGTGCCCACTCGTCGGCCTTGGCCTGTGGCGCGTTGCTTTGACGAAAATCACGATTCAGGTAGTGGTTACGCAGTTCGATCTTGGCGTGGCTGTCCTCGATAAAGTCAGCCAAGGCCGGTGCGGCGGCCATCGGCAGGGTGAGGCCAGCCAGCATGGCGGCAAGCTGTGGAGCGGAAGCAGTACGTTTGTGGTTCATTATTTTTATACCCAACAGTCCTGTGACAGCGTTACGTAATGGTCAGTGTTTACTGGCACCGGCGGCGCCGATTCCGGTCATCGAACGAATGAACTGGGCCAGGTAGCGACCGCGTTCTTGCGCTGCTTGTGGTGAGCTGTCGGTTACTGAGAACACCCAGGCGCCAAGGAACGCCAGGCTCATGGAGAACAGGGCCGGATTGTTGTAGGGGAACAGTGCCTTGTCGAAGTGCAGGACGTTGACCCAGACCGCCGGGCTGAGCACCAGCAGGGCGATGGCCGAGACCAGGCCAGCCATGCTGCCGGCGACTGCGCCGCGGGTGGTCAGGCCTTTCCAGAACATCGAGAGGAACAGCACCGGGAAGTTCACCGAGGCCGCAATGGCCAATACCAGGCCGGAGAGGAAGGCGATGTTCTGCGACTCGAAGAGCAGGCCGAGGATGATCGCCAGAACGCCGATGGCCAGGGTGGCAATACGCGATACGCGCATTTCTTCTTGCTCGGTGGCTTTGCCCTTGCGTACGACACAAGCATAAAGGTCATGGGAGACCGCCGAGGCACCGGACAGCGCTAGGCCGGCGACCACCGCCAGAATGGTGGCAAAGGCCACTGCCGAAATGAAGCCGAGGAACAGGTTGCCGCCAACCGCCTGGGCCAGGTGCACGGCGATCATGTTGCCGCCGCCGATGATCGCGCCGCTGGCATCGCGGTAGGCTGGCTCGGTGCCCACCATGACGATGGCGCCAAAGCCGACGACAATCAGCAGCAGGTAGAAGTAGCCGATGAAACCGGTCGCGTAGAACACGCTCTTGCGCGCTTCCTTGGCGTCGCTGACGGTGAAGAAACGCATCAGGATGTGCGGCAGGCCGGCGGTCCCGAACATCATGCCCAGGCCCAGCGAAATCGCGTCGATCGGGTTGGACAACAGCCCGCCGGGCGCCATGATCGCTTGCCCCTTGGTGTGTACCGCTGCCGCGCCGGCAAACATCGCTTCAGTGCTGTAGCCAAAGTGACGCAGTACCATGAGCGCCATGAAGGTGGTGCCCGACAGCAACAGCACGGCCTTGATGATCTGCACCCAGGTCGTGGCCAGCATGCCGCCGAAGGTGACATAGAACACCATCAGTACGCCCACCAGAATGACCGCATACAGGTAGCTGATGCCAAACAACAACTCGATCAGCTTGCCGGCACCGACCATTTGCGCCACCAGGTACATCAGGGCCACGGTCAGGGTGCCAAACGCCGAGGTCAGGCGCACGGGTGTCTGTGCCAGACGATAGGAGACCACGTCGGCGAAGGTGTACTTGCCCAGGTTGCGCAAGCGCTCGGCAATCAGGAACAGGATGATCGGCCACCCGGCCAGGACACCCAGTGCATAGAGCAGGCCGTCATAGCCATTGAGGAACATCATGGCGGAAATGCCGAGGAACGACGCCGCGCTGATCATGTCGCCAGCAATCGCCAGGCCGTTCTGGAAACCGGTCAGGCCGCCACCGGCGGTATAGAAGTCGCTGGCTGAGCGGGTGCGCCGTGCAGCCCAACGGGTAATACCCAGGGTGAATAGGACGAACATCAGGAACATGCCGATGGCGTTCCAGTTCAACGGGCGGGCAGCATCGGCGGCGAGCGCCAGGTCGCTGATCATCAGGCCCGGCAGCAGTAAGGTAAATACGGGTTTCATTGGGCGCACTCCTGCCGGACTTTGTCGTTGAGCGGGTCGAGTACGTTGTTGGCGCGGTAGACGTAGATGCCGGTCAAGGCAAAAGACAGCAGCACGATCACGACCCCGACCAGCATGCCGACCGAGGTGACCCCGCCACTCAGGGATCGACCCAAGGTGCTGGGTGAGAAGGCAACCAGCAGGACGAAGCCGTAGTAGATGACAAGCATGGCCAGGGTCAGTGACCAGTTCAGGCGCTGTTTACGCCTGACCAGCTGTTGAAAGTCCGGGTGCTTGCAGATGCTTTCGATATCGTTGGGTGTCATGGCGCTCTCTTGATCTTTTTTGTAGTTGTTTTGGGGTATTGCCGTCTTGCAGCAGGGGCAGGCATTGCCAGCCCCTGCGAGTGGATCAAAGCTGGTCGAAATCCAGGACGACCTTGTCGCTGACCGGGTAGCTCTGGCACGAGAGCACGTAGCCGGCGGCCACTTCGTAGTCTTCAAGGGCGTGGTTGCTGTCCATCTCCACTTCACCTTCGACGACCTTGCACTTGCAGGTCGAGCACACGCCTGCCTTGCACGAGTAGGGCAGTTCGGCGCCGATGGCATTGCCGGCGTCGAGGATGCTCTGGCTGTTGCGCGGCAGGTCGAAGGCCAGGGCGCGGCCGTCGCTTATCACGGTGATCTGGCTGACCGCCGAATCTGCCTGGCGTGCTGCCTCGCGAGCTTCGCGACGCTGCTCGTTGCCGGCTGCAGCGAACAGCTCGAAATGGATGCGTTCGGCCGCCATGCCGCTGTCCTTGAGGCGGTCGCGGACGATCTCGGTCATGGCCTGTGGTCCGCAGATGAACGCAGCATCAAGGCGCGGCACATCAAGCCAACGGCTGAACAGTTGCCCACACTTGTCCGCATCAATACGGCCGTTATAAAGGTCGATGTCCTGCTGTTCGCGGCTGAAGACAAAAATCAGGTTCAAGCGCTGCAGGTAGCGGTTTTTCAGGTCCTCAAGCTGTTCGCGGAACAGCGCACTGCTGCTGGCGCGATTGCCATAGAGCAGGGTGAAGTGGCTGTTGGGTTCGGTTTCCAGGGTGGTCTTGATGATCGACAGGATCGGGGTAATGCCGCTGCCAGCGGCAACCGCCAGATAGCGGCCCTGTCGTTCAGGGGCGAGGGCGATGTTGAAGCTGCCAGCTGGCGGCATCACCTCGAGCACATCGCCTGCGCTCAGCACGTCGTTGGCGAAGGCCGAGAAGCGACCACCCGGTACCCGCTTGACGGCCACACGCAACTCGCCGTCGTTGACCCCGGTGCAGATTGAATAGGAACGGCGTACTTCCTCACCGTCCAGCTGGGTGCGCATGACCAGGTATTGGCCCTGGGTAAAACGAAACTGCTGGCTGAGCGTCGCCGGCACGTCGAACAGAATCGACACCGCATCGCGGGTTTCTGTGCGCACTTGCTTGACGGTCAGGCTGTGAAATTGGCTCATGGTGGCTCTCCATCACGCGCTTAGATGCACTTGAAGTAATCGAAGGGTTCGCGGCAATCGCAGCAGCGGTACAGGGCTTTGCAGGCGGTCGAGCCAAACTGGCTGAGCAGTTCGGTGTGTGCGCTGCCACATTGCGGGCAGTTCACGGTGCCGTCATCGCCGAGCAGGCTGCGTTTGTTGGCACTGCCCAGCGGGGGCGCGATGCCGTAGGCCAGCAAGCGCTCGCGGCCGGTGCTGGTGATCCAGTCGGTGGTCCAGGCCGGGTGCAACTGTCGTTCGAGCTGCGGCGCGCTGAACCCTGCGTCTTCCAGGGCCTGACGAATATCGGCTTCGATGACTTCAGTGGCGGGGCAACCGGAATAGGTCGGGGTGACCACGACATGCAAATGCCCGGCATTCCAGGCCAGTGCACGAACAATCCCCAGCTCTACCACGCTGATCACGGGCACTTCCGGATCCATGACCCGGCCCAGCACCTGCCAGGCTTGGTCGAGGTCGCCGGGCGCCGCAGCGCGGGCGCCGAGGTCGCTGGCAATCAGCTCACCAGGTTGCATCGGGGTAGGCTCGTGGCAAGAACTGCATTTCAGCCAGCAGCAAGCCCAGGTGCTCGCTGTGCAGGCCCTGACGACCGCTTAGGTAGAAGTGGCAGGCCGGTGCCGGCACGGGCAGGGTGGCGCTGTCGAACGTTCGCTCGACCTGCTGTTGCCAGGCAGTGGCGATCTGCTGCGGGTCGCCGATAAGGCCCGCCGCGTGCAGGCGCTGCTCGACGGCATCGCTGTCGCTCAGCTCGACGGTGAAGCGCCACAGCTGCGGGATGGCTGTGAGCATGCGCTGGTGGCTTTCCTCTGTGCCGTCGCCCAGGCGCTCGACCCACTCGCTGGAGCGGCGCAGGTGATAGGTCACTTCTTTCACGGCCTTGGCGGCGATGCCTTGCAGGCGGCTGTCGCTGGAGTGGGTCAGGCCTTCCAGTACCGCCAGGTGCCAGGCGTCATAGAAGAACTGCTTGAGCACGGTGATGGCATAATCGCCATTGGGTTGCTCGACCAGCAACAGGTTGCGGTAGGCACGCTCGTCGCGGCGGAAGGCCAGGTGATCGGCATCGCGACCGTCATTGGCCAGCTCGGCGGCGTACTCCAGCCAGTTGCGGGCCTGGCCAACCAGGTCCAGGCCAACGTTCATCAAGGCCAGCTCTTCTTCCAGTGCGGGCGCCCGACCGCACCATTCACACAGGCGCTGGCCCTGGATCAGGGCGCTGTCGCCCAAGCGTAGCAGGTATTGGATCAGGTCCTGGTTCATCTTACATATGCCCCACTTCAGCCGGCAGCTCATAGAAGCTGGCATGGCGGTAGACCTTGTCTTCGGCGGGGTCGAACAACGGGTCTTTTTCGTCTGGCGACGAGGCGGTGATCAGTGCCGAGGGCACTACCCAGAGGCTCACCCCTTCGTTGCGGCGGGTGTACAGCTCACGGGCATTTTCGATGGCCATGGCGGCGTCGGCGGCATGTACGCTGCCGACATGCTTGTGGTTCAAACCGTGCTTGCTACGCACGAAAACTTCGAAAAGGGTCCACTCGGACATCTCGGCTACTCCAGATCAGGCGGCGTTCTTGTTGTGTTTTTTACGGGCGTGAGCAACGGCGGCGGCACGTACCCAGGCACCGTCTTCGATGGCCTTGCGACGGGTAGCGAGGCGTTCCTGGTTGCAGGGGCCGTTGCCCTTGAGCACCTCGTAGAACTCTTCCCACTGAATCGCACCGAAGTCGTAGTGGCCGCGTTCAGCGTTCCATTTCAGCTCCGGGTCGGGTGCGGTGCAGCCCAACAGTTCCAGTTGCGGTACGGTCTGGTCGATGAAGCGCTGGCGCAGTTCATCGTTGCTCTGGCGCTTGATCTTCCAGGCCATCGATTGCGCGCTGTTGGGTGAGTGTTCGTCGCTTGGGCCGAACATCATCAGGGCAGGCCACCATAGGCGATTGATGGCGTCCTGAACCATGTCCTTCTGTGCCTGGGTACCGTGACGCATCATGGTCAGGAGGATTTCGTAGCCCTGGCGCTGGTGAAAGCTCTCTTCCTTGCAGATACGGATCATTGCCCGCGAATAGGGGCCGTAACTGGTGCGCTGCAGCACGACCTGGTTGACGATCGCGGCACCGTCGACCAGCCAGCCTACGGCACCCATGTCCGCCCAGTTCAGGGTCGGGTAGTTGAAGATGCTGGAGTACTTGGCTTTGCCGCTGTGCAGCTTGGCGACTTCTTCGTCACGGTCGGCACCCAGGGTTTCCATGGCGCTGTACAGGTACAGGCCGTGGCCCGCTTCGTCCTGGATCTTGGCCATCAGTTGCAGTTTGCGTTTCAGGCTAGGGGCGCGGGTGACCCAGTTGCCTTCGGGCAGCATGCCGACGATTTCCGAGTGGGCGTGCTGGGAAATCTGTCGAATCAGGGTTTGCCGGTAGGCATCGGGCATCCAGTTCTTCGGTTCGATCTTGATTTCCGCATCGATCTTTTCCTGGAACGCGCGCTCCTGCTCGGACATCTCCTCCAGCGTCTTGAGGCGTTTTACGCCGGTCTCAACCAGTTGTGCGTACATGCTGTGTCTCCAGCCTTGAGGGGTGGGCTTGGGCCTGGCAGTAGTTATAAGTGATACATAATCAAATATCAAACACAAAAATACGTGTCGTATAAAATTTTTGTATCGCTTTTACCCGAACAGCGGGCGAAAAAAAGCCCCGCCGAAGCGAGGCTCTTTTCGTGCTGCTGGAATAGCCCTTATGGGGCGGGTTACGTGCGCTTGTCGAACACCCGGCAGGCCTTGCCCTCGGAGCGTTTAATCGAAAACACGGGCTGCAGCACGATACGTGCACTGATGCCGATGTGGGTTTTGATGTGTCGGCTCAGATCGCCGCACAGGGTTTTCTGCTGATCCTCGCCAAGGTGCTGTTGGTCGGGCCTGAGCTCAACGTGTACATCGAGGCTGTCGAGATTGCCATTGCGATACAGATGCATCTCGTAGCACTCGGAAAGCTGTTTTATTTTCAGGACCTGTTCCTCGATCTGGGTCGGGAACACGTTGACACCCCGGATGATCAGCATGTCGTCGCTACGTCCGGTGATCTTGTCGATGCGTCGCATCGGTCGGGCAGTGCCTGGCAACAGGCGAGTGAGGTCGCGGGTGCGATAGCGAATCATCGGCAGCGCCTCTTTGCTCAAGGAGGTGAACACCAGTTCGCCCAACTCACCATCAGGGAGTACCGCCCCGGTCACCGGGTCGATGATCTCGGGGTAGAAATGGTCTTCCCAGACGGTAGGCCCGTCCTTGCTTTCCGCACACTCCATGGCGACGCCCGGCCCCATGATTTCCGAAAGGCCATAAATGTCCAGGGCCGTGATGCCCAGGCGCGACTCAAGGGCGCTGCGTAGCTCAGGTGTCCAGGGCTCGGCGCCGAAAATACCCAGGCGCAGGGCCAGTTGGTGCGGGTCGATGCCTTGGCGCTCGATTTCATCGGCAATGTTCAGCATGTAGGACGGCGTGACCATGATGATGTCGGGCTGGAAGTCACGGATCAGTTGCACCTGCTTCTCGGTCTGGCCGCCGGACATCGGAATCACTGTACAGCCGAGGCGCTCGGCACCGTAGTGGGCGCCAAGGCCGCCTGTGAACAGGCCATAGCCGTAAGACACGTGAACCTTGTCGCCTTTGCGCCCACCGGCGGCACGGATCGAGCGGGCGACCACGTTGGCCCAGGTGTCAATGTCGTTCTGGGTGTAGCCGACCACGGTCGGCTTGCCGGTGGTGCCGCTGGACGCATGCAGCCTGACGACATCGTGCATGGGCACAGCGAACATGCCGTAGGGGTAGTTGTCGCGCAGATCGGCCTTGTAGGTAAACGGGAGTTTTGCCAGGTCGTCGAGGCTGCGGATGTCGTCGGGGTGTACGCCCACTTCGTCGAAGCGCTGACGGTACATGGGGACATTCTGGTAGGCGTGACCGAGGCTCCAGCGCAAGCGCTCCAGCTGATGCTGGCGCAGTTGGTCGATGCTGGCGGTTTCCATCGGGTCGAGCACGGCGGCATTGCTGATCTGCATGTTCATGGGTTCACTCAAATTGTTTTTGTAAGGGCCGGGGCTACCGGCCTGAGTGCATGACGCCAAGAATACCTTGGGCGCCATGGCCTGGGGTGTACGTTCAGCCGTCAAGGCGCTCGATGATCAGCGCAATGCCCTGGCCGACACCGATGCACATGGTGCACAGGGCATAGCGCGCCTGACGCTCCTCCAACTCGATCAACGCGGTGGTCACCAGGCGGGCGCCGCTCATGCCCAGCGGGTGCCCCAGCGCGATCGCACCACCATTGGGGTTGACCCGTGGATCATCGTCGGCGATGCCCAGTTCGCGCAGCACTGCCAACCCTTGTGCGGCAAAGGCTTCATTGAGCTCAATGATATCCATGTCGGCCAGGCTCAGGCCCGACCGCTCCAGAACCTTGCGGGTAGCCGGTACCGGGCCAATGCCCATGATCCGTGGTTCAACCCCGGCGGTGGCCATCGCCACGACCCGGGCGCGAGCTTTAAGGCCATAGCGCTGGGCTTCGGCGCGGCTGGCCAGGAGCAGAGCGCAAGCGCCGTCGTTGACGCCGGAGGCATTGCCTGCGGTGACCGTGCCATTGGCGCGGAACGGGGTGCCGAGTTTCTGCAATTGTTCCAGCGTGGTTTCGGCACGCGGGTGCTCGTCGTGTTCGACAACCTTGGGTGGGCCTTTGCGCTGGGCGATCTGGACGGCGACGATTTCCTTGGCCAGTCGGCCACGGGCCTGCGCCGCGGCGGTGCGCTGCTGGCTACGCAAGGCGAACGCGTCCTGATCGGCACGGGAAATGTTGAACTGTTCGGCGACGTTCTCTGCCGTTTCCGGCATGGAATCGATGCCGTACTGCTGTTGCATCAGCGGGTTGACGAAACGCCAGCCAATGGTGGTGTCGAACAGCTCCGCCTGGCGCGAAAAAGCCTGCTCGGCCTTGCCCATGACCAGTGGTGCACGGGACATCGACTCGACGCCTCCGGCCAGCATCAATCCGGCTTCGCCACTGCGAATGGCCCGGGCCGCACTGCCGATGGCATCCAGGCCCGAGCCGCACAGGCGGTTCAGGGTGGTGCCGGGCACGCTCAGCGGCAAACCGGCCAACAGGGCAGACATGCGCGCGACGTTGCGATTGTCTTCGCCCGCCTGGTTGGCGCAGCCGTAGTACACATCGTCAATGGCGCTCCAGTCCAGTTGTGGGTGGCGCTGCATCAGTGCACGCAGCGGAACCGCACCGAGGTCGTCAGCGCGCACGCCACTGAGCGCTCCGGCGTAGCGGCCAATGGGGGTGCGCAGGGCATCAATGATCAATGCGTCGTTCATGCCGGGGTCTCCGTGTTCAGCACGCTGCCGCGCACTTTGTAGGACTTGCCGTGAAACAGGGCGATCAGTTCGCCCTGCTGGTTTTCAATGCGTACGTCGTAGTTGCCGGTACGGCCGCTGCGGCTTTGTTCGGTGCACGCGGCCGTCAAGGTGTCGCCGAGTCGTGCCGGGGCGATGTAGTCGATGCTGCATCCAATCGCCACGGTGGCATCGTTGTAGCTGTTGCAGGCAAATGCGAAGGCCGAATCCGCCAGGGCGAACAGGTAACCGCCGTGGCAGGTGCCATGGCCCTGGAGCATGTCCTCGCGCACGCTCATGCCGACCCGCGCACTGCCAGGGCCGGTGGCGAGCAGGCGCATGCCCATGCCCTGGCTGGCCTGGTCGCGTTGGAACAGGGCCTGGGCGCAGCGGCTGGCCAGATCAAGACAGTCATTCATGGAACAGGGCTCCTTCGGCCAGTAGCCGACGCAGTTGCAAAGAAGGACGGTAACGTTCTTCGCCGTAAGCGGCCTGCAGGTTGCCCAGCACCTGGACAACCCGCTCGATACCGATGGCATCCGCCCAGGCCAGAGGGCCGCAGGGATAGTTGACCCCCGCGCACATGGCCAGATCCAGGTCCTGAGCGCTGGCAACGCCTTGCAACAGGGCGTCAGCTGCTTCATTGGCCAGCATGGCGACGGTACGCAGTACGCACAGGCCCGGGCTGTCCCGCAGGGCGCTGACGGCGATACCGGCACGGTTGAGCAGTGCGACGACCTGGTCGCGGGCCTGCGTAGGGGTGTCTGCCGCAGTGCTGATGGCCAACCGAGAGGCTTGTTGGTAATCAAGGGCGAGGTCGAGCAGGACCAGGTTGTCCAGACCCTCCTCACGGGCCCGTTGGCTGGCCAATCGACCATCACTCAGCGCCACGGTGGCATCGCCGACCCGCAGCACGCCGCGGCCTGCTCGGCGTACCACGCTGATGCCGCAGGCTGCCAGTCGCGTGACCAGCGGTTCGAGCAGGCCGCTTTCGCCTTCCACGATCAATTGCTCGACCACGGCGGTGCTGTGCAGGTTGCTCGGCTGGGGGCGCACAGCACCTTCACGGTAGTCATAAAAGCCAAGTCCACGCTTGCGACCCAAGTGGCCAGCGTCGACCAACTCTTTCTGGATCAATGAAGGCTGAAAGCGCATGTCCTGGTAGTAGGCGTCAAACACTGAGCAGGTGACGGCATAGTTGACGTCGTGTCCGATCAGGTCTGTCAGCTCGAAGGCGCCCATGCGAAAACCACCGGCTTCGCGCAACAGTGCGTCGAGGCTGGCGCAATCGGCCACACCTTCCTGCAGCAGGCGCAGGCTTTCGGCATAGAACGGGCGAGCCACGCGGTTGACGATAAATCCCGGCGTTGAGCGCGCCAGCACCGGTGTTTTGCCCCAGGCACGGGCGGTGGCAAGGATGCAGGCTGCAACCTCTGGATCGGTGGCCAGGCCGCTGATCACTTCAACCAGTGCCATTAACGGTGCCGGGTTGAAAAAGTGCATGCCGACAACCTGGGCCGGGCGTTGAAGGCCTGCCGCCAGGCGGGTGATGGACAGTGACGAGGTGTTGCTGGCCAGGATGCAGTCACTGCGGCACAGGCCTTCCAGTTCGCTGAACAGTGCCTGTTTGACCTCCAGGTTCTCGACAATGGCCTCGATCACCAGCCCTGCATCGGCCAGAGCCTCAAGGCTGTCGGCTGGCTGCAGCCGGGCGATGCAATCGGTCTGAGCGCTGGCCGCCAGCTTGCCGCTGGCAACGCGTTTGGCCAGCTGTTGGTCGATGTTGGCGATCGCCTGCGCGGCCGCGCCCGGACGATTGTCGTACAGCCGTACCGGGTGCCCGGCCTGGGCGGCCACTTGTGCGATGCCGGCCCCCATGGCGCCTGCGCCGATCACTGCGATCAGGGTGTGCGGGTTCAAGGTGGGCATGTTCAGCACCCCTTGAACACTGGGGTGCGCTTGGCCATGAAGGCACTGACCCCTTCACGGTAGTCTTCGCTACGCCCGGCCAGGCGCTGGAGGTCGCGCTCGAGGGTCAGTTGCTGCTCGAAGCTGTTGTCCAGGCTGGCGTGCAGGCTGCGTTTGATCAGGGCCAGGCCATAGGTCGGCTGAGTCGCCAGGTGTCGGGCCAATTTCAGTGCTTCATCACGCAAGTCGGCATCATCGACACAGCGGTAGATCAAGCCCCACTCCACGGCTTGCTCGGCGCTCAAGCGATCACCCAACAGGGCCAGGGCCTTGGCCCGAGCCATGCCGACCAATCGGGGCAGGGCCCAAGTGCCGGCAGAGTCGGGAATCAGGCCAATCTTGCAGAATGCCTGGATGAAGCTCGCGGAGCGGGCGGCCAGCACCAGGTCGCAGGCCAGCGGAATGTTGGCGCCGGCACCGGCTGCCACGCCGTTGACCGCACAGATAACCGGCATTGGCAGCTCACGCAGCGTGCGGATCAACGGGTTGTAGAAACGCTCGATGGATTCGCCCAGGTCTGGCACTGCTGCACCTGGCGCGACATTGCGGTCGCCCAGGTCCTGACCTGCGCAGAAGCCACGCCCCTCGGCAGTGAGTAACAGTACCCGCGCCTCGCCACTCTGACGCACAGTCTTGAGTGCCTGGCGAACCTCTTCATGCATCTGGGTATTGAAACTGTTCAGTTGCTCGGGGCGATTGAGGCTGAGGCGTGCAACGCCGTCTTCAATGGAAAACAGAATGTGTTCAAACGTCATGGTGGCTGCCTTTGGTTGCAGGTCTGTCAATGTCGCGAAACGGACGCAGGGGCTTACTGGCCGTTGAAGCGGGCTGGGCGTTTTTCCTGGAAGGCGCGAATACCCTCGTTTCGGTCGGCGGTGCCGGCGAGCAAGGTAAAGGCGTGGCGTTCAAAGCGCAGGCCACTGGCCAGGTCGAGGTCCTGCGCCTTCAACAGCGCTTCCTTGGCCAGGCGTACCGCCAGCGGCGCCTTGTTGGCGATGGTGGTAGCGATCTGCAGGGCGCGTTCGATCGTCAGCTCTGGTGGTGTGATTTCACTGACCAACCCGGCCTCCAGTGCACGGCGCGCACTGATGGGCTCGCCGCTCAGAACCATCTGCATGGCAAGCGATTTGCCAACTGCGCGCAGTAACCGTTGGGTGCCGCCTGCGCCCGGCATGATCCCCAGATTGATTTCGGGTTGACCGAACTGGGCATCTTCACCCGCGATCAAGATGTCCGCGTGCATGGCCAGCTCACAGCCGCCGCCCAGGGCATAGCCGTTGACTGCAGCGATCAAGGGCTTGGCGAAGCCGGTGATGCGCTGCCAGTGGGCCTGGCGGGGGTCGTTGAGCATGCCGACGAGGTCGCGCTCAGCCATTTCATTGAGGTCGGCGCCTGCCGCAAACGCCTTGCGGCTACCGGTCAGCACCACAGCGCGGATGTTGTCGTCGTGGCTGCAGCGTTCCAGTTCGTTCGCCAGTTCGGCGAGCAGTTCGGTGCTGAGTGCGTTCAGCGCCTGGGGGCGCTGCAGGGTGATCAGGCACACCGCCTGGTGGGATTGCACGGCAAGTGTTTGCGGCATGGCAAGGACTCTCGCAAGGCGGACGCGGCCTTTGGCCGGACTGGTTTTTTGGACGGGCCCCAGGGCCGTTTTTCCAGAGTATAGCCACAACGTGATACGCAAATACAATACTAAAATAAAATAGCGTGTCCTATATTGACGTGTCTCTTGCTCGCGCCGCGTACTATTTCTGCCGATTTTTGTTGTGGAATTAGTGATTTCTGGATGTTTGGCGCTGTTGCAATGTGATACAAGAAAGACGATTTTGCAGCGAACAAAATTCCAGCTTTAGACGCGAGGAGCGTGCCTATGACGTGTTACAGCCTCGATGAACTGACGCCAGTGGTTGATCCAACGGCTTACGTTCACCCATCCGCCGTGTTGATCGGTGATGTGATCATCGGCCCGCGTTGCTATGTCGGCCCACTGGCCAGCTTGCGCGGTGACTTCGGTCGGATCGTGCTGGAGGAGGGCGCGAACGTTCAGGACACCTGTGTGATGCATGGTTTTCCGGACAGCGACACGGTAGTTGAACGCAATGGCCACGTCGGTCACGGCGCGGTACTGCACGGATGCCGGGTCGGTGCAGATGCCTTGATTGGTATGAATGCAGTAGTGATGGATAACGCGCATATCGCCGCGCGTTCATTCGTTTCGGCCGGTGCGCTGGTCAAGGCTGGTTTCAGTTGCCCAGAGCAATCGTTGGTGCTGGGTTCACCTGCGCAGGTCAAGCGCCGGCTCAGCGATGAGGAAGTGGCCTGGAAGCAGGCCGGTACGCGCGAGTATCAAGTGTTGGCGCAACGCTGCATGGCCTCGCTGCAGGAATGCACGCCACTGAGCGTCGTCGAGGCCGACCGCCGCCGTATCCATGACAGCGGGTTGCGCCCCAAGTCGTCGGGCAGCGCCTGAACAGCGCCCCGGCTGTGCCCTGAATGGTCATTGCTGACTGCCAGGGGTATATTTCTTATTTTTCGACCGGAACGCCCATGTCGTCCCTAGCTCCGCTCACTAAACTGATCGACCGTTTCCAGCAGCAAACGCCCATTCGCGCCAGTTCGTTGATCATCACGCTCTACGGTGATGCCATTGAGCCACATGGCGGTACCGTGTGGCTGGGAAGCCTGATCCAGCTGCTCGAACCCGTTGGGATCAACGAGCGCTTGATTCGCACATCCATTTTTCGCTTGACCAAGGAGAACTGGCTAACGGCTGAAAAAGTCGGGCGGCGCAGCTATTACAGCTTGACCGGCACGGGACGGCGTCGTTTCGACAAGGCCTTCAAGCGGGTCTACGCCAGCACTTTACCGGCCTGGGACGGCTCGTGGTGCCTGGCAATGTTGACTCAACTGCCGGCCGACAAGCGCAAGCAGGTGCGCGAAGAGTTGGAGTGGCAAGGCTTTGGTGCGATTTCTCCGGTGGTGCTGGCGTGTCCACGTTGCGACCGGGCCGATGTGAACGCCACGCTTCTGGACCTCGGCGCACAGGAAGACACACTGCTGTTCGAGACCACTGCACAGGATGTCATGGCTTCAAAAGCACTGCGCATGCAGGTTCGCGAGAGTTGGAACATCGATGAGTTGGCTGCGCATTACAGCGAGTTCATCCAGTTGTTCCGGCCACTGTGGCAAAGCCTGCGCGAGCAGGAGCAACTCGACCCACAGGAATGCTTCCTGGCGCGCATCCTGCTGATTCATGAGTACCGCAAGCTGCTGCTGCGTGACCCGCAGTTGCCTGACGAATTGCTCCCTGGCGATTGGGAAGGGCGTGCAGCGCGACAGTTGTGCCGGAATATCTATCGGTTGATCTATGCGGCAGCCGAGCAGTGGCTGGAGTCGGCGATGGAGACCGCCGACGGGCCGTTGCCGGATGCCAGCGCAGGGTTCTACAAGCGCTTTGGCGGCTTGCCGGTCGGCGCCGGGCCTGGCAGTGAAGCCGATACGGCGGACTAGCAGAAGCTGGCTCAGGTACCGTCTGGCGCGGTCAGGAGGTGCTTGGCCCACGGCCGGTAATGCAATTCAAACACGGCCTGCGGATGGCAGCCTGTGGTGGTTTGCGGTGGAGCGGGGGTGGCCTTGAACGGTTGACCTTCCGCGCTGGTTTGGCGAAACGCTTCACGGATGATGCCAATCTCGCAGGCCAGCGCTGCCGCGTACTGCTGGCGGACGAACTCGGGCAAGCGCTCGGTCCCCGCGCCGTCCTGCCACCATACCGTCAGGCCGAGACGGGCCAATGCCTCCAGCCACTGTGCTTGTCCGTTCGGTGACAGCTTGCCAGTGCTGAAAACACTAAGGTGCATGGGGCCACCTGCTTCGCGCAGGAAGGCTTGCAGCAGCGTGTGCAGCGCCTCACGGCGGTCGGCCTGTTGGAAGTGCAGGTCATCCAGCTCCATGGGCAGGTACCAACCGCTGACCGGAAGCGCCCAGGTGTCCTTTAGCCGTTGCTGCTGAGCCAGCGATTGGCCCAGTTGTGCTTTCCAGTAGGCGATCAGGCCCGCGCCGTCCAGTTCGTCGATACGCCTGTAGTAGGCGTCGTCCATGTGCAGCCCGAGTACCAATTGCAGGCCCTGTTCATGGGCCAGGCGCAGGCTGTTGGCGAGCCAACCCTGGGCGCCGCCAAAGTCCTCGCTGCCGTAGCGGCTCCATTGCACGATCAGGGTCTGGACGCCCTGGTTTGCGGTTTCGCGCCAGAGGGTGCGCCACTGTGCCGGGCTCAGCGCCGCATCGCGGCTGAGCGGCTGGTAAAACAGACGTTCGTCAGCATTGACCAGAACACTCAGTATCAGCAGTAGCACGCCCAGTACGTATCGCCCCATCAGAAGTTCAACTCCACGCCCAGGAGCACGCCGTTGGCATGCTCATATAGATTGCCGCCCAGCGCCTGCTGGTATTCGGTGCGAACTGTCAGATTGCTGCGATAGGCGTTGTAGCGGTCGTCATCGAACCACCATTGCCAGCGCAGGCCGAGGCCGGTGCGCAGGTCCTGACGCCAGTCGTTGCCGGGATCCTGGCTGGAAAACGCCAGAAAACCATAGGGCATCAGTGTTTGCGGGCGGGTCACTGGCAGTTTCCAGGTATGCCCCTGCTGGAAGCGTGATGTCCACTGGTGTTCGCCAGCATGCGTCCACCAGGCGGCGTCCAGGTAGAGAAACCGTTCACTCCAGTGGTTCTCCTCGACACGCCAGTCATTGCGGTAGTCGCCTTGATCGAGGAACGAAGCAGTTGCGCGTAGCAGCAGGTCATTGCTGCTCTGGGCATTACCGCGCAGGTCGACATAGTTGTCAGCGACCTTGCCGGGGCTGAGCAGTTGGCCGAGGCTGAGACCGCTGTAGTGCTGATCGTCGATCTGGCGTTGGTTGTACAACTCGGCGTACAGGTTCAGGTTGGTGGTGCCGAATGGTTTGTAGCGCAGGCCAAGCCCGGTCCCCATGCTTTGGGCATAGTTGCTGCGGTCCTGGCCGCCGAACAGCACTCGGCCATACACCGACAGTGTGCTGCCGTTGCGGCTCGGCTAATCACCCAGGGCATGGTCCCACAGGGCCAACTGAACGTTCTGCGAGGCGGCACGGCGTTGTGGGTTGCTGCTGCGCAGGGTGTCGTTGGTCGAGACGCCGGCCGGCGACCAGGTGCTGGCCAAACTGATGCTGTCGCGTTGCGAAAGGCTTTGATGGGCGCGGCGTTGCCGATAAACACGGGCGGCGAGGCGGATGTCATCGGTACCGTCGTCCACCATGTTCTGTTCCAGGTCGATGATACGGCGCAGTTCCTGGCGGGCTGCCGCGCTGTTTTCAACCTCGTCGTAGCGCCAGGCCAGGGTTTCGCCAATGCGGTAGTCTTCCGGAAAGTCGTGGCTGGCCTGTATCAGGTAGGGCAGCGATTGCCTACGCAGTTGTGGTGTATCGGCGGCGGCCAGGCGCACGCCGTAGTCGGCGCGATAGCGCGGGTTTTCGGGGGCGAGCCGTGCCGCTTCTGCCAGCCATTCATGGCTCTGCTGCGGCTCGTTGGCGTGCTGTGCGGTCACGGAGGCTGCATAGTAGTGATCGGCGCGCGGCTGATGTCGCAGCGCTTCGCGTTGCAGGGCCATGGCTTCGGCGAAAGCGCCACGGCGTTGCGCAATGGCCGCGCCCAATGCCCAGTCGTCGGCGCTGCTGTGTGGCGCAGCACGCCAATGCACCCAGGCCTCTTGAGTGTGGTTGCTGTTCAAGGCGCTACGGGCGGCGGTAAGTCGGGCATTGGCCGTCCACTGCTCGGAGGGCAGTTGCTGCCAGATCCTGTAGGCGGCTTCGGCGTCGCCCGCCGCGTCCAGTGCATAGGCCAATGGCACTTGGCTGGCCGGGTCGCCACGTCGTACGGCCGCCTGGTAATAGGCGACGGCCACTCCGGGGCGTTCTGGCATCGCGCAGCGGCCCAGCGCACGCAACTCACCGATTTCATGAGGTATTGGCGGGGTCGCTGCGCGAACGACTTCGCAGTGACCACTCTGTGCCAAGCGTGCCAGCAGTTGCTCGCGGCTGGCGCTGTCGAGTTGCGGGATCAGGGTTTTCGCACGGCCTGCATCCAGTGGCCTGTCGACGCGACTGTACAATCCACCTAGCCGTTGCAGTAACACCGGTGGCCAGGGACCTTGGCGACGGTCGTAGGCCAGTTCGAGCAAGTGTTGTGCACGGTCATCCTGATGGTGTGTGAGTTGTAGGTAGGTGACCTGATCCAGCGCCTCCAGGCTACCGTTGAGGTGATAAAGGCGCTCCCAGGCATCAATGGCTTCACCTGGGTGATCGAGAGGATGCGCCATGGCTTCGACCGGCAGGCGTTGAGCCAAGGCCCTGCGGTCGCTTTGCTGGACGAGCTCCCTCAGTTGCTGACGCCGTTGCGGTTGCTCAAGCTCCTGCTTGGGTAATGCTTGCAGCCAGCGCAGTGCCAGGTTCTTTTGATCCAGCGCGATGGCTCGGTCGATCATCGCCAGGCGCATTTGGCGTGCCGCTTCGGCAGACGGCGGCTTGGTCAACAGTGCGCTGAGTGCTGTTTCGTCCAGGCGCTGGACGTAAGCATTGGCCAGGCGCCGCCACGGTTCTTCAGGCAACGGCCCGCGCGCGGCCAAAGGCGCGAGCTGTGCTATGGTTTGCTCACTGTTGTGCAGTTGCTCGGCCCAGTTGGCGCGCGCCATGCGCAGCAGACGATCATCACCTTTGCCAGGCAGTTGGTTGAGCCATTCCAATGCCCGTTGGGCGCCCCCGAATTTGGCCAGGCTCAGGCTATAGGCTTGCCATAAGCGTATGCGTTGCGTGAGGTCACTGTCCGCGATCCACCGCTCGACCTGGCTTTTACCGGGCGGGTCTTGCTCAATCCAGGTCAGGCGCAGTTGCAGCAGGGCGTCGGCGTGATCTGCGCTGGCGCCAAAGGCTTCGGCCACCTGTACAGCCTCGCGGTAGCGTCGTTGCCGGGTAAGCGCCTCGATCAGCAGGGCGCGTGCATCATCGTTGTTGGGTACTTTCTCCAGCAGGTGCCGGGTCAACCGCTCGACCTCTTGCCAGTTGTTGTTGCGCGCCTCGCGGTAGCTGCGGTCCATATAGGGAAAGCTGCGGAATCGCTCAAAACTACTGAGCGGCGCGGCGAGCGTCTGTGAACTGATGCACGCTACCAGCAGGCTGGTGAAAATCAGCAGTGGACGTCGTTTCATGCCACTTCCTGTGCCATCTGATAGGCGATCCGCAGCTCGGCGGCCTGCTCGGCCAGCGCTTCCTGAAGAACCTCGGCGGTAATCAAACCGCGCGCAACCAGGTGCTCGCCGATCGACATCTGCTCCGGGTTGTAGTCAATGAGTACCTGATTGAACAGGCTGCTTGGCAAAATACCACGCACCTGCAGCAGTGCGCCAAGCATGACCTGGTGATGGCTGACCCGCTCAAGGAGCGCAGCGTCGTCCTGATGCTTGGCCAGCACTGCGAGCATTTGCCGCGTGTCCTCCGGTTGCCAGGGGCTGGGGTAGTGATAACTCAATCCCAGGGTGACTCGCCCTTGGGGGGCCAGTTGGCAGCGTACGGGACGTTTCAACTGGCGACTGATCACACCCAGCGCCACCTGGCTGACAGGCCCCTCGCTGGCCAGAACCAGCGTCGGGCCGTCTTCAGCGACCGGCAGCACCGCATAGAGAATAGCCAGCCGACGAGGCAAGAGGGTAATCAGCGCCGGGGGAATGTTGAACGGGTTGAGCAGTGCCCACGCCATGTCAAATTGCTCGGCAAGTGCCTGGACCAACTGCTCGCTGTCGATCAGTCCTCGCAACAGCAGCTCACGCCCCAGGCGCCGGCGTACCGGGCTGGTCAGGGCATCCTGCAGTTGTGCTTCGCTGATCAGCCCCTTGGCGACCAAACGCTGCCCCAACGGTTCGCGCATGGGGGTGGTCAGCGCTGGAAACTCATGAGTGGTCTTGTCCCAGGCGACCCGTCGTGAGTCGCCCATCTCCAAGACTTGGCGCAGGGCTCGCAGGTTGGCGAAAAAATTGACGAAATTGCTCCACATCATTCGGGGTGCCGAAAGCAGGCCCTCAATGATGCCGTAGTAACGGGTGACGAAATAACCGCGCTGAAGCAAACGGTTGATCAACAGCAGGCCGTTGAGCCAGAGCAGCGTCGACAACAGGGCGCTGTCGGACAGGATGGACGGGAAGCGCCAGGCGTCGGGCGCGATCACCGTCACCAGCCACATGGCCAGCAACACCAGGAACAACAGGTTAACCAGAAAGCTCAGCAGGTAGGCAAACAGCCCACGGCGATCGCGCCAGAGGAAGTAGTTGAGTGCCGCTATGCGGCTCCAGCCCAGGTTGCTGGTGCCCTGAAAGACAATCCCCACGATCCAGCGCGACTTCTGGCGGATCGCGTGTCGCCAGTCACGCGGAAAGTGTTCGCGCACGCAGATTACCTGGGCAAATTCACGGCTCATGCCCCAATGCCACTCGCGCTTGAGCGCAAGTTGCGGGTCGCTTATCGAATAACGGGCAAAGATGCACTTCATGCCTTTGCGCTTGAGCCTGAAGCCGATGTCGTAGTCTTCGGTCAGGCTCTGTACATCGAATGCGATACCGTCGCCGTCTTCAAGTAGTGCCGTGATAGCCCGGCGGCTGAAGCAGGTACCGACACCGGCGCTGGGAACCTGGCCGCTGAGCGCTTCGCGGACAATGACATCCTTGCCATGGTTTTCGGCGAACTCATCGACGTAATGACCTGCCGTGAACCCGTGCCATTGGGGGGCGAAGGGGTAGACCGGTATCTGAATCATGTCCTTGTCGGGCAGCAAGTAGTTGAACAGCCGCAACTCCATCGGCGAGATGACATCCTCGGCGTCATGCAGGATGTAACCGGCGAACTCGATTCTCGCATCGCGCTGGAAGCGCAGGATCGCGTCGATGATGTTGTTCAGGCAGTCGGCCTTGCTGGTGGGGCCGGGGCGGGCACAGATGACTTTGTGAACATTGGGATAATGTAGGCACACCGCGTCGACATCGGCCTGGGTTTGCGGGTCGTTGGGGTAGGTGCCGACAAAGATCTGGTAGTTCTCGTAATCGAGTGTGGAGGCTGCCAAGCGGGCCATCTCGCCAACGACGCCCACTTCGTGCCAGGCAGGCACCATGATTGCCAGCGGTTTTTCCGGTACCTCGAACAGGCGGCGTTCGTCGGCGCGCGCATATTTGTCATAGATGCGAAAGCGTCGTATGAGTTTGCGCAACCAATAGATCAGGTCGATGAACAGATCGTCGAGCCCGAGCAGGAACATCAGGCTGGCCAGTACGATGGCCAGCAGCTTGAGGCCGAACAGCACGTAGGTCAGGGCGTCGACCAGGCCCAGGCTCATGAGATCTCTCGCCCGTTGGCGTTGTCCTCGAGCCAGCGGCTCAGCCGTTCGGCAATGCGCTCGCTGGCATGTCCGTCACCATAAGGGCTGAACACCCGGCTCATGCGCTGGTAGTGGTCAGGCTCTTCAAGCAGGCGGCTGGTTTCCTTGACGATCCGTTCGGTCTGGGTGCCCACCAGCAACACCGTGCCACCCTCCAGTACCGAGGGCCGCTCCGTTACCTTGCGCAGCACCAGCAGTGGCTTGCCCAGTGCCGGTGCTTCTTCCTGGATTCCTCCGGAATCGCTCAGGATCAAGTAGGCGCGGTCCATTAGCCAGACAAAGTGTCGATAGTCCTGAGGGGCGACCAGCAGGATGTTCGGCTGATGTGAAAGAACCGAGTAGACGGCCTTCTGGACGTGCGGATTAAGATGCACCGGGTAGACGAACTGAACCTCGGGGTAACGCAGGGCCAGCTCGGCGATGGCCAGGCAGATACGCTCAAAGCCATGCCCGAAGTTTTCCCGGCGATGGCCAGTGATCAGCACCATGCGCTGGTCATCGCGCAAGGCTGACAGTGGCGAGGCGGTTGCCGGTTTCCAGTGGCTGCTCTTGAGGTGTTCGCGCATCCACAGCAAGGCATCGATGACCGTATTGCCGGTCACTTCGATCTGCTCCAGCACGACCCCTTCGTGCAGCAGGTTATCGCGGGCCTTCTTGGTCGGGGGGAAATGCAGGTCGGCGATGATCGTGGTCATACGGCGATTGGCTTCCTCGGGCCAGGGCGCCTTGAGGTTTCCGGTGCGCAGGCCGGCCTCGACATGGGCAATGGGGATATGGCGGTTGAAGGCACAGAGCGCAGCAATGAAACTGGTGGTGGTATCACCGTGAACAAGGACGATATCCGGTTTTACCTGCTCGTAGTAAAGGTCGAGCTTACCCAGCAACTGTTGGGACAATTCGTTGAGACTCTGGTTGTCGGTCATGACCTGAAGGTCGATGTCGACGGTCAGGCAGAAGTCCTTCAGAACGTGATTGAGCATTTCCCGGTGTTGCCCGCTGGAGCAGATGTTCAGCGCGATGTCGGGCCATTGGCGCAATACCCTCGCCAGCGGCGCCATCTTGATCGCTTCGGGGCGTGTGCCGAAAACCATCATGACTTTATAGGGCATGTTCGTGCTCCTCATAGCCTCCTTGCGCGTGCTAGAAGTTGTACGGTAATCATGTCCTGTAAACGCTAGATACAAGCAGTTGCCCGAAAGCTTGTCCAATCGCTTGGTCGGACGCTTGAGGCCAAGCGGGGCGGCAAGCCTAGCACAAGTCGTTGACGTGAGGGGGAGACCTGAGCTAGTTTCCTCCTCATGACTTTACTCCCGCATTTGCCTCAGCACAGCATTATTACCGCCATTATCGTTTTGGCGGGCTAGCTGGCACTTGCACCGAACCCGCCCTGGAGGCGGGTTCTTTCTCTCTCTCCTGGGCACTTTGAAAAAAACCAGGAGTCACCGATGACCAGCCTTACCGCTTGCCCCAGCGTACCCACCGTCTTGACCACGATGCTGTCGGACTATGTGCGCAGGATTCTTGCCGCACCGGTGTATGACCTGGCCATTGAAACACCACTGCAATCGGCCCGTGCACTATCGGCTGCCTTGGGCAACGAGGTGTTGCTCAAGCGTGAAGACCTGCAGCCCACCTTTTCCTTCAAGATCCGTGGCGCGTATACCCGATTGAGTGCCTTGACTGCCGCCCAGCGCGCCTCTGGCGTGGTCACCGCGTCGGCAGGCAACCATGCTCAAGGCGTTGCCTTGGCCGCCCGCGAGTTGGCCATGACCGCCACTATCGTAATGCCAACCACCACCCCTGAACTGAAGGTCGAAGGTGTGCGTTCCCGTGGTGGCCACGTGGTGTTGCACGGTGACAGCTTCCCTCAAGCCCTGGCTCATGCGCTGACGTTGGCCGACACCGAGGGCATGACCTTTGTGCCGCCCTTCGATGACCCGGACGTCATTGCCGGGCAGGGCACTGTCGCCATGGAAATCCTTCGTCAGCAGCCTGGCAACCTGGATGCGATCTTCGTGCCGGTCGGTGGTGGTGGGTTGATCGCGGGGATCGCGGCGTATGTGAAGTACCTGCGTCCGCAGGTCAAGGTCATTGGTGTAGAACCGGCAGACTCCAACTGCCTGCAAGCGGCCATGGCGGCCGGGGAGCGGGTGGTACTGTCACAGGTCGGCAGTTTCGCAGACGGTGTGGCCGTGGCGCAGATCGGTGCGCATTGTTTTGACGTGTGTCGTCACTTCGTGGATGAGGTGATCACGGTTGGCAACGATGAAATCTGCGCGGCGATCAAGGATATCTATGACGACACCCGTTCGATCACCGAACCATCGGGCGCATTGGCTGTCGCCGGCATCAAGCGGTATGTGGCGTCGCGCGGTGTGACGGGGCAGACGCTGGTGGCCATCGATTCGGGGGCCAACGTCAACTTCGACCGGTTGCGGCACGTAGCCGAACGCGCAGAACTGGGGGAGCAACGTGAAGCGATCATCGCGGTGACCATCCCGGAACAACCCGGCAGCTTCAGGGCGTTCTGCCAGGCGCTGGGCAAGCGTCAGATCACCGAGTTCAATTACCGCTACTACCCCGGCAAGGAGGCTCGCCTGTTCGTGGGCGTGCAAACCCACCCCCAGCGGGATCCTCGTGCGCAGTTGTTGTCGAGCCTGCGTGATCAGGGCTACAGCGTGCTAGACCTGACGGATAACGAACTGGCCAAGCTGCACATTCGCCATACGGTTGGCGGCCATGCTGGTCCCGGTGCCAACGAACGGGTCCTGCGCTTTGAGTTTCCTGAGCGCCCAGGTGCCTTGCTGGCGTTCCTTGAACGGCTGGGCAAGCGCTGGAACATCAGCCTGTTTCACTACCGCAACCACGGTGCGGCTGAAGCCCGGGTGTTTACCGCTCTTGAAGTGCCAGAAGAGGAGCGTGCGGAGTTACCCGCGATGCTGGACGCCATAGGCTATCGCTACTGGGACGAAACGGATAATCCGGCCTACCAGTTGTTTCTGGGTTAAGCCCTTCGTTGCCACAGATCAACACGCCGTTCTGCCTACAGGTAGATCCTGAGTGCAATCGCACATTGCATGAGGGATCGGACCATGAGCAGTACGTTTTTCATTCCAGCGGTCAACATCATGGGCATCGATTGCCTGGCAGAGGCAATGGATGCTATTGCCGGCTACGGTTTTCGCAAGGCCTTGATCGTCACCGATAGTGGCCTGGCCAAGGCCGGTGTTGCCGAGAGGATTTCCGAGCAGCTGGCGGTGCGCGACATCGATGCCGCCATTTTTGACGGTGCCAAACCCAACCCCAGCATTGCCAACGTCGAACAAGGGCTGGCCCTGCTGCAGCGTGAGCGGTGCGACTTTGTCATTTCATTGGGCGGCGGTTCGCCCCATGACTGTGCCAAGGGCATCGCGCTGTGTGCAACCAACGGCGGGCATATCCGTGACTACGAAGGTGTCGACCGTTCGGCCAAGCCGCAATTGCCACTGATTGCGATCAACACCACGGCCGGCACCGCCAGTGAAATGACGCGTTTCTGCATCATTACCGACGAGGCCCGCCACGTAAAAATGGCCATTGTCGACCGCAACGTGACACCGCTGTTATCGGTCAACGACCCGGCCTTGATGGTAGCCATGCCCAAGTCACTGACCGCTGCAACCGGTATGGATGCGCTGACCCATGCGATTGAGGCGTATGTGTCGACGGCAGCCACACCGATTACCGATGCCTGCGCGCTGAAAGCGATAGCGTTGATCAACGAGAACCTGCGTCAGGCCGTGAACGAAGGCGCCGACCTCAAGGCCCGCGAGAACATGGCCTATGCGCAGTTCCTGGCGGGCATGGCATTCAACAATGCCTCGCTGGGGTATGTGCATGCGATGGCTCATCAATTGGGTGGCTTCTATGACTTGCCGCATGGCGTTTGTAATGCCGTGCTGCTGCCTCATGTGCAGCGTTTCAACGCCAGCGTCAGTGCCACGCGCTTGCGCGATGTGGCCACGGCCATGGGTATCGAAACCAACGGCCTGACCCCGGAGCAGGGCAGTGATGCGGCCATCGCCGGGATCGTCAGCCTGGCACGGTCTATCGACATTCCGGTTGGCCTGGCGGTGCTCGGTGCCCGCGAAGAGGATATCCCGACGCTGGCGGCCAATGCGCTGAAAGACGCCTGCGGTCTGACCAACCCACGCCCGGCGAACCAGGCCGAGATTGAAGCCATCTTCAAGGCTGCGTTCTGATGTAACGTGGCGCCGGTCAGCCCGGCGCCACGTTGATCAAACCACCCATGACAGCAGCATGATGAAGATGATTCCGACCACGGAGAGGATGGTCTCCATCATGCTCCAGGTCTTGAACGTCTGCGCTACGGTCATGTTGAAGTACTGCTTCACCAGCCAGAACCCCGCATCGTTGACGTGAGACAGGATCAACGAGCCAGCCCCGGTGGCCAGTACCAGCAATTCGCGGTTCACCCCGGGAATCATCCCGATCACCGGCGCAACGATTCCGGCGCCTGTGATGGTTGCGACCGTCGCTGATCCTGTGGCGATGCGAATCACCGCCGCTACCAGCCAGGCGAGCATGATGGGCGAAATCTGCGCCTGGACGGCCATCTGCCCGATGACATTGCCGACACCGGTATCGACCAACATTTGCTTGAAGCCACCGCCGGCGCCAACGATCAGCACGATGGCGGCAGTAGGGGCCAGGCTTTGGTCCAGCAGTTTCATGATCTGCTGGCGGTTGAACCCGCGGGCTGAGCCAAAGGTATAGAACGCCAGCAACAGCGCGGCGAGCAGGGCGGTGATCGGGTGTCCGATCAGGTCCATCCACTGGCGGAAGATGTGCTCGGCGGGCAGCACAACGTCGGCGAAGGTTTTCAGCAGCATCAGGAACACTGGCAACAGCACGGTCATCAGCGTCACGCTGAAGCTCGGCAGGTTCTGCTGGTCGGACTCACGCGCAATCTGCTCCATCAATGCCTGTGAGGGTGAACCTGGGATATGACGCGAGATGAAGTTGCCATACAGCGGGCCAGCAATGATGGCGGTCGGCAGGGCAACGATCAGTCCGTAGAAAATCGTCTTGCCAATATCGGCATTGAAAATGCCAATCGCCAGCAGCGGACCTGGATGTGGCGGCACCAACCCGTGTACCACTGACAGGCCGGCGAGCAGCGGAATGCCGATCTTGATCAGCGACACACCGGAGCGTCGGGCAACGATGAATACCAGCGGGATGAGCAAGACGAAACCGATCTCGAAGAACAGCGGAATGCCCACCAGAAAGGCCGCGAACATCATGGCCCAATGGACGTACCGTTTGCCGAACGCACGGATGAGTGTCTGTGCTATCTGGTCGGCCCCGCCAGAGTCGGCCATCAGTTTGCCGAGCATGGTACCCAGTGCCAGGACAATACCGACGAAACCGAGCACACCGCCGAAACCGTCTTGAAATGACTTCATCACCTTGGCCACCGGCATGCCGGAGGTCAGGCCGAGGAAGCCGGCAGCCAGTGTCAGGGCGACGAAGGGGTGGACTTTAAAGTGGGTAATCAGCAGCACCAGGCCGATGATGGTGAGCAGGGCGTCCAATAGCAGGTACGTGTCAGTTGCCAGTCCGAACATGGTTCAGAGCCTCATATTGTCTTTATTTTGGGCAGTATGGGTGGTGCTTGAAATGCCTGAGATAGCGCTATCTTTGGTGAGCCGGAAAATCAGCTTTGGTCAGGCTGTTTGCGCCAGTAACGACTCACCGCAGGGCTTTAGCCATTGGTCCACCCTGGTTGCCAACTGATCGACCGGCAAGGTGGCATCCAGCACCAGTGTCAGCGGCTCGTCATGGGGGGCTTCAAGTGCTGCGAACTGGCTGTCGATCAGGCTGGCGGGCATGAAATGCCCCGGACGGGCGCGGACGCGTCGGGTGGCTTCTTCTGGGGACAATTCGAGAAAGACGAAACATAACGCCGGCACGGCATCACGCAAGGTCTGCCGGTAACGTTGCTTGAGGGCCGAGCAGGTGAGAATAGGGCGTTCACCTGCGGCGATCGTAGCCTGCAGCTCTTCAGCCAGGCGTATCAACCAACCGGCGCGGTCGTGGTCGTCGAGTGGAATGCCGGCGCTCATTTTTTCGATGTTGGCGGCTGGATGAAAGGCATCGCCTTCGATCAAGTGCCCACCACTGCGTTCGGCAATAGCTGAACCCATGCGGCTCTTGCCGCATCCAGCTACACCCATTACCACTATCGCGGCCTGGGAAGTGTTCATCGGTACCTCCTGCAGAGCAAGATAGCGCTGTCTTTGGCCGGTAGAAAGATTGGCTCGGACGCTACCTGCCCAGATGTTATTGATTTTGTATTAGCAGTCTGGGTGTTCCTTGCAGCACGCACGCAGTTTTGCATTGCCTGACGCATGAGACAGCGCTACCTTAGTGCTCGTTCCCCATTCTTTGCAAGACAAAAATATCAGGCCCATGACCCGAATCGGCTCCCGCACTACCGGTCGTCCCACCCTGGCAGAAGTGGCCAGGCTTTCCGGGGTTTCCCCGATCACAGCGTCCCGCGCATTGCGCGGTGTCAGTACGGTTGCCCCGGAGCTGGTAGAAAAAGTCCAGGTGGCCGCGGCGACACTGGGCTATGTCGCCAACCCGGCTGCGCGTGCATTGGCTTCGGCGCAAAGCCAGTCGGTGGTCGTGCTGATTCCGTCGTTGTCCAACCACTTGTTCATCGACACGCTCGAAGCGATCCATGAGGTCATGCGCCCGCGCGGGTTGGAGGTATTGATCGGTAACTACCACTACGACCTTGCCGAAGAGGAGAACCTGATCCGCAACTACCTGGCCTATCAGCCCTGCGGCATTCTGCTGACTGGCTTCGATCGCACCGAGGCAGCGCAGCGGATGTTGAGCGCCAGTGCTGTGCCCTGCGTACACATGATGGAACTTGGCAACGCAGAAGGGGTGATCTCGGTAGGCTTCTCCCAGCGCGACGCTGGCCGCGCAGCAGCGCAACACTTGTTGGCCCGGGGGCGACGCCGGCTGGGCTTTATCGCCGCACAGCTGGATCCTCGTGTCATGCAGCGGGCTGAAGGTTTTCGCCAGGTGCTTGCCGAAGCGGGGCTGCAAGCGCCGGAGCTGGAATTGCTGGCACCACAACCTTCATCCATTGGCCTGGGGAGTGAGCTGTTCAGCCAGCTGATTGCCCAACACCCTGACCTCGACGGGATTTTCTTCTGTAACGACGACCTGGCGCAGGGCGCGATACTTCAAGCGTTGCGCCAGGGGATTGCCGTGCCAGAGCGTGTCGCGATGGTGGGGTTCAACGACTTGCCATCATCGGCTCACCTGGTACCCCGGTTGACCTCGATACGAACACCACGCGCCGCTGTCGGGCGTTGCGCGGCGCAAGCACTGCTGGCGGTACTGGACGGCAAGAAAGGCCTGCAATCGGCACAGGACCTGGGCTTCGAGCTGGTTGTTCGCGAAAGCACCTGAGCCTAGTGGGTTGGGGTGCGTTGATTCAAATGCGCATCCAGGTCGGTCATGCTCTTTTCCAGTTTCAGGATCAGGGCATGCAGTTCCTGTTGCGAGGGTTTTCCGGCACAGGCCTGCTCTACGGCTTCACAACACTGCACGACGCCGCGGGCCTTGAGCATTTTGGCCCCCCCTTTGATCCGATGCGCCAGTGCGCGCACATCCTGGTGCGTAGGAGAAGCGCCAAGCGACTGCAGTGCCTCAAGGTCTTTGGCGTTGCTCTCTGCCAGTTCACCCAACAGGCGTGTGATCAGTTTCGGATCGCCCAGCGTCAGGTAGCGCAGGTTGTCGATATCGAAGCCGCTGCTGTCTGCGCTGGATGCGCTGTCTACAGGGCCAAGGCCACTTCCAGGTGCAGGATCGGCTTGAGGGCCGGCCCCGGCTGTCTGCAACTGGCGGCGCAACTCGTTCAGACCGATGGGTTTGAACAGACAGTCATTCATGCCGGAGGACAGGCAGCGTTCTCGCTCTTCAGCTTGGGCATTGGCGGTCAGGCCAAGGATCAAGCAGGGGGGCAGGTTGTTCTCGGCTTCTGCACTGCGAATACGCCGGGTCAGTTCATGCCCGTCCATGATGGGCATGTTGCAGTCGCTGATAACCACATCGAAACGCTGATTCTGCCAGGCTTGCAACGCACGGCTGCCATCATCCGCCAGGGTGACATCATGCCCCAGCACGCTCAGTTGCTTTTCAAGCAGCATCAGGTTGGCGGGGTAGTCGTCGACGACCAGAATGCTCAGCTTCGGACTGATGCCGTTCTGCGGAGCATCCTCGGTTGGCAGGGTTGCCACGCTACTGGGGTCTACTCGTGGCAGGTAGAGTTCAATACAGATCCGGGTGCCTTGGCCAAGTGTGCTGTGCAACGTCAGGCGCCCACCCATGAGTTCGCACAGTGTGCGGCTGATCACCAGCCCCAGGCCGGTACCTTGCTGGGAGCGCTGATGACTGGCTTGCACAAAGGGGCTGAACAAGCGGGCCTGGTCTTCGAGGCTGATGCCGACACCGGTGTCTTCCACGTCAAGCTGCAGGTCCATGTGTGGGTCTGAAGAGGTGCTGTCAGCGCGCAGGCGGACGGTGACATGGCCGTGTTCGGTGAACTTGATGGCATTACTCAACAGGTTCGACAGTACCTGCCGGAAACGCAGGGGGTCGATCAATACCAGGCCGGGCAAGGGCCTTTGCAAGTCGGATCGCAACGTCAGCCCCTTGAGCCTTGCACTGCCTTCATGCATGCGCACGGTCGCGTCAATCACGGCCAGCAGGTCGGTCGGCTGAGGGGTCAGGGTCATGTGCCCTGACTCGATCCGGGCGATGTCAAGAATATCGCCGATCAGTTCCAACAGACCATTGGCAGCATCAGAGGCAACCTTCAGTGAAGCGGGGTCTGCGCGATCTTGTTCGGCATCGATGACGGCCAGCTCCAACAGGCCGATGACTGCGTTCATCGGGGTTCGGATCTCATGGCTCATGGTTGCCAGGAAGGTACTTTTGGCCCTGTTGGCTGAATCGGCCTGTTCTTTGGCTTCACGTAACTCTTCAAGCAAGCGTTTGCTGAAACCCAACTGTTCCTGCAGCGCCTGTTCGGCCTCGGTACGTTGTCGAATCAGTTTGCGCAGGTAGTGGTTCCAGAAAAAAATGGCGCCAATGACCAGGCCGGCGCCGATCAGAATCTGCAGGATCAGTGCACGGTAGTTCTGCCAACGGTCGTTGCTGATCAGTGCATTGGTTCGCCAGCGGTTGGTCAACTGGACCATCTCGTCTGGGGGGATGCTCAGCAGCGCCTTGTTAAGAATCGAATGCAGAACCGTGGCATCGGGCGCGGTGGCGAAAGCAGCGGTAACCGGTGTATCACCCAGCGTTGCACAGATCCGCAGACTGTCCTTGAACAACCTGCGGGTGAAGTAGACGGCATTCAGGTGAGTGCTGATAGCGGCATCTGCCCGGCCTTGAGCGACGTACTCCATCAGCGCCATGGCATTGGGCGCCTCGACTAACTGAATATCCGGGTGCTGCTTCAACAACTGGTCCTTGAACGCATAGTCGCGCACGACCGCCAGGCGTCGGCCCTTTAGCTGCTCAAGGCTCTGCGGTGCATCCTCGCGCAGGCTGGTGACAATCACTTGGGGATTGGCCAGGTAGGGGCGGGTAAAATTGAGCCGGGCTTGCCGGGACGGGCCATACATCAGCGCCCCTGCGATGTCAGCCTGGCCATGTTCAACCTGCTCGATGATTGCCGATACCGAGGGGGCCTCTACAAATTCGAACCTCAAGCCGGTGCGTAATGTGATCTGCTCCAGCAAGTCAACGGTGATACCGCGAAAGTGCTGGTTGTCATCCATGAACGTAAGCGGCGCGTAGGTGCTGTTCACTGCAACCCGTGCGATGGGGTGTTGTTCAATCCAGGCACGCTCAGTCGCATTCAGCGATGACGCTTCGCGGTTCAGCAGGATGCTCGCATTACCGCTGCTCCAGCGGCGCAGTACGTTAAGGCGGTCGCTGTCTGCGATATTACCCAGGGCCTGGTTGACCAGGCGTAGCAAGGTCTGATTGTCGCGTGACAGCGCGAAGGAAAAGCTGCTTCGATCATTTTTGACAAAATGCGAGATCCGCAAGCTGTCTTGAAAGTACCGGCCAATCAGATAGTCAGAACTGACAACATCACCGAAATAGGCCTCGGCCTGGCCCAAGGCCACGGCAGAAAGGGCGCTCAGGGTCGAGTTGTAGAGTTGCAAGTGTGCCGCAGGGTAAAGCTGGTGAACCTCGGCCTCCGGCAGGTAGTGGTCCACCATGGCCAATGTCACGTTTGCCAGTGGGTCCTCTGTACTGCGGGGTTTGCCCAGTGGGGTGACGATGATGGGCTGGTCATCGGCATACGGCTGGCTCAGGATCAGCGTAGTGTCTGCCGCCTCATAGCCGTTGGCGCTGCCCAGCAGGTCGATGCGGCCTGCATCCAGGGCGGCGATGGCCTCGTGACGGCTTGAGAAACGTTGCACTTCAATCGGAATTTTCAACTGCTCGCCGAGCAGGCCTGCGTAATCTGCAGTCAGGCCCTCATAGTCGGTCTGGCTGAGGTTGATGTCGAACGGAGGGTAGTCCGGCGCCGAGGTGCCCAATACCAGCGTGCGCTTGTCTTTCAACCACTGACGGTCATCCTCCGACAGCGACAAGGGTTTACTACTGCTCAAGGAGCGGGCGAGCAGCGTGCGCGGTTCGCCCTGACTGTCAGCGAAAGAGTGACTGGCTGTCAGCAATACCAGACAGCAGGCCAGAAAGGCCAGCCTTGGGCGCTTCATAGCATATTACGGTTGGCCAGATCGACCATTTCGACCAGCGAATTGACCTGTAGCTTCTCCATGATTCGGGTTTTGTAGGTACTGATGGTCTTTGGGCTGAGCTGAATGTCGTCAGCGATATCTTTGTTGGAGCGGCCTTTGGCGAGCAAGCGCAGCACGACCATTTCTTGAGCGGACAACTCTTCCAGGCGCTGCTTCTCAGTGGTCATCGGGCCGCGCAAGGACATGTCAGGGAAGTAAGAGTAACCGGACACAACCGCTTTCAAGGCCGCCATCAGGGAGTCGGCCGTCTCTTCCTTTTGAACAAAGGCGGAAGCACCTGCATCCAGGCACCTTCGGGCATACAGCTCTGCTGCCTGTCCGGTGTACACCACAATGCGCGGCGGCTGATCCGCTTTCAGCAGACGCTGGATCACACTCAGGCCATCACGGCGTGGCAGCCCAAGGTCAAGAATGACAACGTCGGGCTTGAGCTTTTCAACCAACTGAATAGATTCTGCGCCGTCGCCGCACTCGCCCAGGACCTGGTGCCGCTGCTGTTCCAGCAGCATCTTCAAGCCAATACGAATAGTGGGGTGATCGTCGACGATTAAGACCTTCGCCATGCGCAACTCCTTGTCGTGAATGTGGGCCTTTTCTTGATTTTCTCAGGAAGGCGCGCCAGGCCGTTGTCGGCAAGCAGCTTACGATACGCAGAATAATAGCCAATGAGTATGGAGAGTATAGGAGCGTAGAAAAATACAGGTTGTTTAAGTGAAAAATCCTACGATCAAAGTGAAGCATGCCTAACTGCTATTGGAAAAACCGGAATCGCGGCCTCATATGAAGACGCGCTTTGGTGTGTCCTGCAGTTGAGAGGCTACTTGCTCGAGCGGGTTGGACAGCCGTTTTCCTTGACGATACGTTGTGTCGAAGCAGGGTTGCGCACTAATGCTGCACCGACACGTGGCGGGCGGGCCGTCAGTTGACCGCCGCAGTTTGGGCAGAGGCCCTTCAATTCATTGTTGTTGCAGTCTCGACAATAAGTGCATTCGAAGGAGCAGATAAACGCATCCTGGCTGTCGCCAGGCAGATCGGTACCACAGCATTCACAGTTGGGACGCAGTTCAAGCATGGTCGACTCCTTCATTCTCAGTGAGTGTGCTGTCGCACACAGGCCGTCTAAGGCCGGTAGAGGTGTGCGTGGCCGGCACGGTACAGCGCCGATTCGGCAAAGGCATCTGCTGCCAGTACCCGTCCTACCAGAATCAATGCAGTACGCCGGAAGCCCTTAGCCTGGACTTGCGTCAGGATATCGTCCAGCGTGCCTTTGACCCAGTCCTGGTCGGGCCATGTCGCACGGTGCACGACCGCGATTGGGCAGTCCCCGCCATAGTGGGGGCGCAATTCTTCGACAATCTTTGCCAGATGCTGCACCCCCAAGTGTATGGCAAGCGTAGCCTTGTGTGCGGCCAGGCTGGCCAGTTCCTCGCCAGCGGGCATAGGCGATTTGTCGGCATAGCGCGTGAGGATGACGCTCTGCGAAACCTCAGGCAGGGTCAGCTCGCAACCGAGCAAGGCGGCGCTGGCGGCAGCAGCGGTGACACCGGGAATGATCTCGAAGGGAATCGCCAGTTCGCGCAAATAGCGAATCTGCTCACCAATGGCCCCATACAGGCTCGGATCGCCACTGTGTACCCGGGCCACATCCTGGCCTTTGGCATGGGCTTCTCGCATGGCCTCGATAATTTGCGCCAGGTGAAGCTCAGCGCTGTTGATCACGGTTTCGGCACGGTGCCCTTCGAGCACGGCAGCGGGCACCAGAGAGCCAGCATAGATAATGACCGGGCAGCGATGAATCAGGCGCTGGCCCTTGACGGTAATCAGCTCCGGGTCGCCGGGGCCGGCACCGATGAAATAGACGGTCATGGGGTGAATCCTGAAGGTAAGGTCGATGCGAGGCGCAGATTATCCGTCAAAGGACGCGCCGCAGGCCAATGCCAGGGTGGCATTAAGGCTGGCATGACGTGGAACAAGGAGCTGTGCAGACATTGCGCCGTAGTGCTCGGCCAATGCAAGTGCAGCACTTTCAGCGACGCCGTAACAGCCGCTGTGGGCGAAGGCGGGGAGCGAACGGTGGGTCAGGCGTGATTCAAAGGTGGCCAACTGGGCAGCGCTGAAAAACAGCAGTGGAATGCCGAGTTGAGCGGCGAGGGCATGCAGGCCGGGCTCCTCGCTTTTCAGTTCGATACTGGCAAGGCCACGCAGGTTATCGTGGCTGAGGCCATGGGCCCGCAGGGTTTGATCCAGTAGATCGCTCAAGGCTGCCACCGAACAGCCTCGGCGACAGCCCAACCCGGCGAATACTCGTAACGGATTGGGCTGTTCAGGCATTACGCCTGGCTCAGGCGACGGTAGAGCCAACTGCTGATCAAGCCCAATGCCAGCCAGAAGGCAGCGTTGGTCAGCAGTGAAGCGAGTTTGAATTCGGCCTCCAGTGCTTCCGGAGCCAAGGCCTCATGCACGTCTGGCTGCGGTGCACCGATTACATGAGGGATGACCAGCAGTGCGGCGCCCAGTAACTTGAGCAAACCGTTGTTGGCGAATGCAATAAGCCCCAAACCAATGGCGGTGGCCGCTGCAGTACCGATCCACCAGAACTGGCGTTGCGCCAGATCGGCCGCGGCCGTTCCTGGCAACTCCGCTGGCAAGCCCAGCGTGGGCGCCAGGCAGAACACCGCAAAGCCTGCCAGGCCCCACAGTGCGCCTGCGACCCAACCTCCAGGCGCACGCAAGGTATACAGCCCCGCCAGTACCAGGGCAAAACCGACGGCCACTACCAGGTTGCTACCGGTCGTGGACAGCAGCCGTTGCCAGCCGTCTTCGGGGGCCCAGGCTTGCGCATCGTGATGATGCTCGGCGGCACCCGCATCATGGCTATGGGTTTCGACTGCAGGCGCTGCACTCTCGTAGGTTTCCGCCTTGATAATCAGCGGGGTGACCCACAGGCTTTGCAGCAAGGTCAGCAGCAGGGCAGCGAGCAGGCCAGTGAAGCCAGCCGTGCGGGCAATGTGCTTGATCATGGCGCTGTCCCCTTAGTGGCAAGGAAACGCGGCGCTGTGACGGGTGTCATGGGCAGCGTTGTGAACCGCCTCGATGTGCGAAAAACCCGCGAAGTAAACCAGGCACAAGCCCAGCAGCGATGCGCCAATAGCGACGACCAGGCGCTGGCTGCGAGTGGTACTGATGGCGGCGGAGTGGCTGTGGGCGGTTGTGACGGGCATGGCGCTTTCCTCTGAGGGGTTATCAGCAGCAGGCATGCGCAAGAACCCCTTGGGCGGACTCACCCAGAGGTTGCAACAGCGCCCGCCCACCGCGGGTTTGTCAATTCTGTACTGGGCCGGTCTCCGGGCTTGCGAGGGCTGGCACAGTGCTCAGCCTGGAGCGTCACCTTCCCATGCCGCGTTGCTGGCACAGTGGTCTAGACGCTTTCCTCGCTTACCGTTGCGGGGGCAGCACCGGAATTGTCGCGCGTAACTCAGGCCGCGACGCACCGGTTTCCCGTTTCACCTCGTTAAAGGCACCCAAACGAAGGCGGTAGCAAATCATGGGCGCAGGTGCGCGTCAATCACAACGACGGTTGACCGACCCTGAACGACTGCGTAGCCTTGCCGTTTCGAGGTTCTCCGGTCAGCCCGGAGCTAAGACGGGAACGCGGTTGAAGCCGCGGCTGCCCCCGCAACTGTAAGCGTTGCAAAGCCTGGCATTGCCACTGCGTAGTTTTGCGGGAAGGCGCCGGTGCCGCTGGTATGTTCGCCAGCACGACGCAAGCCAGGAGACCTGCCTCGGACAGTTTCCGACATTCAACCGGGCGGGGTGATCCGGTAGCGAACGCGCACGGGCACATGACCCCCGTGGTTTTCGTCGTGCCCGCCCGCCATTGCTGCCAAGGGCAACGACATGAAAACACTGGCAAAACTCCCCGTTACCATCGTCACCGGCTTTCTCGGCTCGGGCAAAACCACGCTGTTGCGGCATATGCTCGACAATGCACAGGGTCGCCGTATTGCAGTCATCGTCAATGAGTTTGGCGAGCTGGGCATCGACGGTGAAATCCTCAAGCAATGCAGCATCGGCTGTACTGAAGAAGAGGCCAGCGGCCGGGTGTACGAGCTTGCCAACGGCTGCCTGTGCTGCACCGTGCAGGAAGAGTTCTTCCCGGTCATGCGCGAGCTGGTGGCGCGTCGTGGCGACCTGGACCATATCCTCATCGAAACCAGTGGCCTGGCCCTGCCAAAGCCTCTGGTACAGGCCTTCCAGTGGCCTGAAATCCGTAACGCCTGCACGGTCGATGCGGTCATTACCGTGGTCGACAGCCCGGCCGTGGCTGCCGGTACGTTTGCGGCGTATCCGGACCAGGTGGATGCCCAGCGTAAGCTCGACCCGAACCTGGACCACGAGTCCCCGCTGCATGAACTGTTTGCCGACCAACTGGCCAGTGCCGATCTGGTGGTACTGAACAAGGCCGACCTGATCGAGGCACATGCCTTGGCAGCGGTACGCGCCGAAGTGGCCGAAGAGCTGCCACCCGCAGTCAAAGTTGTCGAGGCCAGCAGTGGCCGTCTACCGCTAGAAGTCTTGCTCGGATTGGCAGCGGAATCGGAAGCGCACATTGACGGTCGTCGCACTCACCATGACAGCCATCATGACGGTGAAGACCATGATGATCATGACCACGACGCCTTCGACTCCATTTCGATTGAGCTGCCTGAATCCGACGAGAGCTTGCTGCTTGATGCCCTGACCCAACTGGTCGTACGTCATGGCATCCTCCGTGCCAAAGGCTTTGCAGCCATTCCGGGCAAGCCGATGCGCCTGCTGATCCAGGGTGTCGGTACGCGTTTCGACAAGCACTTCGATCGTGCCTGGCGCGCAGACGAGCCGCGCAGTACCCGTCTGGTACTGATCGGCCAGGCGCTGGATGGCGCGACACTGGAAGCTGAACTGCGTACAGCGCTGGGCGCCTGACCCATGCACCTGCTGCGGACCCAGCCCGGCGGCTTTGTGCCGGATGACAGTATTGCCGACTTGGGCCAGACCCCCGCCGAGCTGGTTATTCTCTGCAGCGGTGATTCACACCTGGCACTGCTGGCCGAAACGGCCCGGCAATTGCCGGAGGATTATCCCAGCCTGCGTCTGGCCAACCCGATGCAGGTGCAGAATCATGCGTCGGTAGACCTGTATGTTGACCAGGTGCTGCGTCATGCCAAGGTTATTTTGGTGTCGCTGCACGGCGGCATTGGGTATTGGCGTTATGGCGTCGAGCAGTTGGTGGCATTGGCTGCCCAAGGCGTGCAGTTGATCCTGGTGCCGGGCGACGACCGCCCTGATCCGGAGTTGAGCAGCCTTGGCAACGTGCCGGCGGCAGACGCGGAGCGGCTCTGGCACTTTCTGCGGCAGGGCGGCAAGGCCAACGCGCTGAACCTCTTCAAATGCATGGCCAATCAATGGCTCGGACGTGACTACCGCTGGGATGTGCCCCAGCAACTGCCGCGCACGGTGGTGTATCACCCGGAGCGCGAGGCGGCGGTACTGGACGACTGGTTCGCTGACTGGGTAGCCAGTCAGCCTGTGGTTCCTGTCCTGTTCTACCGCTCGCACCTGCAAGCGGCCAATACAGCCTTTATCGATGTGTTCTGCGAGCGCATCCGCGCCGCAGGGCTCAACCCGCTGCCCATCGCGGTGGCTAGCCTCAAGGAAGCCGAGTGCCTGGCCCAAGTGGAAGCCTGGCTGGATCAGGTCGAGGCCGCGCTGGTCATCAATACAACCGGGTTTGCCCAGTCCAGCCCGCAGAAGCCTCACCTTCGGCCATTTCGCCGCAATATCCCGGTGCTGCAGGCCATTTGCGCCCAAGACAACGAACCCGGTTGGCAGGCCAGCGAGCAGGGCTTGGGCGCACGTGATCTGGCGATGCACATTGCCTTGCCGGAGCTCGATGGGCGCATCATCACCCGCCCGATCAGTTTCAAGGACCTGGCGTGGCGCAGTGAGCGCAGCCAGTCGGATGTTGTCTGTTACCGTGCACAGCCGGAGCGTATGGACTTCGTTGCAGAGCTCGCACGCCGCTGGTGTGAACTGGCGCAACTGCCCAATGCCCAGAAGCGTGTAGCCCTGGTGCTTGCCAACTACCCGACCCGTGACGGGCGAATTGGCAACGGGGTAGGGCTGGACACTCCGGCTGCAGCGCTGAACATTCTACGGGCACTTCAGGGGCAGGGTTATCCGGTTGGCGCCTTGCCGGACACCGGCACGGCATTGATCCAGGCCCTGCTCGGCGGTGTCAGTAACGACCTGGAAAGCCTCGATCAGCGCCCTTGTGCACAAAGCATGGCGCTGGAGGACTACCGCGTCGCATTCGCCGCGCTACCGGCGGCCAACCAGGCTGCCGTGCGGGAGCGCTGGGGTGAACCTGAGCAGGACCCGATGTTCCGCAGTGGGCGGATGATGATCGCCGGCCTGCGTTTTGGTCTGACCTTCGTCGGTATTCAGCCTGCGCGTGGTTACCAGCTGGACGCCAGTGCGGTTTACCACGACCCCGATCTGGTACCGCCCCATGGCTATCTGGCCTTCTACTTCTGGTTGCGTCATGGCTTTGCCGCCGATGCACTGATTCATGTCGGCAAGCACGGCAATCTGGAGTGGTTGCCAGGCAAGGGGGTCGGTCTTTCAGCGCAGTGCTGGCCTGATGCACTGCTGGGGCCGTTGCCAAACATCTATCCGTTCATCGTCAATGACCCGGGTGAAGGCGCCCAGGCCAAGCGCCGGACTCAGGCGGTAATCATCGATCACCTGATGCCGCCCTTGACCCGTGCCGAAACCTACGGCCCGTTGCGTGACCTGGAATTGCTCGCCGACGAGTATTACGAAGCTCAACTGCTCGACCCACGCCGAGCCACTGAGTTGCAGCGCGATATCCTCGCGCTGGTCCGTGACAACCATATCGATCGCGAACTGCAGTTGGAAAACAGCCTGGATGACGCCGCTGTCTGGTTGCCAAGGCTGGACACCTACCTGTGCGACCTCAAGGAGTCGCAGATTCGTGACGGCCTGCATGTGTTCGGAGAATCGCCCCAGGGCCGCCTGCGCCTGGACACCTTGCAGGCATTGCTGCGGGTAGAGCGGGGCGATGGCCGTGGTCAGCATGCCAGCTTGCCAAGGGCGCTGGCCAAGGCATTTGCCCTTGGCGTCGATCCGCTGGATTGCGATTTGGGGGGCGCCTGGCAAGGCCCGCGTCCGCATCTGTTGAATGAGCTAAGTGCCGACCCTTGGCGTACGGCGGGTGACACCCGTGAGCGACTGGAACTGTACGCACTGCGCTTGATCGAGCAGGCCTTGGACGGCGTCGTGAGCTTGCCGGAAGAACCCTCCTGGAACGATGTCCGGGCGATTCTCGAGGCGCTGGTACAAACCGTCGCACCGCAGCTGGATGCCTGTGGGCCGGCAGAAATGCAGGGCCTGCTCGATGCGCTGGATGGGCGATTCGTGCCGGCCGGCCCGAGCGGCGCACCGAGCCGGGGGCGGCTCGACGTACTGCCGACCGGCCGTAACTTCTATACCGTGGACGTGCGCAACCTGCCGACCACGACTGCCTGGCGCCTGGGCTTTGCCTCGGCCAACCTGATACTGGAGCGTCACCTGCAGGACCATGGCGACCACCTGCGTCAGCTGGGGTTGTCGGTGTGGGGCACGGCCACCATGCGCACGGGCGGGGACGACATTGCCCAAGCCATGGCGCTGATGGGCGTACGCCCGGTATGGGCCAGTGGCAGTCAGCGCGTCGATGACTTCGAGATTTTGCCGTTGAGCCTGCTCGACAGGCCTCGGGTTGATGTGACCTTGCGGGTTTCGGGCTTCTTTCGCGATGCTTTCGGCAACCTGATCAAACTGTTCGATGCCGCAGTACAAGCGGTTGCAGCGCTGGACGAGCCGGACGACCTCAACCCGTTGGCCGCGCGCGTACGGGCCGAACAGGCGGAGTTGCTGGCAACCGGCGTCGAACCGGAGCAGGCGCGGCGTCAGGCAGGGTGGCGGGTGTTCGGGGCCAAGCCCGGCTCATATGGTGCGGGTGTACAAAACGCGATCGATGGTCGGCAGTGGAATCGTCGCGAGGACCTGGCCGAGGTTTACCTGAACTACGGCGGTTATGCCTATGGTGGCGCAGACGAAGGTACGCCTGCTCGTGGTCATTTTGCCCGCCGCCTGAGCCAGGTTCAGGCCGTACTGCAGAACCAGGACAACCACGAGCACGACTTACTCGACTCCAATGATTACTACCAGTTCCAGGGCGGCATGCTGGCCGCCGTGGAAAGCCTCGGTGGCGCATCGGTGGCCAGCTATCATGGCGATCACAGCCAGCCGGAACGGCCACGCATCCGTACCCTCAAAGAAGAGTTGAACCGCGTCATCCGTGCCAGGGCGTTGAACCCCAAGTGGATTGACGGGGTAAAGCGTCATGGCTACAAGGGTGCCTTCGAGTTGGCGGCGACCGTCGATAACCTGTTCGCCTTTGATGCCACTACGCACCTGATCGACGATCATCATTATCAGGCGCTGGCCGACGCCTACGTACTGGATGGCGAGACACGGGACTTTATCCGTCAGCACAACCCCGATGCCTTGCGCGATATGACTGAACGCCTGCTGGAAGCCCAGCAGCGTGGCCTCTGGCAAGCACCTGGCGCCTATAAAGAAGCGCTTGAAGAACAGTTGCTGGACGGTGAAGAAGAGAACTGAAATGACTGAAGCTGCACATTTTCCTCTGGCTGCGGTGGTCGGTGCCGATGACCTGAAACTGGCATTGTGCCTGACTGCAATCGATCCGAAGATCGGTGGTGTCCTGATCGAAGGTCCGCGCGGCATGGCCAAAAGTACGCTGGCCCGAGGCCTGGCGGACCTGCTCGGCGAAGGACCATTCGTGACCTTGCCCTTGGGTGCGACAGAGGAGCGACTGGTCGGTACGCTCGATCTGGATGCCGCACTCGGCCAAGGACGCGCGCAGTTTTCACCGGGTGTTCTGGCCAAGGCTGACGGTGGCGTGCTCTATGTCGATGAAGTCAACCTGCTGGCCGACCATCTGGTCGACCTGTTGCTGGATGTCGCCGCCAGTGGCACCAACCGTATCGAACGTGACGGTATCTCTCACCGCCACAGTGCCCGCTTCGTGTTGATTGGCACCATGAACCCGGAAGAGGGCGAACTGCGGCCACAGTTGCTTGACCGTTTCGGATTGAATGTGGCCCTGGAGGGCCAGCCGCTGCCGCAAGCGCGTGGGCAGATCATTCGCCGGCGACTGGCGTTCGACAGCGACCCAGTTGCGTTCTGTGCGCAATGGGAGGAGGCGCAAGCCGCGTTACGACTGCGCTGTCATGAAGCACGTGAACGCTTGTCCGCTATTGCCCTGGACGATCAAGCCCTGGTGAACATTACCGAGCGCTGTTTTGCCGCGGGCGTCGATGGTCTGCGTGCCGATCTGGTCTGGTTACGTGCCGCGCGCGCCCATGCAGCGTGGCGTGGCGCTCAGCACATCAGCGAACAGGATATCGATGCTGTGGCGGAATTCGCCTTGCGCCATCGCCGTCGCGATCATGCGACCGATTCGCCGCAGCCACAGCCGCCCAAGTCGGCAGGCAGTAGCCAGGCACAAGCGCAGTCAGAGGGTCAGTGGGGGGAATTGCCACCGCAGGCAACCGCGACTGGCGTTCGACGCGAGGCGCCCAGCTGGCCAAAAAAGCCCTGAGCATCCGCCCGCCCAAGCATACCGTGGCGGATGCAAGGCCACATGCCGGTCGATTGAAGCGAGGTGAGCGGGGCGCAGCCGTTGCCAGCAGGCAGGGGCGCGTTGCCTGGCCTGCCACGCTGCTCAAAGGGCGCCCACGTCAGCGCTTGGACCTATGCTGGGTTCAGCGTAGCGCCTCACCTCATGAACTGTGGGTGGTAATCGTCGATGCCTCGGCTTCAACTCGCCGCTACAAGGCGTTGAGCCATGCCAAAGGCTTGTTGGCCGAGTTCTTCGATCAGGCCTATCGGCAACGGGCGCGGCTGGCACTGTTGACGGCCAGCGGCAAAGAGCCACGGTGGCAGCGTCAGGGGTTAAAAGCGTCGAGGGCGCTTGGCCCCTGGCTGGAAGCGTTGGGCGCTGGCGGTGGTACACCCTTGCTGGCGGCGCTGGAACAGGCCAGGCAGTGGTTGTTGCAGCGGGCCAAGCGTTACCCGGACGAACAGCGACGTTGCCTGATTCTAACCGACGGGCGGCTCAGTGCCTGGCCAGCATTGCAGGCATTACCCTGCACCAGTCTGTTGATTGATATGGAAATGGCGCCAATACGCCTGGGGCGCGCTCGTCTGATGGCCGAACAACTACAGGCCGACTATCAACATATCGAGCAGTTCAAACCGTTATAGGCTGGCCAATTAAGTGATGGCACTGATAATGCGGTTTGATATCACTGTTATATAGGCGCGTGATAAGTTTCCGCGTGGAAGTGCGTCAGAGTGACGCACTTCCACATTGGCCCTACTGCTTATTCAGGCATCGACCACGGTTGTAGGTCGTAGCCTTTTTCGCTCAATTCGGCCCGCACTTCTTCAATGAAATGCGCCAGTTGCGCCGGGTCGGAATAGGTGCTGCTCGAGACTTGCTTGCTGCCGATACGGGTGCTGGTCCGGTCGATCACCGCCAGGCTCAGCTCGCCTGTACCGTTAGGTGAATCCCACGTTACGCATTGGAAGGGTTCAAACGCGTGAGTGGTGATTAGCAGTGCTTCGTTGACACGCAGCGAGGCGTTCATCGGGTCAGGTCCTCTCGTAATACCCAAACATTCATGGAAACCGCTACAGCGGTGAGTTACTTGTACTGATGCGCGCAAGGCTTGTTCGAGTCACATGGCTTATTAAAAAAAATCAGCGCATCACGCTAACGTGTTGTTTTGCGTGTGTCGTTGGATATTCGGCGGCATAAAAAATTCCAAGCATCGCTTTATTGCCGGCAACTGATAGACAAACGGTAGTGGGAACTTGACGGTTCGTTGCTACTGTTACAAACGGACCTGCCAACATGCTGTTTTCACTGACTTTCCCAATAATTGGCGTCAAGGATCGTTCATGTTCGAGCCCGCTCTGAGTCGCCGCCTGCTAATTGTTGATCCCTGCGACGACTGCCATCGCCTGCTGCCCGGGTTGCGAAATGTAGGCTGGGATGTCGATAGCTGTACGTTGGCGGCGGCCTCCGAGCAGCGCTGCGATGTGGGCTTGTTGCGCTTGCAGCCGTCGCATCTGCAGCACCCGGATGCCGTGAAGGATTTGATTAGCCGCAGCGGTACTGAATGGATTGCCGTGCTCAGCGCCGAAGAGTTGCGTGCGCAGAATGTGGGTGATTTTGTCTGTGAGTGGTTTTTTGACTTTCACACCCTGCCGTTTGACGTTTCTCGTGTCCAGGTCACGCTAGGTCGCGCCTTTGGCATGGCCCGCCTGCGTGGCAAAGGCACTGTGCATGTGGAGGAGTCTGGGCATGAGTTGCTCGGCGACAGCTACCCGATACGTGAGTTGCGCAAGTTACTCAGCAAGCTTGCGCCCACGGAGTCGCCGGTATTGATCCGTGGTGAAAGCGGCACGGGCAAGGAACTGGTTGCGCGTACCTTGCATCGGCTATCCCAGCGTCGGGACAATCCCTTTGTGGCGATCAATTGCGGAGCGATCCCGGAGCACCTGATCCAGTCAGAGCTGTTCGGTCACGAGAAAGGCGCTTTTACCGGCGCCCATCAGCGTAAGGTCGGCCGGATTGAGGCGGCTAATACCGGGACGCTGTTTCTAGACGAGATCGGCGACCTGCCGTTGGAGCTGCAGGCCAATCTGCTGCGCTTTCTTCAGGAAAAGCATATCGAGCGGGTCGGTGGCAGTCAGCCTATTCCCGTTGATGTAAGGGTCTTGGCAGCGACCCACGTGGATCTGGAATCGGCGATCACCCGTGGACGGTTCCGGGAGGACCTGTACTATCGGCTCAATGTGCTGCAGGTCGTCACTGCGCCCCTGCGTGACCGGCATGGCGATCTGTCGATGCTGGCCAATCATTTTTCCCATTTTTATAGCCAGGAAACCGGCCGTCGCCCGCGCTCGTTCAGCGAGGATGCCTTGGCGGCCATGGGCAGGCACGATTGGCCGGGAAATGTGCGCGAGTTAGCCAACCGTGTGCGTCGAGGCCTGGTGCTGGCCGAAGGGCGGCAGATCGAAGCGCAGGACCTGGGCCTGCACGGGCTTGCCCTTGAGGTGGTTCCGATAGGTACGCTAGAGGACTACAAGCAGCGTGCAGAGCGTCAGGCGCTATGTGACGTGCTCAATCGTCACAGCGATAACCTGAGTGTTGCTGCGCGCGTGCTTGGCGTTTCACGCCCCACCTTCTATCGGCTGTTGCACAAGCATCAGATTCGCTGACGGATCGCCACTGAGCATTGCCAGTTCTCCGAACGACGCCGAGGCATCGATGTAACGCATCGCGGACTTGGCGTCCTTCCAGCCGACATGACTCATCAATGCCTTCAGGTCCCAGCCGCTGGCGGTCGCCCAGGTGGCGAAGCCGCGACGCAGCGAGTGGCCGGTGTAAAGCGCCGCGGGAACACCGCTGCGCTCGAAAATACGACGTAACAGGCCAATCAGGCTGTTGCTGTTGAGCGCGTGCTCGCCGAGGTTTCCCCACCGGTCAAGTTTGCGGAACACCGGGCCGTAGGCAATCCCCGCAACCTCCAGCCAGCGCAGATAGGCTTGAACCGGGCAGAGCACCTTCAGTGCCGGCGCCTTATGGTGAACACCCAAGGCCTGGCGGTCGGCTTTGCTTTGCGGCAAGTAGATCGTCAGGCCGGCACCTGCTTGCGCCTGAATGTGTTCGATGCGCAAACGTGCCAGTTCGTCCCCTCGAAAACCTTTCCAGAAGCCGAGTAGCAGCAGTGCGCTGTCGCGCCGAGCGCGTAACAGCCCGGGCATGTCCTGGCTGTGTTGCGCGTGCGCGGCCTCGCGCTCCAGGTGCGCGACCGCACCTTGCAGGTGTTGCAGCAGCAGGGGAGCTGCCTGCCTGGGCTGCGTGGGGTGCAAGCTGCGGATGCCTTTGATCATTTGGCGCACCAGCGGCGCTTTGGTCGGGTCAGCAAAGCCCTGGCTGGCATGCCATTGCCCTAGCGCGGCAAGGCGTTGCTTGAGTGTGTTGATGGAGTGCTCGCCTGCGTAGTCGGCCAGATAGCGGGCAATGCTTTCGGCGGTCGCCGGGAGAAAGCCGCCCCAGGTCACTTCGAAGTGTTCTACCGCAGCACGATAGCTACGCCGTGTGTTCTCGCGCACGGCGGCCTGTAGATAGCGATCGACGTTGTTCATTGCCCTTTCCTTGCGAATGCGTACTGCCTGACGAGCTTCAGGTACGCATTCTAGCGTCTAAGATGCGATAAGCCTTGATTATTTAATCTTAGAATTTTGGTTTTTAAGTAATTTCCGAGGTAGTATCTGATATGTAATTACATGGTACGTACCACATTACGAAATCGTAGGAGCACCCATGGCCCGAGGCGGGATCAACAAGGCAGTCGTTCAGAAAGCCAGGCAAGCACTGCTGGCCAGGGGCGAGCATCCAAGTATCGATGCGGTACGTATCGAGCTGGGCAATACCGGTTCGAAAACCACAATTCACCGCTACCTGAAAGAGCTCGAGGCGCAGCAACCGGCCACGGTCGCCAGCACGCACTCGCTAAGCGATGCACTGAGCCATTTGGTTGGCCAACTGGCTGAGCAGTTGCGCGAAGAGGCTGACTGCCGGGTAGGCGATGCCTGCGCCGTGTTCGAGGAAGAGAAACAGACATTGCTGGCGCAGTTGCAGCTCAGCCAGCAGGCCCTTGCGGCGCTGCAGCAACAGCAGCAGATTCAGGCTGCCGCGCTGGCCAGCGAATCCGCCGAACTGGCGACCACCCGCAGTGCCTTGCAGACCGAGCAGACCCGTAATGCCACACTGAATCAGGCCGTAGGTGAACTGCAGGTGCGTTTGGCGGACAAAGACGAGCAGATCCAGTCGCTCGAAGATAAACATCGGCATGCCCGTGATGCCTTGGAGCACTACCGTACGGCGAGCCGTGAACAGCGCGAGCAGGACCAACGCCGTCATGAGGGCCAACTGCAGCAGGTGCAGATGGAGATTCGCCAGTTGCAACAGAGCCTGATCGTCAAACAGGACGAGTTGACACGCCTGAATCGCGACAATGAGCGCCTGCTCGTTGAAGCTAGGCAACTACAGCGCGAACGTATGGCATTGCAGGTTCAACATGAACAGCAGCAACAGCAGTTCCAGGCACTTAATGCCAGCCTCGCGCAGTCACAAGGGGCGCGTGAAGAGTTGCTTCGACAGGCACAGGCACAGGCCCAGCAGTTGGAAGAAAGCCGCTTGCAACAGGTGCTGCTGGTCCAGCGCAGCGAGCACCTGGAAGCGGCTTTACGCGAGCGTGAAGCCGCACTGAGGCAACTACATGAAGCCGATCAGCCTATCGAAGATCGGCCGCACAACGACCTGTCACTGCACGACACCTCAACTTCCAACCGTGGTGAAGATACCGTTGATCGGTGACACATTGCCCCCATACGGCACCGTGGTGCCGGCTGCCAGGGCGATGCTGGCCCATACCCGCTGCATGCTCACATAATTGCCCAGCCAGTCACTGTGGTCGCCCTGCGTGCGGACATCAAGAAAACGACCATTGCCATTGCCACTCTTCAGCAACCCGGATGCGCCGCCCATCAATACCAACGGCATGTTGCGTGTGTGCTC
>NZ_MBPN01000129.1 GCF_001695625.1 Pseudomonas defluvii
AGGGCAGCGAAAAAACGCAGGCAACAAAAAACCGACCCTAAGGTCGGTTTTTTTACAAGCAGGTCACTTAGGCAGCAGTTTTCAGCGCCTTGATGTGGCCATTCAGACGGCTCTTATGACGAGCTGCCTTGTTCTTGTGGATGATGCCCTTGTCGGCCATACGGTCGATTACAGGGACAGCCAGAACGTAAGCGGCTTGTGCTTTGTCAGCGTCTTTTGTGTCGATGGCCTTAACTACGTTTTTGATGTAGGTACGGACCATGGAACGCAGGCTGGCGTTGTGGCTGCGACGCTTCTCAGCCTGTTTTGCACGTTTTTTGGCGGAAGGTGAGTTGGCCACCGTCGAGCTCCTCGAAAGACTTTAAATAGCAAACAAAATAGGCCGCGAATCATGCCGATGAGTTAAGCAGTTGTCAAGGGTACATATGCCCTTCTGCTAAGCGGTCGATGTAACCACGGAGATGATTCCCTTCTGGCACATGACCTGTAAACTCGGTCGTTTTCACTCGGCATCGCGGATGCGGCGCGGATTATCGCATATCCGCGCGCTCAGATGCCCAACCCTTCGTCTACAGGCGTGAAAATCACTCGATGAATTTGCTCAAATCCTTGGCCGCCGTCAGTTCCATCACCATGGTTTCACGGGTGCTGGGCTTCGTCCGCGACACCATACTGGCGCGCATCTTTGGTGCCGGCGTGGCCACCGATGCCTTCTTCATTGCCTTCAAACTGCCTAACCTGCTGCGGCGGATCTTCGCCGAAGGCGCGTTCTCTCAGGCTTTTGTACCTATTCTGGCCGAATACAAAAGCCAGCAGGGCGAAGAGGCGACACGTACGTTTGTCGCGTATATCGCAGGGCTTTTGACGTTGGTGCTGGCCGTGGTCACGGCGCTGGGGATCATCGCTGCGCCTTGGGTGATCTGGATAACGGCGCCGGGTTTTGTCGACAGCCCTGAAAAGTTCGAGCTCACCACCGACCTGTTGCGTGTCACGTTCCCTTATATATTGCTGATCTCGCTGTCGTCTCTGGCGGGCGCGATCCTTAACACCTGGAACCGTTTCTCGGTGCCGGCCTTCGTGCCGACGCTGCTTAACGTGGCAATGATCTTTTTTGCGTTGTTCCTCACGCCTTACTTCAATCCACCGGTCATGGCCCTGGGCTGGGCGGTGCTGGCAGGCGGGCTGTTGCAGTTGCTTTATCAACTGCCACACCTGAAAAAGATCGGCATGCTCGTTCTGCCGCGCCTGAATCTGCGGGACAGCGGCGTGTGGCGTGTGTTGAAACAGATGCTGCCGGCGATCCTCGGGGTATCGGTCAGCCAGATTTCGCTGATCATCAATACGATCTTTGCCTCTTTTCTGGTGGCGGGCTCCGTGTCCTGGATGTACTACGCCGACCGCCTGATGGAACTGCCCTCTGGGGTGCTGGGTGTTGCCTTGGGCACGATCCTCTTGCCGACCCTGGCCAAGACCTACGCCAACAAGGACCGTCACGAATATTCGCGGATTCTCGACTGGGGCCTGCGGCTTTGCTTCCTGCTGGTGCTGCCGTGTACCTTCGCCTTGGCGATTCTGGCTGAGCCCTTGACCGTGTCGTTGTTCCAGTACGGCAAATTCAGTGCCTTCGATGCTGCAATGACCCAGCGCGCGTTGATCGCCTACTCGGTTGGCCTGCTCGGGATCATTCTGGTCAAAGTGCTGGCGCCTGGTTTTTATGCCCAGCAGAATATTCGGACGCCGGTGAAAATCGCGATTTTCACCTTGGTGACGACCCAGTTGCTCAACCTGGCGTTTATTTCGCATCTGCAGCACGCGGGGCTGGCGTTGGCGATCAGTGTCGGCGCCTGTCTCAATGCCGGCCTGCTCTATTGGAAACTGCGCCAGCAAGACCTCTTCCAGCCACAGCCTGGCTGGACCGTGTTCCTGCTCAAATTGCTGGTGGCGGTCCTGTTGATGGCCGGTGTGCTGGTCGTGGGGATGAAGCTGATGCCTGCCTGGGAGCAAGGGCAGATGCTTGCCCGCTTCCTGCGCCTCGGGGTGTTGATTGGCGCTGGCATTGCCACCTATTTTGGTTGTTTGTTCCTGTTTGGTTTCCGCCCGCGGGACTTTGCGCGCAAGGCATTGCATTAATGGGCGACGTCGGTCAGGCGTCGGTTTTTGGCGTTGACGATAAACGCAGCACGCTGCTGCCTGTCGTCAGCGCGCGGGTGTGGTTATAATCGGCCACTTTATGATCAAGAAGTGCGTTATGCAGCTGGTTCGAGGCCTTCACAACCTGCGCCCCCAGCACCGGGGCTGTGTCGCCACTATTGGCAACTTTGACGGTGTCCACCGTGGCCACCAGGCAATCCTGGCACGTCTGCGCGAGCGGGCGGCGGCGCTGGGTGTTCCTAGCTGTGTGGTGATATTCGAGCCACAGCCGCGCGAATACTTTGCGCCGGACACAGCGCCAGCCCGCCTAGCGCGGCTGCGTGACAAGGTTGCCCTGTTGGCGGCTGAAGGTATCGACCGGGTGCTTTGCCTGGCCTTCAACCAGCGCTTGAGCAAGCTCAGCGCCGCCGAGTTCGTCGAAACCATTCTGGTCGATGGCCTGGGGGTGCAGCATCTGGAGGTCGGTGACGATTTTCGCTTTGGCTGTGACCGGGCAGGCGATTTCTCGTTCCTGGAGCAAGCCGGGGCCACTTACGGATTTACCGTCGAAGCAGCCCAAACGGTTGAGCTCGACGGTTTCCGGGTTAGCAGTACCGAGGTACGCAATGCCTTGGCCGACGCCGACTTTGCCTTGGCCGAGCGGTTGCTGGGACGGCCTTACCGTATTACCGGGTGGGTGCTGCACGGCCAGAAACTGGCGCGTCAGTTGGGCACCCCTACCGCGAATGTCCAGCTCAAGCGGCGTCGTGTGCCGTTGACGGGCGTTTATCTGGCCAGCGCCGAAATTGATGGCCAGCGTTGGCCGGGCGTCGCCAATATTGGCGTACGGCCCACTGTTTCAGGTGATGGCAGTGCCCACCTGGAAATACACCTTCTGGATTTTGCCGGCGACCTGTATGGCCGGCGTTTGACGGTGGTATTCCACCACAAGCTGCGCGACGAGCAGCGTTTCGCCTCCCTGGAGGCGCTTAAGTCGGCGATCGATGCGGATATCGCCGCCGCACGTGCCCATTGGCACGCTCAACCGCTAACGAAGAGCCTGAAATGACCGACTATAAAGCCACGCTTAACCTTCCGGACACCGCCTTCCCAATGAAGGCCGGCCTGCCACAGCGCGAACCGCAGATCCTGCAGCGCTGGGACAGCATTGGCCTGTACCAGAAGCTGCGTGAGATTGGCAAGGATCGTCCGAAGTTCGTACTGCACGACGGTCCACCCTATGCCAACGGCAAGATTCACATCGGTCATGCGCTGAACAAGATTCTCAAGGACATGATCGTCCGCTCCAAGACCCTGGCCGGCTATGACGCGCCGTATGTACCGGGTTGGGACTGCCACGGCCTGCCGATTGAGCACAAGGTCGAAGTGACCCATGGCAAGCACCTGACCGCAGACAAAACCCGCGAGCTGTGCCGCGCCTATGCTGCCGAGCAGATCGAAGGCCAGAAGACCGAGTTCATTCGTCTGGGTGTCCTGGGTGACTGGGACAATCCCTACAAGACCATGAACTTCGCCAACGAAGCTGGTGAAATCCGCGCGCTGGCGGAAATGGTCAAACACGGCTTCGTGTTCAAGGGCTTGAAGCCCGTGAACTGGTGTTTCGACTGTGGTTCGGCACTGGCCGAGGCGGAAGTCGAGTACGCAGACAAGAAATCGCAAACCATCGACGTGGCATTCCCGATCGTCGATGAGGCCAAGCTGGCTGCGGCCTTCGGTCTCGGTGCACTGGCCAAGCCTGCCTCGATCGTGATCTGGACCACCACGCCGTGGACCATTCCAGCCAACCAGGCGCTGAACGTTCACCCTGAGTTCAACTACGCGCTGGTTGATGTCGGTGACAAGCTGCTGGTACTGGCCGAGGAACTGGTTGAGTCCTGCCTCAGCCGCTACAAGCTGGAAGGCAGCGTCATCGCTACCGCACCAGGCGCTGCGCTGGACCTGATCAACTTCCGTCACCCGTTCTACGACCGTTTGTCGCCGGTTTACCTGGCCGAGTACGTTGAGCTGGGCGCCGGTACGGGTGTGGTTCACTCCGCGCCTGCCTACGGCGAGGACGACTTCGTCACCTGCAAGCGCTACGGCATGTCCAACGACGACATCCTCACGCCGGTGCAGAGCAACGGTGTGTATGTCGAGTCGCTGCCGTTCTTTGGCGGCCAGTTCATCTGGAAGGCCAACCCGGCGATCGTTGAAAAGCTGTCTGAAGTCGGTGCGCTGATGCATACCGAAACCATCAGCCACAGCTACATGCACTGCTGGCGTCACAAGACCCCGCTGATCTACCGCGCCACCGCGCAGTGGTTCGTGGGCATGGACAAGCAGCCAGATCAGGGCGACACCCTGCGTCAGCGCGCGATCAAGGCCATTGAAGACACCAAGTTCGTGCCGGCCTGGGGCCAGGCGCGCCTGCATTCGATGATCGCCAACCGCCCGGACTGGTGCATCTCGCGTCAGCGTAACTGGGGCGTCCCGATTCCGTTCTTCCTGCATAAACAGACCGGTGAGCTGCACCCGCGCACCGTTGAGCTGATGGAAGAAGTGGCCAAGCGCGTCGAGCAGGAAGGCATTGAAGCCTGGTTCAAGGTGGATGCCGCCGAGCTGATTGGTGAAGAGGCCGCCCAGTACGACAAGATCGCCGATACGCTCGACGTCTGGTTCGACTCAGGCACCACTCACTGGCACGTACTGCGTGGCTCGCATAATGTCGGTCACGAAAGCGGCCCGCGTGCAGACCTGTACCTGGAAGGTTCCGACCAGCACCGTGGCTGGTTCCACTCCTCGTTGCTGACTGGTTGCGCCATCGACAACCACGCACCGTACCGCGAGCTGCTGACGCACGGTTTCACCGTCGATGAAAACGGTCGCAAGATGTCCAAGTCGCTGGGCAACACCATCGAGCCGCAGAAGGTCAATGACACCCTGGGTGCCGACATCATGCGTCTGTGGGTATCGGCCACGGACTACTCCGGCGAGATGGCGGTTTCTGATCAGATCCTGCAGCGCAGTGCTGATGCCTACCGTCGTATCCGTAACACCGCGCGCTTCCTGCTGTCGAACCTGTCCGGTTTCGACCCGGCGACCGATCTGCTGCCTGCTGAAGACATGCTGGCGCTGGACCGTTGGGCCGTGGACCGCACCCTGATACTGCAACGCGAGCTTGAAGAGCACTACGGCGAGTACCGTTTCTGGAACGTCTACTCCAAGGTTCACAACTTCTGCGTGCAGGAGCTGGGTGGTTTCTATCTGGACATCATCAAGGACCGTCAGTACACCACGGGTGCCAACAGTGTCGCACGGCGCTCCTGCCAGACCGCGCTGTACCACATCAGTGAGGCGCTGGTGCGCTGGATCGCGCCGATCCTGGCCTTCACCGCTGACGAGCTGTGGCAGTACCTGCCGGGCGAGCGTAACGAGTCGGTAATGCTCAACACCTGGTACCAGGGCCTGAGCGAGCTGCCAGAAGGCTTCGAGCTGGGCCGTGCCTATTGGGACCGGATCATGGCGGTCAAAGCGGCGGTCAACAAGGAGCTGGAGAACCAGCGTGCAGCCAAGGCCATTGGTGGCAACCTGCAAGCTGAAGTGACCCTGTTTGCCGATGAAGCCTTGTCCGCTGATCTGGGCAAGCTCAGCAACGAGCTGCGTTTTGTACTGATCACCTCGGCTGCCAGCGTTGCACCGTTCGTGCAAGCACCGGCCGATGCCGTGGTTACCGAAGTGGCAGGCCTGAAACTCAAGGTGGTCAAGTCGGGTTACACCAAGTGTGGCCGTTGCTGGCACTTCCGTGAGGACGTGGGTGTGAACCCTGAGCATCCGGAAATCTGCGGCCGTTGTGTCGACAACATCAGCGGCACTGGTGAGGTGCGTCACTATGCCTAACCCTGCCGTGGGGCGCTTCGGGCGCCTCAGCTGGCTCTGGTTGAGCGTGCTGGTCCTGGTCCTTGACCAGGCCAGCAAGTTCTACTTTGAGGGCTCACTGAGCCTGTACCAGCAAATTGTGGTCATTCCGGACTACTTCAGCTGGACCCTGGCCTACAACACCGGCGCCGCATTCAGCTTCCTGGCAGACAGCTCGGGCTGGCAGCGCTGGCTGTTTGCCCTGATTGCCCTGGTCGTCAGTGCGGTACTGGTCGTCTGGCTCAAGCGTCTTGGGGGCAACGACACCTGGCTGGCTGTTGCCCTGGCGCTGGTGCTGGGTGGCGCGCTGGGCAACCTGTACGACCGTATCGTTCTGGGCCATGTGATCGATTTCATTCTGGTGCACTGGCAGAACCGTTGGTATTTCCCGGCCTTCAACCTGGCCGACAGCGCGATTACCGTTGGCGCGGTAATGTTGGCGCTGGACATGTTCAAAAGTAAAAAGTCCGGAGAACCCGTCCATGACTGACATCCGTATCGGCCAGAACACCGAAGTTACCCTGCACTTCGCGCTGCATCTGGAAAACGGCGACACCGTCGACAGTACGTTCGACAAGGCGCCAGCGGTCTTCAAGGTCGGCGACGGCAACCTGTTGCCAGGTTTTGAGGCCGCCTTGTTCGGTTTCAAAGCCGGTGACAAGCGCACCGTGACCGTTGCGCCGGAAAGCGCGTTTGGCCAACCCAACCCGCAGAACGTTCAGGTCATGCCGCGCTCCTCGTTCAACGACATGGAATTGTCCGAAGGCCTGCTGGTGATCTTCAACGACGCGGCCAATGCCGAGTTGCCTGGCGTTGTAAAAGCCTTTGACGATGCTCAGGTCACCATCGACTTCAACCATCCGCTGGCCGGCAAGACCTTGAGCTTCGAGGTGGAAATCCTCGGGGTCAAGGCGCTTTGAGCCAGGAGCACTCCATGCAAATCAAGCTCGCCAACCCTCGTGGTTTCTGTGCCGGCGTGGATCGGGCGATTGAAATCGTCAACCGTGCCCTGGAAGTCTTCGGGCCGCCGATCTATGTGCGCCATGAAGTGGTGCACAACAAGTTTGTCGTTGAAGACCTGCGCGCACGCGGCGCGATTTTCGTCGAAGAGCTGGAACAGGTGCCCGATGACGTCATTGTCATCTTCAGTGCCCACGGTGTTTCCCAGGCGGTACGCCAGGAAGCAGCGGGGCGTGGCCTGAAGGTTTTCGATGCCACCTGTCCATTGGTGACCAAGGTGCATATCGAAGTGGCGCGTTATAGCCGCGACGGCAGGGAGTGCATCCTGATTGGTCACGCCGGGCATCCGGAAGTTGAAGGCACCATGGGCCAGTATGACGCGGCCAACGGCGGTGCCATCTACCTGGTCGAGGATGAGGAAGATGTCGCGAACCTCCAGGTTATTAACCCGGAGCGCCTGGCATTCGTCACTCAGACCACCTTGTCGATGGATGACACCAGCCGCGTTATCGATGCTCTGCGTACGCGTTTCCCAAGCATCGGTGGCCCGCGCAAGGATGACATCTGCTACGCCACCCAGAACCGCCAGGATGCCGTCAAGCAGCTAGCCGACGAGTGTGACGTCGTTTTGGTAGTCGGTAGCCCTAACAGCTCCAACTCCAATCGTCTGCGTGAGTTGGCTGAGCGCATGTCGACCCCGGCCTACCTGATCGATGGCGCCGAAGACCTGCAACGTAGCTGGTTCGACGGTGTTGAGCGAGTCGGTATCACGGCGGGTGCTTCTGCTCCTGAAGTGCTGGTGCGTGGTGTGATTCAGCAACTGCAGGCGTGGGGGGCGACGGGGGCCGAAGAGCTGGATGGGCGTGAAGAGAACATCACCTTCTCGATGCCCAAAGAGCTACGGGTGCGTTCGCTGACCTGACCCGGCAGCCGCACACCGCGGCTGCTCATGCAAAGCCTGCCTCAGGCTGACCCGACCCGAGCGGGACAGTACGACCTGATAATGGCTTCTGGCAGTGGCATCTTCACAGACGTGCAAGGTGCCGGCCAGAAAGGCACCACTGCCCTGTAGCGGCGTGCCCAGGCCACTGAAACGCACCTGGTGTGCCAGTGGTTGGTTGCCAACAATCAAGACCCGGCCGCTGGCGCGATACTCGTGCAACAGCGTCCGGGTTTCTTGTTCCAGCACGGTGCGCCAGCCGTTGCGCCAATCCCCCTCAATAGCCTGTAGCACCACGATCTGGTTGCGCTGCAGCGCTTCGCTGCGGGCATGGTTCAGTGCCTGAGTCAGTTGCTGCGCGCTCGCCTGGCGCTGTAGGCGGGTGCTCATATCGCTGTAGGCCGGTATCCCCAAATGCAGCAGCAGGGTTATCAGCATCAGCGCGTACAGCAGTTGAATCAGTGTTACTCCCTGTTGCTGCATGCGGCATTCCTCCCTGGACGTGCTTCGCTTCAGGGTCAGATTCGGCGGGAAGTTTGTCCAGTCGGCCGAGTTGTCTGGAGCAGGTGGAAAAATCGCAGGAGGCGAAATATGGCCAGGAGGTCGCAGGGCGGTATGACCCTGATTGAGGTAATGGTGGCGTTGGTGGTCGTCGGGCTGGGTTTGTTCGGCGCAGCCATGCTGCAGTTGCGGGCATTGCAGGCCACCGACAGCGCACGGATGAGCACTCAGGGCGCCTTTGTTGCGCAAGGGGTGCTTGAGCAGGTTCGCGCTCGCGGTGAGGTGAGTGACCTCGCACGCGCAGCGTTGCACCATGAGGTTGAAGCGTTTGCCGGCGCATCGGCTCATGGGCAAGTGGCGCAGGCTGGCGCTGAGACGCTCGTGACGCTGACCTGGGATGATCGCCGCGCTGGTGGTGCTCCCCGTGTGCTGCAAATCGCCGGGTGGGTTTTGCCATGATCGACCAGAAGGGTTTCAGCCTGGTCGAGTCGCTGATCGCATTGAGCCTGGGTTTGCTGCTGATGCTGGCCTGCAGCCGCTTGTTCTTGGGCGCGATTCAGGTTTGGCAGTCGCAGGCGCTGGCGGCACATCTGCAGGACGATGCCCGTTTTGCACTGCTGCGTATGGCGCGGGATATCCGCATGGCCGGCATGACCGGGTGTTTACGGCATGAGGCAATCACCTTTGCCGACGCCACGGTGGCCGATAGCTTTCGGCAACCACTGAGTGTTGACCGCGCCAATGACGGCAGCCTGCGCGCCCTGAGCCTGATTGTTGGCGAGTCTGGTGAGGCGGGTGGCCCACCCGACTGGACGCTGGTCACCGATTGCCTGATGAGCGCACACGTCTACCCAGGGGCTCGCAGCGCCGGGGCAGGGCAGATAGCACTGCCCATACGGCGACAGACCTACCGCCTGGAGGGGCGGCAACTGTTGCTGAGCAGTGGCGGCAGCAGTGCGGTGCTGATCAACAACGTGAGCGCGTTACGGTTGATGTTTGATCCCGCTGCGCCCCGCGAGCTGCACTTGAGCCTGACCTTGAGTGATCCGCATGGGCTGGGCGCCGCGCAGACCTACCAACTGACCGCAGCTCCGCGCAACAGGTTGTTTTAGCGATGTGCAGGCAACGAGGAATGGTGCTGTTGCTAAGCCTGCTGCTAACAATGTTGCTGGGGTTGCTGGGGCTTTCATCGCTGCACAGCGCACTGTTGCAGGAGCGCATGTCGGGGAATCTGCTGATGTCTCTCCAACTGCTTGAGCAGGCTGAGGCTACCTTGCGTCACGGCGAGGCGCAGGTGCGGGCCGGGCTTGAGCTGGTGCCGTGTCGTTACTGCCAGCCACCACCGGAAGTGGGGCGGGTGCAGGTGCCGGGTATCTATCACGGTGTGGGCAGGCGCTCCGGGATGGTTTGGTCTGCTTCGGACTCAGGGCTGTTCATGATTCAACGGCTCGGTGTCAGTACCCGTGCAGCCCACATGCCTGACGAGAAGCCGGTCACGCTCTATCGCATCACGGCCGTCGCCCGCCAAGGTTCCGCCCGCACGGTACTGGAAAGCACCTTGGCCTTGCCGCTGGCGGCGGATGGGGCGTCGGCGCAACGCATTCTCTGGCGACAAATTCTTTAGAGAGGGTATCCGATGAATAGCTCATGCAAGGGGCTGACCCTGATCGAACTGTTGATTGTCATCGCCGTCGTCGGCATTCTGGCGAGCATTGCCTACCCCAGCTACAGCGAAAAGGTCAAAAAGGCCGCACGCACGGAAATCGCCGGGTTGTTGTTCGAGAGCGCATTGAGCCTTGAGCGGCACCGCTCACGTGCGGGTCAGTATGCCGATACCGACGCGGTGGTAACCCCTCTGCCCACTGGCACCGACTACTACAGCCTGCATGCCAGCCGTACTGCCGAAGACTTCGTGCTTTCTGCCCGGCGTCGGCCAGGTACGTTGATGGCGAATGACCGCTGTGCGGACTTCGCGCTTGGCCATGACGGCATTCGCCGCAACCCAGGCGCAGCACCGGATCACAGCCTGGAGCACTGCTGGGGCAACTGAGGATTTTGCAGGTTCATGGCGCCGAGGCGGCGTCACGGTTCATTTCGGGTATTGGATCAACAGATGACTAAGCACGTAGTGATTGTCGGTGGCGGGGTGATTGGCCTGCTGACTGCGTTCAACCTGGCTGCAGAGGTCGAACAGGTGGTGCTCTGTGACAAGGGCGAGGTGGGCAAGGAGTCCTCCTGGGCGGGAGGCGGCATCGTATCGCCGCTCTATCCCTGGCGTTACAGCCCGGCCGTGACGGCCCTCGCGCACTGGTCGCAGGACTTTTATCCACAGTTGGGCGAGCGTCTGTTCGCCAGCACCGGGGTTGACCCTGAAGTGCACACCACGGGCCTTTACTGGCTAGACCTGGACGATGAAAGCGAAGCGTTGGCTTGGGCCGCGCGTGAAGAGCGCCCCTTGAGTGCCGTGGATATCGCCCAGGCGTATGCGGCAGTGCCGGTATTGGGCAGCGGTTTCAGCCGGGCTATCTACATGTCGGGCGTTGCCAATGTGCGTAACCCTCGGCTGGTCAAGTCACTCAAGGCGGCGTTACAGGCGATGCCTAATGTGGTCTTGAAAGAGCATTGCGAGATTACCGGGTTCTCCCGTGACGGCGAGACAATCACAGGGGTGGAAACCGCGACCGGGCCCATTGCGGCTGATCGCGTGGTGCTCACCGCCGGGGCCTGGAGTGGCGAGTTGTTGGCTTCCCTGGGGTTGAACCTGCCGGTAGAGCCGGTCAAGGGCCAGATGATCCTCTACAAGTGTGCCGCCGACTTCCTGCCAAGCATGGTGCTGGCCAAGGGGCGTTATGCGATTCCGCGTCGTGATGGGCATGTGCTGGTGGGCAGTACCCTGGAACATGCCGGTTTCGATAAAACCCCGACCGAAGATGCGCTGGAAAGCCTCAAGGCGTCGGCGGTGGAGCTGCTACCTGCGTTGGCGGATGCAACGCCAGTGGCCCATTGGGCAGGTTTGCGCCCGGGCTCCCCTGAGGGGGTTCCCTACATTGGTGAGGTGCCCGGTTGGCAAGGGCTGTGGCTGAACTGCGGGCACTACCGCAATGGCCTCGTACTGGCGCCA
>NZ_MBPN01000130.1 GCF_001695625.1 Pseudomonas defluvii
GGCCTCATCGGCTTTCTTTGACTCGGCCGCCTTCGCAGCTTCCTCGGCTTTCTTCGCCTCAGCCGCTTCACGGGCCGCTTCAGCCTTCTGAGCAGCTTCTTCTTTCTTTTGTTCCGCAGCCTTCACCGCTTCCTGCTTTTGCTGCTCGACCTTTTTCTGCTCCATCTGCTCGACTTCGGTCTGGCGCGAAGCGGTTTTCTTCGCTTCCCCGGCAATCTTCTGATTGGTCTGGGTGGTCGCCTGACTCTTGGACTTGAGCTGGTACAGGGTTGCCTGGACGATAGGCTTGGCCGGCGGCAGCTCCGGGGTCATGGCAAAACTGACAAACAGCATGCCGAACACCAGAACGTGCAGCGCGATGGCCCATACACTGGGCCAGAAATAGCTTTCCGAGGCGGATGGCTCTCGCTGTTGCATCAGGGCGCCTCGGTAATCAGGCCAACGTTACCGACACCCGCTTTCTGCAACCCGCCCATGGCGCCCATGACCGCGCCGTAATCGACGGACTTGTCGCCACGGATGAAGACCTGGGTCTGTTTCCCCTGGTCACGTCCGGCAGCGATGATCTTGGTCACCGCGTCGGTCATTTGCGGCAAGGTCATTGCCTTGTCCATCTGCTTGTCGGTGTCGACTTCACTGCCAAGGTTCCAGTAATAGGTCTTGTCAGCCTTGATCGATATGGTCAGGACCTGGACATTGTTGTCCTGCGGCAAGGCTTCACTGGAAACCTTGGGCAGATCGACCTTCACGCCCTGGTTGAGCATCGGTGCGGTGACCATGAAGATGACCAGCAGTACCAACATCACGTCGATGTATGGCACCACGTTCATCTCGGCGACCGGCTTGCGTTTATGACGAACTCGGGCCATTGGTTTTTACCTGATCACTCTTCGCTGGTATGCACTTTACGGTGCAGGATGGCCTGGAACTCGTCGGCAAATGTGTAGTAACGACCGATCAACACTTCGCTGCGCGCAGCGAAACGGTTGTAGGCGATAACCGCCGGAATCGCAGCAAACAGGCCGATCGCGGTTGCGATCAGTGCTTCGGCGATACCTGGCGCAACGGTTGCCAGCGTGGCTTGCTGAGCGGAGGCCAGACCGCGGAAGGAGTTCATGATCCCCCAGACCGTACCAAACAGGCCGACGTAAGGGCTGGTGGAACCCACGGTTGCAAGGAACGGCAGGCTTTGCTCGAGCTTTTCCTCTTCACGGGAGATGGCGACGCGCATGGCACGACCCACACCTTCCATGACCGCATCAGGATCGACACCCGGCTGCTGACGCAGACGCGAGAATTCCTTGAAGCCGGCACGGAAAACCTGCTCTACGCCGGAGTCCGGATCCGGGTTGCTACCAGCCTGGCGGTACAGCTTGGACAGGTCGATACCTGACCAGAAGCGCTCCTCGAAGTTTTCCAGCGCACGGCGACCGGCACGCAGCATGGTGCTGCGTTGAAAAATCATGATCCATGAGGTTACCGATGCGGCCACCAAAGCCAGCATGACCAGCTGTACAACGATGCTGGCATTGCTGACCAGGCTCCACATGGAGGTATGGTCGACGACGTTAGCTTCCACGCTTAATCTCCTGCATTTGAATGTGTACCCGGGCCGCCCGCTTCGACAAATGCCGCTCGCAGCTCGGAGGGAATGGCCCTGGGTTTGAACGTATCGGCGCGCACACAGGCCACCAGAAACTGCCCTTCGCAGAGCAGCGTATTATCGTTTTCGCGCCAGACTTGCTGCACGAAGCGCAAGCTGGCTCGATTCAGCTCGAGCACCTGCGCCGTCACCCGCAATTCATCGTCCAGACGCGCTGGCGCGTGATAACGCGCCTCGCTGGAATGCACGACAAACAACATGTTCTGTGTCGCCAACTCCGACTGGGCAAACCCCAGGTCACGCAACCGCTCAGTGCGGGCGCGCTCCATGAACTTCAGATAGTTGACGTAATACACTACGCCACCCGCATCGGTGTCCTCGTAATAGACGCGACAGCGATGTGCGAATGGCTCAACCCCATTTTGCGCGCGCATACTCTAGTGCTTACTCCTGAACTTGCCAATCCGCGCCGGCAACTGTTTTTATCGAATATGTCGTATTGCCAGCTCAACCCTTCCATGCCTGGCAATAGGACCACGAAAACGCGAGATAAATCTGTCACTCGTCAGCCGGAGCGGCGAAACCGTCGTCACGACCCGCCTCACCCGCACGAGCCGGAATGTTGAGGCCAAAGTGCAAGTAAGCATGCCGGGTCACCACCCGCCCACGCGGCGTCCGCATGATATAGCCCTGCTGAATCAGATATGGCTCCAGGACATCTTCGATAGTATGCCGCTCTTCACTGATCGCCGCGGCAAGGCTGTCGACACCGACTGGCCCACCATCAAACTTTTCGATCATGGTAAGCAGTAGACGGCGGTCTTGATGATCAAAGCCACGCTCGTCGACATCCAGCAGGTTCAAGGCCATATCCGCGACAGGCTTGGTGATATGCCCCTTGCCACGTACTTCGGCATAGTCACGCACCCGACGCAACAGCCTGTTGGCAATCCGCGGGGTACCACGCGCGCGCCGAGCGATTTCGAATGCGCCTTCGTCCTCGATTGGCAAACCCAGAATGCCACCGGAGCGGCTGACGATCGTCGCCAGGTCCTCCGTGCTGTAAAACTCCAGGCGCTGCACAATACCGAAACGATCACGCAACGGGTTGGTCAACATCCCCGCACGCGTGGTAGCGCCAACCAACGTAAACGGCGGCAGATCGAGCTTGATCGAGCGAGCAGCCGGCCCCTCACCGATCATGATATCCAGCTGGAAGTCTTCCATTGCCGGATACAACACCTCCTCCACGATCGGCGACAACCGATGAATCTCATCGATAAACAGCACATCATGCGGCTCAAGGTTGGTCAGCAGCGCCGCGAGGTCGCCGGGGCGCTCCAGAATCGGGCCCGAGGTGCTTTTGATCGAAACCCCCATTTCCTGGGCAATGATATTGGCCAATGTGGTTTTACCCAGCCCTGGCGGGCCGAATATCAGGGTATGGTCCAGCGACTCATTGCGCCCACGAGCAGCTTGAATGAACAGGCTCATTTGCTCGCGCACAACCGGCTGACCGATGTACTCGGCCAGGCGCAATGGACGGATAGCCCGATCCTGAACTTCTTCTCGATCACGCCCGGTGGCTGCAATCAAACGGTCTGCTTCGATCACTTAGATCATTCCCTTCAGGCTGCGGCGGATCAGTTCTTCACTGCTCAGTCCCTTGGCGTCCACAGCGGCCACCGCCCGACTGGCCTCCTGCGGCTTGTAACCCAAGGAAATCAGCGCACTGACAGCATCCGACTCGGCGCTGGAGACTGGCGCAACCGGCAGCGGGCCATTGGGCACCAAGGCGAACAGGCTCGGCGCGGTCTCCCAGGCCTTGAAGCGATCCTTGAGCTCAACCAGCAATCGCTCGGCCGTCTTCTTGCCAACCCCCGGAACCTTGACCAGCGCTGAAGCATCCTGCGCCTGAACACAGCGTACCAGTTCATCGACGTCCAGCCCTGACATCAGTGCCAGCGCCAACTTGGGCCCCACACCATTGAGCCGGATAAGTTCGCGAAACAACTCGCGCTCACGCTTCTCATGGAACCCATAGAGCAGATGAGCGTCCTCTCGCACCACCAGATGGGTGTGCAAGGTCACCGTCTCACCCACCTTGGGCAGGCGATACAAGGTCGTCATCGGCACTTCCAGCTCATAGCCAAGGCCGTTGACGTCAATAATCAAGTGCGGAGGCTGCTTTTCAGCCAACGTCCCGCGCAAACGTCCAATCACGTTTCGATCCTTTCCAAGGGTGACAGCAACACGCCGCTCACCTTAACAGCACAGACAGCAGCACGGGACAACGCACCGGCAAAATCTACCTGAACCCATGCGGCGTTCAGAGCCTCAGACGCCCGCTGCGGCTGCGGGCGCTACCCAACCCATGCGGCACCAGACTGGATCGGGTGTGCGCATGGCACAGTGCAATTGCCAAGGCGTCGGAGGCATCGATCTGTGGCTTTTGGGTCAGTTTGAGCAGGTGCATGACCATCATCTGCACCTGCTCCTTGTTCGCCCCGCCCGTACCGGCAACCGCCTGCTTGACCTGAGTCGCCGTGTACTCGGCAATCTCCAGCCCCTCCTCGGCGGCGGCGACAATGGCCGCGCCACGCGCCTGGCCAAGCTTTAGCGCCGAGTCGGCATTGCGTGCCATGAATACGCGCTCAATACCCATCGTTACCGGCCCATGCGCCTGGATAATCTCGCGAACGCCGCGATAAACGATGTGCAAGCGCTCATGCAGCTCTCCATTGCCAGTGCGAATGCAACCCGAGGCGACATACTCACAGCCACGCCCGGTATGTCTCACCACACCGTAGCCGGTAATCCGCGAACCTGGGTCGATACCAAGAATCAGAGTCATAACGCCCGCATGCACAATGACGCCTTGATGCGCCGGTCAAAAGACAGAAGCCGGACCGCAGCCAGTGCAAGGCAATGGCTGCGGTCCGGCTTCGAACAAAGCTCGTAACAAAAGACTCAGGCGAGCTGTTCCATGATCTCGTCAGGAATTTCCGCATTGGAATAGACGTTCTGCACGTCATCCAGGTCTTCCAGCATATCAATCAGCTTCAACACCTTCTGCGCGCCATCCAGATCCAGCTCGGCACTGGTAGTCGGCTGCATCACGATTTCCGCATCTGCGGCCTTGAAGCCCGCCGCTTCAAGCGCACTGCGCACTGCATAGAAGCTGGCGAAGGAGGTAAAGACATCGAAGGAACCATCGCCGTTGTCGACCACATCATCGGCGTCGGCCTCCATGGCCGCCTCCATCAGCGCGTCTTCATCGACACCGGCAGCGAAGGATATCTGCCCTTTGCGCTCAAACAGGTAGGCCACAGAACCATCAGTGCCCAAGTTGCCGCCACACTTGCTGAAGGCATGACGCACTGCTGCAGCCGTACGGTTACGGTTATCGGTCATGGCCTCAACCATGATCGCCACGCCACCCGGACCGTAGCCTTCGTAACTGAGCTCTTCAACGTTGTCGGCCTCAGTGGCACCGGCACCCCGCGCAATGGCGCGGTCGATGATGTCACGGCTCATGTTGGCACCGAGCGCCTTGTCCAGTGCCAGACGCAAACGCGGGTTGGACCCCGGATCGCCACCGCCTTGTTTGGCAGCAACCGTCAGCTCACGAATCCACTTGGTGAAAATCTTGCCTCTCTTGGCATCCTGGCGCTCTTTGCGGTGCTTGATGTTCGCCCACTTGGAATGACCTGCCATAACGCAACTCCGAATTCTGCTTGAAACACTTACCGGGCATGCCCAGCAGCTTTGTTACTACCGAAACGCAAGGGCGCATCCGAAGATGCGCCCTGTTTTCGCCTTACTCAGCCTTCTGCTGTTCGCGCAGTCGGATGTGCAGTTCACGCAGGGCCTTGGCATCGACCACGCCAGGCGCCTGGGTCATGACGCAGGCCGCACTCTGCGTTTTCGGGAAGGCGATCACTTCACGAATCGACTGGGCGCCGGTCATCAGCATCACCAGACGGTCCAGGCCGAAGGCCAGGCCGCCGTGTGGCGGTGCACCGAACTTCAGTGCATCAAGCAGGAAGCCAAACTTCTCTTCCTGTTCCGCCGCCTCGATACCCAGCAGACGGAAGACCGCCTGTTGCATTTCCTTGCGGTGGATACGAATCGAACCACCGCCCAGCTCGGTACCGTTCAGGACCATGTCGTAGGCACGCGACAGCGCAGTCGCCGGGTTCGCCTCAAGCTCCTCAGGGGTGCATTTAGGCGCGGTGAACGGGTGGTGCAGCGCGCTGAAGCTACCGTCTTCGTTTTCCTCGAACATCGGGAAATCGACAACCCACATAGGAGCCCACTCGCAGGTGTGCAGGTTGAAATCGTTACCGACGCGGATACGCAGGGCACCCAGCGCTTCACTGACCACCTTGGCCTTGTCCGCACCGAAGAAGACGATATCGCCATCGACCGCACCGACGCGATCGAGGATCACGTTCAGGTTGGCTTCCGGGATGTTCTTGACGATCGGCGACTGCAGGCCCTCGACACCCTTGGCGCGCTCGTTGACCTTGATGTAGGCCAGGCCCTTGGCGCCGTAGATACCGACGAACTTGGTGTACTCGTCGATGCGGCTACGCGGCATGCTCGCGCCACCTGGGACACGCAGCGCGGCAACGCGGCTCTTCGGATCGTTGGCCGGGCCACTGAATACCTTGAAATCGACTTCCTTGAGTTGGTCGGCGACATCGACCAGCTCCAGGGGAATACGCAGGTCTGGCTTGTCCGAACCGTAACGACGCATGGCCTCTTCGAAGGTCATGTGCGGGAACTCACCGAATTCCAAGTCCAGCACTTCCTTGAACAGCTTGCGGATCATGCTCTCGGTCAGGCCCATGATCTCGGACTCATCGAGGAAGCTGGTCTCGATGTCGATCTGGGTGAATTCCGGCTGACGGTCGGCACGCAGGTCTTCGTCACGGAAGCACTTGGCGATCTGGTAGTAGCGGTCGAAACCCGCCACCATCAGCAGTTGCTTGAACAGTTGTGGCGATTGCGGCAGGGCAAAGAAGCTGCCTGCATGCGTACGGCTTGGCACCAGGTAATCGCGCGCACCCTCAGGGGTGGCACGGGTCAGGATTGGCGTTTCGACGTCAAGGAAACCGTTTTCATCAAGGAAACGGCGGATGCTGGACGTGATGCGCGAACGCAGACGCAGCTTGTCGGCCATTTCCGGACGACGTAGGTCGATAAAGCGATAACGCAGGCGCGTCTCTTCACCAACATCGGAATACTCATTGAGCGGGAACGGCGGGGTTTCCGCTTCGTTCAGCACGGTCAGTTCGTAACCCAGTACTTCGATGGCACCGGAAGCCATGTTTGGGTTGACCGCTCCGGCCGGGCGCGGACGTACCTTGCCGGTAATCTGCACCACGTACTCGCTGCGCACGCGATCGGCGGCAGCAAAGCTGTCTGCGCGATCCGGGTCGAACACGACCTGGGCCATGCCTTCGCGATCACGGATATCGAGGAAAATCACCCCGCCGTGGTCGCGGCGACGATGGACCCAGCCGCAAAGGGTAATTTCCTGACCTTCCAGGCTCTCGTTCAGTTGGCCGCAATAATGGCTGCGCATCATGATGGTGGTTTCGCTTCTCGTCATTCGAAAATTCAGTGGAGGTCTTGGCGCCGCAAGGGGCTAATAGTGCAAGACCCTGCCGGTGCAGTTCAACTCAGTCAGCCTTGTCGCCGCCTGCAAGATTCTTTTTCGCGCCGGTCTTGAAATCGGTTTCGTACCAACCGGTACCGCTCAGGCGAAAGCCTGGCACGGACAGCAGCTTTTTCAGCGCTGGCGCCTGACAGGCCGGACAGTCGGTCAGTGGGGCAGCGCTGATCTTCTGAAGCACTTCCATCTGATGATTGCAGGAAGCACATTGATAGTCGTACAGGGGCATGAGGACGTCTCGCTAACTACGCTGCGGGCCTACGCCTCGCAGTAAAAAGCGCGATTATATATGGTTAAGGAAGGCTGTGCAGCCCGCCAGCATCCCACCGGGCGAATGATTCTAGGCCTCGGCAGCCCTGCCAAGCAGGTAGACCACGCAAATGACCCGCACCAGACCGCTGAAATTTTTCACGCCACCATGGCGCAGGTGCACCTCCCGGTCCACATAAGAGAGCACGCAATTGACCGTGCAACCATTGGCAACCGCAATACGCTCAAGAATCTTCCAGTAGACCTCCTCCAGTCGCAGGCAGGTCGCAAAGCCATTCAAGCGCACCGAGCGCGACAGCGGTTGTGCCAGGCTCATATTGAAATCCGCTTCGAACGGATCAACGGTCACCCCGTGAAAGCCAAGTGCTCCTCGAGCATCGCGACTCAACATTCGAGACATATCAGTACCACGCTTTATAAATAAGAGAACAAATAAGCGACTAACGCCGCACGCCCTCTTATAAAGCGCCCAACATAATTTTCATTCTAGAAGAACAAAATGCTATTGCCGTAGGAGCAATCCGCCAGACACGAGATAAAAATTCTACCGACGAAACACTTCCCTGCGCGCCGACAACAGCGTTATAAATAAAAAAGCCTGACCCCTAAAGGGCCAGGCTTTTTAATCAGACAAGGAAATATTGCCTGATTAACACCCAAACATTACTTATCCAACAACACGCGCAACATCCAGGCGGTCTTTTCATGCACCTGCATACGCTGAGTCAGCAGGTCGGCGGTCGGCTCATCACTGACCTTGTCGAGCAGCGGAAAGAGGCCGCGCGCGGTCCGCACGACCGCCTCCTGGCCCTCCACCAGCTGACGAATCATTTCTTCAGCCGACGGCACGCCTTCCTCTTCCTTGATGGAAGAAAGGCGCGCATAGGTGGAATAAGTTCCCGGCGCAGGAAAGCCCAACGCACGAATACGCTCGGCAATTAAGTCCACGGCCAAGGCCAATTCGTTATACTGCTCTTCAAACATCAGGTGTAGCGTACGAAACATTGGACCACTGACATTCCAATGAAAGTTATGCGTTTTCAGATACAAGACATACGTATCCGACAACAGACGGGACAAACCTTCCACGATAGATTTGCGGTCTTCTTCACTGATACCGATATCAATTGCCATGTCATTCCCCTTCCTATGGTGCCTGCTCATCAAGCAGGTATGTTTGCCACTCTACCAAGACTCGCCTACCCCTGCAGCCTTCCCGGCAGCCCTGCGACAGATTGCAGCGGCAGAATCAGCCAAACCTCATGCCATATGAGCCGCCGCCGACCGCCGATTTGAGAACCCCCAAGCTTTGCTGTTAAATAGGTAGCGTGTTGTCATTACCAATCATCCAGGCCATGACGCATAGGCTGCTCCTCCATGTTTTTGCGCCCTAATGTGCACCTGCGCGCCATGGAGCCAGCTCTTACTGTGATCCTCCTTATACAATGTGAGCCAACCACCATGTTCAAGATCGTCCACATCCTGACGGGCGCAGCCGCTTTGCTGCTGTCCTTAATACCCAGCCTGAGAGCCGATGCGGCACCTTTCCTGCAGCAACCGGACGCCGTCTACCTGGCACTCTTCGGCCTGCTCAACCTGACCCTGGCTCCAGTGGCAACGCTGCCGCGTCCTCGCCAGCACCTGCAACAACTGGCAAGCGCACTGCTGGTACTGGCAGTGGTTCTGCAAACCATCACCCTGCTTGCCCGCCAGGACATGGGAAGCCTGCCCGCCCTGATCTGCGCAGTACTTGCGGTCATTACCCACCTGATCGCAAATCTGGTAAAACCCCGCCCCCTTCACAATCAAGCCCCCAACTACGACATGAGCAATCGTGATACAGGCACCGTGAAGTGGTTCAACACCTCTAAAGGCTTCGGCTTCATTTCCCGCGACTCTGGCGATGACATCTTCGTTCACTTTCGCGCCATTCGCGGGGAAGGCCACCGAGTACTGGTCGAAGGCCAGCGTGTTGAGTTCTCGGTCATGAACCGCGACAAGGGCCTCCAGGCAGAGGACGTGATTGCCGCACCACGCCGCTGATTGCACACAATAAAAAACCGCGACAGCCTGGCTGATCGCGGTTTTTTTGTACCCGCTGAACGGTACTCTCAATAATGCGGAGGCGGCGCTTCCTCTTCAGCGCTCTGGTACTGACCTACCATCTCCTCATAGCGCTTGAGCAACGCCGACATTTGCAACTGCAGGCGCTCAACCACACGTTGCTGCTCGACCAGCACATCATTCAATGCCTGAACGGTGTCGTCCTGAAATGCCAGGCGGCTCTCCAGTTCCATGATTCTTAACTCAAGGGACATGGCTCAACCCTCCACGACTTGAAAATCATTATCCAGCGCCATCTTCAGGCGCTGGCGAATTTCGGCAAGCTGCTCTGCCGTGTACTCACTGGCAGGCGAATGCCCCCACACCGGCGAAGGCCAGGCCAGATCACTCCGACGCCGAACAATGACGTGCATGTGTAACTGACTGACCACATTCCCCAGCGTTGCCACATTCATCTTGTCTGCGGCAAAGCTGTCTTTGAGGGTTTCAGCCAGCTCAGTCGTTTCCTTCCAGAGCTGCTGCTGATCACCCCCATCAAGCTGAAACAACTCACTGACTTCAGCACGGCGAGGCACCAGAATAAACCAAGGGTAGTTCGCATCCTTACTCAGTAACAGACGGCAGAGCGGAAAATCACCCAGCACATACGTATCCTGTTCAAGGCGCGGATCCAGAACAAACACGGCACATCTCCCGACAGTCGATAACCCGTCTCACTTGCATTGACACCAAGCAGACCACTACATGCAGAATACCGCTGTTCATCCGACAGAGCACGACCGATCAAGGCCACACGCATCAGCAGCGCCAATTTATTGAAACAAAAGCCCCTTAGTTACGTAGCTAACAATCTAACGGTAACAGAAGCGCTACTTTTCGCACCAAAATGACGCCACCCGCTCCAGCCGAATGCAGCGAGTATCCAAAATCTACCCAACACCCGTTGCACCGACAGTAACGCCCACGTGAAAACCCGAAAAAAGCCTTATGTCATTAGTACAGAACCGATCAAACCAAGCGATCTTAGCCCCCCGCGTTTTCGGCATTTGCAGGCGTTTTCGTAAAAAAAGGTGAAAAATTTGTGAGACCGACACTGCTTTGTGCACGCTTGTTGCATTCATTGCTGACCATAGTCGACACAGCACCAGCCTGAACACGGTGAGTGCGACAGATAACAACAGCTGCATGGGTAACCAGGGAGTTGCTGGCGCCGAGGGTTAGATTATTTTTACCTATCCTTAAGCCGCCCAAAACAGCGCTGGAGTTCTACGCCCCGTAAAACCGGGACGTGATTTGCGACAGGGACAACACTGTTTGCGACATGACCGTAAAGTTACCGAAAGGTTCATTTCGCAAGTATCGCCAACATGCGTCAGCGTGATATACATTCCGCCGACGCAAAAAAAGAAAGAGCCGCCCGCATAAAAAAACCAGTTGGGCTGGCAGCAACTCTTCCTAAAAACCAAAGGAGCAAGTCACGATGCGCGTGATGAAGTGGAGCATTATCGCCCTGGCCGTAGCCGCGGGCACCTCACAACTGGCAATGGCATCTTCCCAGGATGAATCCAAGGGTTTTGTTGAAGACAGCGCGCTGAACGTCAAACTTCGCAACCTGTATTTCAGCCGTGACTACCGTAACGGTTCTAGTGAGGGCATTGATAAACCTGGCCAGAGCCGCCGCGAAGAGTGGGGCCAAGGCTTCATCGGTACCTTTGAATCGGGCTTCACCCAAGGCACCGTTGGTTTTGGTGTAGACGCCATTGGCTTGCTGGGTCTGAAACTGGCTCTTCGCATTTAAGGGTGTAGAAAAAATCTGACCGGCTGGAAAAGGAGTCGAGGATCTTAGAAAATGTAAGCTC
>NZ_MBPN01000131.1 GCF_001695625.1 Pseudomonas defluvii
GAGCTTACATTTTCTAAGATCCTCGACTCCTTTTCCAGCCGGTCAGATTTTTTCTACACCCTTAAATGCGAAGAGCCATCAAAGCCCCGTAATGGCGGTCAAGGTAGTCGTAGTCCGCCTCATTAAGTCCAAGCTTCGGTTGGCGCAGGTCGGCTTCAAAAACCCTCACGCGGTTCAGGTCCAAGCCTTGTAGCTGGTTCTCGGTCACGGCCTGAGTAAAACGTTCCTCCGCTGAGTGGGTTGCGTTACGTCTCACAAGGCAGGCCACTTCGCTAGCGCCCCAGTCCAGGAGGGCCTCGACGATATGCACACCAAGGAAGCTGTTGGCACCGGTGACGACGACCTTGTGTACATCGCCAAGACAGTCTACTGGTTGCACCTGAAGGTCTAGCGCACGTTCAGCATCGGACCGTGCTTGAGGGTCAAGCGTGCTGGTCTCGTTATCTTCGTCGCCCAGCAGCATTGCCATGCGTTGCAAGGTTGGCATTTCGATAAAACGGTTGATTGGGATACTGCGACCAAACGTTTCGCGAACTTCCAATAGCAGGCGCGACAACAGAATCGAATGGCCACCCAGGTTGAAGAAACTGTCGGTGCAGGAGATATGGTCTGCGGGCAACTCCAGTAGCGCGCTCCAGATCCTGAGTACACGCTGTTCACAATCGTTTCGCGGTGCCACATGGGTGTTTTGCGGCCCCAGTTGAACAGGGCGCACACGCAGGGCCTGACGGTCTATTTTGCCGTTGGCCGTATAGGGCATGTTTGGCAGTTCCTGATAGAACGCTGGACACATGTAATCAGGTAGTTGCTGCTCGGCGTATCTGCGCAACGCCACCTTGGCGTCTGCCTGCCGTGGCTGGGCGGCAAAAGCCAGCAAGCGGCGTTGCTGATCGACCACGACGGCAACCTGACGGTAGAGCTTGCTGGCACGCAGGCAATGCTCGACCTCTTCCGGTTCAACGCGGAAGCCGCGGATCTTTACCTGATTGTCCCGGCGACCGCAGATTTCGATACCGTGCTCCGTCCACTTGCCCACATCGCCCGTGCGATAGACGCGCAGTTGTCTGCCGTCGGGCAGGTCCAGCAGCAGAAAGCGTTCGGCGTTTAACTGCGGATTACCCAAGTAACCTAAGCCCACGCCCGGTCCTGCGATGTACAACTCACCTGGTGTTTGCTCGGCCACGGGTTGCAGGTGTTCGTCGAGGATGAAAATTTCACAGTTGGCGATGGGGCGACCCAAGTTGCGGTTGTTGTCCCGGCAGGCGAATACACGCGTAGTTGCCAGTACGGTGGTTTCGGTTGGCCCGTAGATGTTGTGGAAACAGCACTGTTCGGCCAGGTGCTCGATCACTTCTGGTTCGCAGACATCGCCACCGGTTATCAGGTGGCTCACGCCCCTCATCTGCTTCAGCGGCAGGATGCTCAGTAAAGCCGGTGGCAGAAAGGCATGAGTGACAGCTTCTCGCTGTATCAGCTCAAGCAGGCGTTGTGGGTCACGCCGCTGGTCTTCATCAGGGATGACCAATTCGGCGCCACAGGCCCACGTAGGCAGGATGTCCAGTAACGATGCATCGAAGTTGATGGTCGAAAATTGCAGCACTCGGCTGTGTGTCTCGAGTTGCACATGCTCGGCATACCAATGCTGGAAGTGGCTCAGATTACGTTGGCTGAGTAGAACCCCTTTTGGGTGGCCGGTGGTACCTGAGGTGTAAATGGCCACACTGGGTGCTTCGCTCTGTGCGCGTATGCGTATCAGGCTGGACAGGGGCGTTTGCGGTGCCGCGGGTAATTGGCTCAGATCCAGTGTGGGTAGGCCCGCCCGGTTGGGACTGAAGCTGGCATCGTGAATCAGCAGTGTTGCGCCGGCATTGTCGAGAATGTACTGAAGACGCTCGGCAGGGTGGTTGGGGTCCATCGGCAGGTACACCGCCGCGCAGCCCAATACGGCGAGCAAACTGGCATAGAGTGCCAGTGACTTGGGCAAGCAGATGGCGATCACCGGTGGTTGCGCCCAGTGCGCTGGCAGGTGAGGGATCAACTGCTGTTGAATGGCCAATGCCTGAGCGTGCAACTGGGCATAACTGAGACGATGACCATTGAGGTTCAGCGCCGGGTTATCGGCAAAGACCTTAAAACTGCGCTCCAGCCGTTCGATGACAGGCACATCCGCGCGCTTGAGTAACTGTTCATCCCGGGTGCTATTGAAGAGATGAACAAATGCCAGTTGTTCCAGCCACATCAGGCCGTGTTCATGGGCGAACTGAGCACCACTGATGGTGGGCGTTTCAAGCAAGTAGTCGGGGTTGCGCGAGAGGCGCCCGACCTGCAGCGCAACCAGTGACTGAAGGCGGGCAATGGCTTGCAGACGCAGTTGCTGACCATTGCCTGAAGGCTCCATCGGCAGCACTTCGTGTGCAATCAGCCGTTGGGCTTTGCGGCTGCCTGTCCAGCAGCGCAGCTCCAGGCCCGGTAGCAGGTCCTGTGTGTCAGTGCTGCTACCCAGCCGCAGGCTCAGGAAGGTGCAACCGGAAACACCTGTTTCTGCAGCATACGGAAGGGGCAAGCTGCCATCTTCGATGACCAATTGTGGAGCCACCTGTAACGGCTGCTCTGGTGTAGACAGATCTGTCGCCAGGTAAAGGACGTGACCATGTTGCTCCAGCTCAGCGTGCAGTGCAGCCAGTGCCGGGCTGGTGCCTACCAGTAAAATATCGAGGCGTTTCATGACGGTCTCCTTGTCTCGACGTGGTAATCGGCCAGCGCGTGTTGCACGCACGGCGAGTCGAGCATTGAGCTGCTGCGGAAAAAGCGCAGGATGTTGCCCAGTAGTGGGTGTTGCTGATTGATCGGATAAACCATGCTCAGCACCTCCTCGTTAAGCGCTGTGCGCACGCTTTCAGACACCTGAAGGTGTTTAATCACGTTGAAGTCGAAGGCCTTTTGGATCTCGTTGGTGAGGTACTGGCGAATGAACACCGGCAGTATCTGGGCGATACAGTTACGGTCCTCTTCCGGTGCGCTCTGCCAGTAGAGGCGTACCAGCCGCGCCCAGAACGTCGAATGACGGCCTTCGTCGAGCAGGTGATCCGCCATCAGGCCCTTGATTGATGGCTTGACCGTGTCGTCGCGGGCAAAGGCCGCCACATCATTGGTCAGCGTGTTCTCGGCGATGGCCACGCAAATCAGTTCAAGCGCATCTCGCAGGTGTTCTGGCACCAGGGTCAGGGCCGCCGGAATAGCGCGGCTCAGTTCAATTTCGTTGGGTAGATCGATCGGCTCAATGCCGGTCAGCGCCACGGTCTGTTGCATGAAATCCATTGCCACCAGAGCGTGGTAGTCCTCATCAACGACCACCGTCATGGCGTCGTAGCGGCAGGCAAAAGGAAAGCGGATCGCGAAGCGGTTCTTGGCAATGGCGCGTGCTGTGCGGTCGACGATCTCGGTTTCGAAGATCACTACATCGTTGATGAACTTGTAGAGACTTTGCACCAGCACGAAGTCGCGCCATTGCGAGCACTCGCGCATGAACGTGGCACCCAGCACCAGTGGCTGACGGCTCAACGGATAAATCAGTCGGTCGTCGTTCTCCAGTATTCGCCGTGGGCGGGTGCGTATCGTTGCTCGGTCTTCCCAGACCGTAGCGAACGACTGGTAGTCGATAGCATTCATACGCTGGCCTCGGCAGTTTCAGCGTGCATCGCGTCACGCAGGCGGTCCCAGAGGGCAATGCGACTCTCCACTGCAGCAATGGCAGCTTCATACATCTCGCTCTCATGTCGGGGGTCGTTGTTTACTAACCGCGCGAGCAACTGCTCGGCTGCTGGCCCGTGGTCTTCCGAGTCCACTTCGATATGCCGTTGCAGGTAGTAACGGAAGGTCGGGGCCTGTTCTGCAGTAATTCCCCAATCATCCAGAATTCGCTGGAACATGCCTGGAATCACGCTTTCGCGGCCATGCAGGAACGCTGCTGCGACTGCATGGGCGGGGGCATTCATGGCGGTTTCGAGGGTGTTGCAGACGAACTGCTTGGCGGCATCGCTGGCAGCGACACGGCCCAAGGCACTGGCATAACCCATGCCCTCGCGCTGCAGGCGCACGAACTGCTCGATAGCGAGCGTGCTGGCGCCGACTTCGCGCATGGCGTCCAGATACAGCTCAAAGTGGCTGTAATGACCGTGCACCAGCCGGTTATCGGACTCCTCGCCTAAAACGATTTCATTGATCAGGCGAGCCGCCTTGGGGTCAGCGGGTGGTAACCAGGGTAGTTGTACACAGGTCAGTTCTTGTTGTAGCCGCTTGGTGAGTGACATGAAGTCCCAGACGGCAAAGACATGGGTTTCCATGAACCGTTGTAACACGGGTAATGAGTCTATTTCGGCGAAGATGGGGTGCGCGGCAAGCACGGCCTTCTTTTCACTGAGTAAACATTTGAGTGGGGTCATGATGGTTCCTTAATTGGACAATGTTGTGAGTGGGGCATGAATTGTTTTCTTCAGGCCGAGTGAGGCCGTCGAACGAAAAGTTCGATAATGGCGATCGCTGTATATAAGCCCGTCGTGGCTTTATTCAGGCCCTTGTGGGCCCACGGTGCCAACGCTTATGCAGTTGGCAGGGAAAAAACTAAAGCAACTTCAAAGTTGTCTGCAAGTATTTTTTAAATTAATTAATGGCGCGCTTATTGTTTGCAAATAAGGTCTTCTATAAAACTTTTAAGTTAAGTTTTATTTGGGTGAGTGCGATCCTTTCGATGCAGTTGGATCGAAATAAAGTTATTGAGCGATTGTTTCGCTCGGCGCACTGATGTGGTGGGGAAGTTACATATGAACTATGAGGGGCGGCTGATCGGTATCGGTCCTTGCCCGTGGTCGAACTCCTTCTGTTGATCCATAACGCACAGACGACCAGGTCCACCCTTGGCGATCAGCGGCCGTCTGCTGCTAAGAGTGTGCTCAAAATGGCGGCACTGCCATGTCTGGCTGCCGGCCTGGAGGAAAAGGAGGTGTAAGAGGGGATGTCGTTGATGGGTGACAGCGAAGCAGGATTAGAGGCTGAGCAGCCCCAAGTGGGTATTGATGATTTGCATCAGACGCTGCTGCAGCTTCGGATCGTCGAGTTGCGTGCTGGGCAACTCGATAAGTTCCAGCTCACGGCAAATGTAGTCTCGCCAGCCCAGTATGCGTTTCAGACTGCCTGGCGGATAAAGCGCAGTGACGGGTACTTGAAGGTTATGCGCGGTCTGGCATGGCGAGGTTGCTGGGCTATCGCACATTGAAACGAACAGATGACGGGTCAAGCGCGGACTGACGTGTTGCATTCGCTTGGCGATCTCGAAGGCCAGGTGCGCGCCGTCATTATGACCAAACAGCGCATGAGGTCGGCGTAGATAGGCCTGCAAACGCTCAAACAATTGCTCGCAAAGGTCCTCAGTGCCAGAGCCGCCTGCGGTCGCACCGTAGCCTGATACATCTATTGGCGCCAGCTCAATGTGATCGTTCAGGTCGTTCTGCCAGCGCTGATAGTGCACCAGGCTACTCGCGCTGTTGGCGAAGCAGATCAGCACAATTGAGCCGGGCTGTGCGCACGGTAGGGGCGTAAGCTGTTGTGGCGTATGGGCGTGCACTGCATTTCCTTGCGCTCAAGACTTCCCTGAAGCAGTACTGCAGCCCCGCGCCAGTCTCTGTAAGGCGCACGCTGCGGGATCAATCGTTTCGTTGCTTGCTCAGGTAGTTTTTCATTGTTACGGCGGCTTTGTTCAAGTGCTTCTGCAGAATACTGACGGCCTCTTCAACGGCTTTGTCATTGGCCGCTTCCACTAACCCGCGGTGATCGTCCTGGGTCAGTTTGCCCAGCCCCATGGACGAAAGATGGAAACGCAGGAAGCGTTCTTCTTCATTGAGTTCGTTTTCAATCAGGCGCAGCAGTTTCTGGTTGGGTGCCTTGTGGTAGAGAGACATGTGAAACAGGCGGTTCAGACGACCGATCTCTGCATATCGGGTTTCGGTCTCCAACAGTTCGATGTAGTGACGTGCCTGCGCGATATCGTCGGCATCAAGCAGTGGGATCGACTGGCGTAACGCCTCAGCTTCCAGAATGACCCGTAGCGCATAGGTGTCCACCGCATCCTCACCGATCAACGGTGCAACCACGGCCCCCTTATGGGCTACCACCTGCAACAATGACTGTGCTTCCAATTGGCGTAATGCCTCGCGAACGGGCATGCGGCTGACGCCGAACAACGTTGCCAGTTCCTGTTGGCGCAAGGCCACTCCGGGTGCGAGTCGCCCTTCGATGATGGCGCTGCGCAGCCGTTCTTCGATCACACTGCGAGCGAGATGCGGCGGAACCTGCTCGCCACCGAGTATTTCACTCAAGAGTTTGGACTTTTCGGCCACGCGGACTCTACCCTGATGTCGGTGTGCTTTTTTGGATCTTGGATCCAATCTACACTAGTGATTGAAAATTTACTTGTCAAACCGGCTGTGAACCACAGCGACAACACTTTATGCGGCCCTGCAACAAGTGCGCTGTTGCCGATTCAACGACTATCGTGAATGAAGTTTTTGCCCAAGGGAAGCGGACAGAATGCCGGTATTTTCTGGGTAGTTGCACAGTAATAGCAGTGTGATCTCAGTCGGCCATTGTTTTTTCATCGAGCAAGTCGCACCATCCGGTTCCCTCAGGTCTGCACGGGTTATTCGCATTGGCGAAACGTTGGGCTTTTCATCTGATCATGCGCCGGTTTGGTCTGGCCTTGCTGCTTGGCTGCATGTTGCTGGGCGGCTTGCGTGCGGACTGGGATTTCTCCCAGATCAGTCGACGAGCTCAGGCCTTGTACGGCCCACTGGGGGCAGGCCAAGGGCGTATCGATGCCTGGCAACAGTTGTTGGCTACGCAGAAGCAACTGAGTGAGGTCGAGCGCCTCAATGTGGTCAATCAGTTCTTCAACCGTCAGCTGCGCTATGAGGAAGATATCGACCTTTGGCGTGAAGTGGATTATTGGGCTACCCCAATCCAGTCGCTGATCAAGGGTGCCGGTGATTGCGAGGACTATGCGATTGCCAAGTATTTCAGCTTGCGCCGGCTTGGGGTTCCCAGCGAAAAGCTGCGTATTACCTACGTCAAGGCGCTGCGCCAGAACCGCGCGCATATGGTTTTGACCTATTATTCGAACCCAGACGCCATGCCGCTGGTACTGGATAGCCTGATCGATGCGATCAAGCCCGCCAGCCAGCGTGCCGATCTGTTGCCGGTCTATGCATTCAACGGCGAGGGGCTCTGGCTGGCGGGGGCCAAGGGTAACAAGAAGGTCGGCGATACCAAGCGTTTGTCCCGTTGGCAGGATCTATTGAAGAAGATGCAGGCCGAAGGTTTCCCGGCCGAGCCGGTTTACTAAGGAGTGTAGATGTCACTGTTCAAACAATTGTTGCTTGCCATCTGCCTGTTCCTGGTGGTCGCCTTCACCGGCAGTTTCATGGTTAGTCTGGAAAGCTCGCGCAGTCAGTACGTCAACCAACTGCGCTCGCATGCCCAGGATGCGGCGACGGCGTTGGCATTGTCGCTGACACCGAACATTGATGACCCGGCAATGGTCGAGTTGATGGTCAGCTCGATATTCGACAGTGGTTACTATTCCAGCATCCGGGTAGTAGACCTGACCTCTGACGCCCTGTTGGTTGAGCGCCATGCCGAGCCGGAAGCTGGCAGCGTGCCACGCTGGTTCATCCGTCTCATAGGCCTGGAGGCTGCGGGCGGCGATGCGATCGTCAGCCGGGGTTGGCAGCAGGCGGCGCGTGTCGAGGTGGTCAGTCACCCGATGTTTGCCCTGGCCAAGCTCTGGCAGAGTGCATTGGGTAGCCTGGGTTGGCTGCTGCTCTGTGGTGCGCTGAGTGCATTGTTGGGCGCGATGTTGTTACGTCGCCAACTCAAGCCGTTGGACTATATGGTTGCCCAGTCCCAAGCCATTGCACGGCGAGAGTTCCTGAGCTTGCCCGAACTGCCGCGTACACCTGAACTGCGTCGCGTTGTCCAGGCAATGAACCAGATGGTCGATAAGCTCAAGGCGCTGTTTCTGGAGCAGACCGAGCGCAGCGAGAAACTGCGGATTGAGTCATACCAGGACAGTCTCACCGGGCTGGCCAACCGCCGCTATTTCGAGATGCAACTCAACGCCAAGGTCAGTAACCTGGAAGAGGCGCGAGCGGGCTACCTGCTGTTGCTGAGGGTCAAGGATCTGGCGGGGCTCAACCAGCGTTTGGGTGGGCAACGGACTGATCAGTTGCTGCAAGCGGTCGGGCAGCAGCTGAAACGTGCCTGTGCCAATTACCCGGAAACCAACAACCTGATTACCCGCAGCCGCGGCGGCGAGTTCGCCGTGCTGGCGCCGGGCATGGTGCATGAAGAGGCCGTGCAGTTGGCGCAGGCGCTTGAGGTCACGTTGCAGAGCCTTAGTGCGACCGGTGCGACCGACGTGAGCACAGTGGCCTGTATCGGCCTTGCGCCTTACAGCCCGGGTGATGACCCGCAGGCACTGTTGAAATTGGCTGATGAGGCCCTGGCTCGCGCCGAGGCCCAGGTTGAGCCGAGTTGGGTGTGCCTTGAGCAGGGTACTGCGCCGCAAACAGGTGATACCCATCATGGTTGGCATACCTTGCTGGATGATGCTTTGAGTCAGAGGCGTTTCCAGTTGTTCTTCCAACCGGTTGTGGCGTCGGAAGACCTTGAGCGTGTACTGCACTACAAAGTGTTGTCGCGCTTGCTCGACGCTCAGGGTCAAACCATCGCTGCCGGTCGCTTTTTGCCCTGGCTGGAGCGCTTTGGCTGGTCGGCGAGGCTCGACCTGTTGATGTTGGAGCTCGTGCTCAAGCAAATGGGCGACCACGGCTACGCCTTGGCGCTGAACCTGTCGGCGGCAACCCTGGCTGATCCAAAGGCCTTGCAGCGGGTCTATGAATTGTTGGGGCAGTATCCGGCGCTGGGCCAACGTCTGACGCTGGAAATCGGGGAAGAGCAGCTTCCCGAGCAGTCCGTGCTGGAGCAATTGACCCGACGCCTTCGCAGTCTGGGTTTCAGCCTGAGCCTGCAGCGCTTTGGCGGGCGCTTCAGCATGATCGGTAACCTTGCGAATCTGGGGTTGGCCTACCTGAAAATCGACGGCAGCTATATTCGCGCCATTGATCAGGAACAGCACAAGCGCCTGTTCATCGAGGCGATCCAGCGCGCAGCACACAGTATCGACTTGCCGTTGATTGCCGAGCGCGTTGAAACCGAAGGTGAGCTCAATGTGCTGCGTGAAATGGGTATTCAGGGTATTCAGGGGCAATTGGTCGGCGAACCGGCACCCTGGAAGTAGTACCGCGGCGGGGCGAGTACGCTAACGGTACTCGCCTTCCAGCTCATCGAGTTGGTGATCAAAGCTGCGCAGGCGCGCTGACCAGGTGTACACCAGCACTTCCAGGTCGCGGTTGAGTACTGCCGCACCCCGTCCCGCACTTTGCTGTGAATCGCACAGGTCCAGTTGATAGCGCTCGCGGGCCATCGCGGTGGCCACACTGGAGAGCTCCCGAGCATTGTTCAGCCAGTGCCAACGGGAGTCCTGGATTTCCTGGTCAAGCTCGCGGCACTGGCGTTTCAAGGCTTCCAGGCTTTGCTCCAGTGGCGTGCCCTCCAGTTCGCCCATGACCTCCTGAAAGGTCCGTCCGGGTTGCCAATAGCTGCCCCAGAAATAGCGGTCAAAGACGGTCTCGACGCGGCGCAGCGCCACCTTGGTGTTCCAGATGGCAACCAGTGTGCGGCCCTGAGCCAATTGGCGCTTGCGCGTTTTCAACTGCTGCCAGGAGGTCCAGGCCAATGACGTCAGTGCCATTGCCGCGATCACGGCAGCGGCGCCGAACAGGAACAGTTCGGCCTCTGCCAGTTCGTAAGCGTCGCGTATGCCATAGAAATAACCGGCGGTGAGCAATATCAAGGCGGTTACCGCGCACCAGAAGCCGGGTGCATAGGGATCTTTCATTGGCGCTGTCCCCGTGTTGTTGTTTTGAGCATAGCAACGCCACTCGCCGATATCCGTTGCCGCTCAGCGCATTTTTCGCAGTGCCAGACTGAGCTGGTCGATCACTTCGGCCCAGTCGGCGTCCTCAAGGATTTCATCGCGCAAAAAATCGCGTTGCGACGCTGTCCAGAACAGCGCATCTGCGAGCGCTATATCGGATTTCAGGGGGGAGTGGCTGGTAATGAACTGGTCAATGCTCAGCGCATCGTCAGCCAAGCCCAATTGTTTGAACAGTGAGGGAAGGCTATGGGTAGTTGATTCCATGGTTCGCTCCTTGGGCCAGGCAGACTAATGACAGTGCCCGCCTGGCGGTGGGTTGGAGATCATCAGCAGACCTCGCGTACTTCGGCCTTTGGCACCAGTTTCAGGTACTGATCCATGCTCATGTGAACCAGATAATCGTGGTTGCCTGCTTCCAGGTAGATATCGCCCTGACGGGTCAACGTCGGGTCGAGCAGCATTTTGATTTCGTAGGCATCGCCCAACGCTGGAATGGCGCCGCGCTCACAGTCGCCGAACAGGTGTGGCAGGCCACTTTCTCGGGTCAGTTGCCAAGGGCCGGTGGCGCGCACCTTGCTCATGTCCAGATGACGGTTGGCCGGTAGTACAGCCATCAGGTAGTGCCCGTGACGGTCGTCGAGCATGACTGATTTGGCGACCCGCTCGGCGGGGACACCTGCAGTGCGTGCAGACTCAAGGCTGGTCGCTGAGTGTGGGTGAGGAACGATGTCGTAATCGCAGCCGGCCGTGTCCAGGCGCTGCTGCACGGTTCTTGCCATACGCATGATGCACCTCCAGGCCCAGTCCAGGCGTTATGCCATTACAGGCCTCGGTTAGTTTGTCCCCCTGTGGAAAGTTTAGGCGGTGCTGTTGTGGGTTGCCGGACTAAACTTAATTCACACATATAAGCCAGGTGTGACCGGGTGAACGCTCGCCGCTGGTGGCGCATGCTTCTGCTGCTGATGCTCGTCGTTATGTCGAGGGGGCAGGGTGCGCCTGGTAGCCCGGTGCTGCTCTTGCGTGTAGACGATGCCATTGGTCCGGCTTCTGCCGACTATCTGGTGAGGGGGCTGGCCCAGGCTCAGGCATTGAGTGCTCAACTGGTTGTGATTGAGCTGGACACCCCGGGTGGCCTGGACAGCTCGATGCGTACCATTATCAAGGCGATCCTCGCCAGCCCGGTACCGGTGGCCACCTTTGTTTCGCCCAGTGGGGCTCGGGCGGCTAGCGCGGGTACCTACATTCTCTATGCCAGCCATGTCGCGGCGATGGCCCCGGGAACCAATCTTGGTGC
>NZ_MBPN01000132.1 GCF_001695625.1 Pseudomonas defluvii
GAGCTTACATTTTCTAAGATCCTCGACTCCTTTTCCAGCCGGTCAGATTTTTTCTACACCCTTAAATGCGAAGAGCCATTTTTCTTCGGTTACCAGGCATTCACTGCCAAGGCAGACGAAATGCTTGATCGCCGCGGCTTGAGCCGGGTCCATCAGCGCATCGTATTTTTCATCGCCCGCTATCCGAACCTCAGCGTCAAGGAGCTACTGGCTTTGCTCGGCGTGACTAAACAGGCGCTGAACATCCCGTTGCGTCAACTGATGGAAATGCGTTTGGTGAGCAGTGTTGCGTCGCAGACCGACAAGCGTATGCGCCTGCTGGAGCTGACCGACGAGGGCGTTCGCCTGGAGCACATGTTGCGACGCGAGCAGGTGAAGTTACTGGAGCGAGTATTTGCCGAAGCCGGAGAGACAGCTGTGAACGGATGGTTGGCAGTGAATCTGGCATTGGGAAAAGGCCAGGGGCCGATCGACGGGCTCTGATAGACAAGCTGAAGCACGACAGATGCCCTTTGTCACTGACCGCTTCGGGTCTGGATCAATCACCCAGACGCCCGGCAAACGCCTGACAAAAAAAGCCAGGCAGTGCCTGGCTTTTCACTGCTGCGCTATTAGCGGGACAGCGCCGACACATTGGCCCGCGCCGTGTGCAGTTTTTTATAGCTCTCGATCAGACGCAGGTGCCTGTCGAGCCCCTCCAGCTTCATGCTCGTAGGCGTCAAGCCGAAGAAGCGCACGCTGCCGTCCACTGACCCCAACACGGCGTCCATCCGCGGGTTGCCAAACATCCGGCGGAAATTGACTTCGTAATCTTCAAGCGCCAGGTCATCGTCCAGCAGTACTTCCAGCACCACGTTCAAGGCCTGATAAAACAAACCGCGCTCGACCGTGTTGTCGTTAAACTGCAGGAAGGCTTCCACCAGCTCTTTCGCCTCTTCAAATTTCTGCAAGGCGAGATAGATCAGCAGCTTCAGCTCTAGAATCGTCAGCTGCCCCCAGGCGGTATTGTCGTCAAACTCGATACCGATCAAGGTGGCTATGTCGGTGTAGTCGTCCAGTTCACTGTCTTCTAAACGCTCGACCAGTGCTTCCAGGCCGGCGTCATCCAGACGGTGCACGTTCAAGATATCCTCGCGGAAGAACAACGCTTTGTTGGTGTTATCCCAGATCAGATCTTCTACCGGATAAATTTCCGAATAACCCGGTACCAGAATGCGGCAGGCGGTTGCGCCGAAATGCTCGTACACCGCCATGTACACTTCCTTGCCCATGTCTTCGAGAATGCCGAACAAGGTCGCAGCTTCCTCGGCATTGGAGTTTTCACCTTCGCCGGAGAAGTCCCACTCAACAAATTCGAAATCAGCTTTGGCACTGAAGAAGCGCCACGACACCACACCGCTGGAGTCGATGAAGTGTTCGACAAAGTTGTTCGGCTCAGTCACTGCGTTGCTTTCAAAGGTAGGCTGAGGCAAATCGTTCAGGCCTTCAAAACTGCGGCCCTGCAGCAGTTCCGTCAGGCTGCGCTCCAGCGCCACCTCAAAGCTTGGGTGCGCCCCGAACGAGGCAAATACGCCGCCAGTACGCGGGTTCATCAAGGTGACGCACATCACCGGGTACGCCCCGCCAAGGGACGCATCCTTCACCAGCACCGGGAAGCCCTGCTCTTCCAACCCCTGAATACCGGCGAGAATAGCGGGGTATTTCGCCAGCACGTCGTGCGGGACATCAGGCAGTGCGATTTCACCTTCCAGAATTTCGCGCTTCACCGCACGCTCGAAAATTTCCGACAGGCATTGCACCTGCGCTTCAGCCAGCGTGTTACCGGCACTCATGCCATTGCTGAGGAAGAGGTTTTCGATCAGGTTGGACGGGAAATACACCACCTCACCGTCTGACTGGCGCACATACGGCAGAGAACAGATGCCGCGCTCTACGTTGCCAGAGTTGGTGTCGTACAGGTGCGAGCCGCGTAGCTCCCCGTCAGGGTTGTAAATTTCCAGGCAGTACGCGTCGAGAATCTCAGCCGGCAGTGCATCTCTACGGCCAGGCTTGAACCAGCGCTCGTTCGGGTAATGCACGAACGCCGCATTGGCGATGTCTTCGCCCCAAAACTGGTCGTTGTAGAAGAAGTTGCAGTTCAGCCGCTCGATAAACTCGCCCAACGCCGACGCCAGTGCGCTTTCCTTGGTCGCGCCCTTGCCGTTGGTGAAGCACATTGGCGAGTGCGCATCGCGAATGTGCAGCGACCATACATTAGGGACGATATTGCGCCACGAAGCGATTTCAATCTTCATGCCCAGGCCGGCCAAAATGCCCGACATGTTGGCGATGGTCTGTTCCAGTGGCAGGTCCTTGCCGGGGATGTAAGTGCTCGCGTCTGACGCTGAGTTCAGCATCAGCAATGCCTGGGCATCGGCATCCAGGTTTTCCACCTCTTCAATCACAAACTCAGGCCCGGTTTGCACGACCTTCTTTACCGTACAACGGTCGATGGAGCGCAAAATGCCCTGGCGGTCTTTCTCGGAAATATCCGCTGGCAACTCGACCTGAATCTTGAAGATCTGGTTGTAGCGGTTTTCCGGATCAATAATATTGTTCTGCGACAGGCGAATGTTGTCGGTGGGAATATTGCGCGTTTGGCAATACAACTTCACAAAGTAAGCCGCACACAAAGCCGATGAAGCCAGAAAGTAATCGAACGGACCCGGTGCGGAGCCATCACCCTTGTAGCGGATAGGTTGATCAGCCACCACCGTAAAGTCATCGAACTTGGCTTCAAGCCGAAGGTTGTCGAGAAAGTTAACCTTGATTTCCATGCGGGATTACCTGAATACGAGCCAAACGATTTGGCCGCCATTATCCGGCTTTTCGGCCGGAAGTCTTGTGCTTTTGAGCAATGGCCGCTGGCCGGTCCCGCCACGTCAGGCCAGGCTGCAGAGCAGCAACCCGCGTTGCTGCTGCGCAGCCTCACGCCGCACCCGGCGTTCTGGCAGGCTCAGGTATTCAAGATTCAACGCACGGTGCAGGTGAGCCTTACACCCAGCGGATACGATTGATATGAATACGGCAATGAATGCGTTTGTACTTTTAAGACACGCTGTATTTAGTTGTGGCCGCAATAACACAATTCAAAGCAGATGAGGATATTGACAGGCCCGATCGCATTAACGGTCGGGCCTGTATTTACGCTTGCCTGACGATATCGACCGAGATCTCCACCGCCGGAATCGCACCTCTGTTCTCAAGCCAGTGGGTGGTGTTCCTGTCCTCGGGCCACCCTACTCCCGGCCCGTAGTCCGTGGCGACACCATTACGATGGTCCGTAATCGTGCCTTGCAAGATGTAAACGGTACCTGGTCTGTCTTTATGGCTGTGCATCGGGCCGAAGACGCCTCCGGGTTCGATAGTCACCAGGCGCATTCTGAGTTGGCGCCCTGCCATGCCGGCGATCTCAGGGCCAAGGTCAAGCGTTGCAAGTAACTTCACCGTCACACCGTGTGTCTCAGGTGCTTCCTGTTCGTTGCTCATCGCGCGGTCCTCTCTGTGATCCCCCACTGCTCAACAATAGGATGTTTCGGTACCTCAGGCTACGGCATGCTCACTTGGCGAGGTAACCGGTCATATGGATTACGTGCAGGCTGTGCGGAGGGTCGTCGAGGAAACACCGAGAAAATGACCGACCGCCTCAAGCACGGCTTCAGGTGCCTCCCGATGGGGGACATGGTGGCAATCATCCACGATCAAATACTGACCCGTGGATGTCGTCAGTTTTGCGATACGCATCGGATGCAGCGTCGACCCGTACTCATCGTACTGGCCATGGATGGCAAGCAGTGGGCAATGGAGTGCGTCAATCGTGCGTTCAATAGTCCACGCCCTGAAGGCCTGGGAAAGCCATGTACGGGTCCAGGCGGACAACACCCACGCTGCTTTGTCGCCGTGATACTTCTCAAGCCGCGCCATCTGCTCCGGCTGTTCGAATTGCACCTCGGCCGTTCGAATGCCTTGCAACGTCAGGTCCTCGACGAACGCCTGCGCCGACAGGGTAATCAACCCCATGCACACCGGTGCATACAAGGACGCACAGCTCGCCGCCATGGCGCCGCCAACGCTGTGGCCCAGGGCAATAAAACGATCGATCTTCAACGCGGCCCGGAGGTACGCAAAAAAACACTCGGCTTCGTTGCGGATAAAGTGCAGCGGTAATTGCCCGGGGTAAGCGTCGGACTGCCCGAAGCCGAGCCGATCATAGGCAATGACCTCATGCCCGGTTGTCTGGCACAGCCGCTGGGGGAAATCCCGCCATAGCGAGACGCAACCAAGGGAGTCATGGAAAAGAATGATCGGTGGCTTTTGCGTATTGCTTGATACGCTCAGAGGAAACCAGCGACGACAAAACAGTCGCCCGTATGGCGTATCGATCCAGCAGGTTTCAGTACGGATAGACAGTGGCATGCATGGCCTCGGTAGACAGTTCAGCGCGCAGGCAGACGACACAGAGTACCAGTCGCGAGTACAACGATCAGCACGACAGGTAAAAGTCAGGCGCTCCTACTGACCGCCGCCCCACGTGCTAGTCGTGATCTACAGTAACCTCCTTCCAACTGTCATCTGGATCAAAGCGCTTCATCGACTGCGCCAACTTGTCACCAGCAGGCCCCAGGTCTTTCTCGAACACCTGCCCTTCATGACTGATCATGAAACTCATCACCCCGGTGTCAGCATACTTCGCCGGCCAGGCGATCAGTGCGAAGCCACGGCTCATTTTGTCACCGATGAGGTAGCTGTAGGCGCCGCCAGGTGCCGAAGGACCTTGGCCATCCAGAATCCTAAAGCGGTAACCATGCCAGTCTTCACCGGCAATGGTTTTGCCGAACAGCGGCCCCAACGGGCTGATCTGACCGCTGTCGTCGTCCGCCCAGTAGAGGCCATCATGCTTGCCGGGAGTGCTGAAGATTTTCTGCGCATATTCGAGTGCGCCGTCACCATCACGGTCGACTGATGCATAGTCCATCTGGGCGTCGTGATAGGTCAGCACCGATTGCAGCGCAGCGAGTTCGTTGCGGCCAATTCGACGTGCACGGATTTCGGCACTACCGGCCTTGATGTCGAAACGCCAACCATCCTGGCCTTTTATCAGGGGTATGGGCAGTGTCCAGTGGTCACTGCCCACTGAAGGAAGCGCCTTGTTATCGCCAGTTTTTTCAATGCGGTGTTGTTCATGGTATTGCTGCAAAAACGCATCCACATCGCTGCGCTGCACGCCTTCGCGCGGAATGAAACTGCGCCATTCCTCACCGAGCAACTCGGTTAAACGTGCCTGATCGGCATGCTCCGTCCCCACGGCTTCAACGAACGCTTCAGCGGCCTTTTCAGGCGTTGGAAATGCCTGCTGTGCGGCGGCAATGCACGACCATGCCACACTGGCGGCTATCACCAAGGCATGAGGGCACAGGCCGATGAGGGCCGTTACTCGAGGAATGTTTTTCAACGTCGCCCTCCCCTTTGACGCGCAGGTGGATTGGACGGCCGACTGATCGGGTTGCCGGCTGATCGCGAGGCACTGGGGCGCTGGGCGGATACCTGGCTGGTACGGCCACGACTGGCTTGTGCGTCAGCCTGGGACGGCGAGCGAGCGCCGGCGAATACATTGTTGCGGGCACTGCCGGTGCTGGCGGAAGACCGTTTTTGCGCAGCCTAGCGCGCCTGCAACTCGCCCTGGCCACGTTCCTGGGTGGCCTTCCTGGTTGGCTGACTCTCCCGAGTGTTTCTGGCTGTACCTTGGCCCCTGTCAGATGACTTCGGCCTGTCGTTACCTGCTTGCAACCGATTGTTGTCCGAGGCGCCGGGCTGAGCTGCATTCGCGCGATCACGGGCTTCGCGGTTGCTGGTGGCCGGTCGTTCCATACCGTACTTGTCCATGGAACCCCGGGCCTTCTCACGAGCCTGGGCTCGCTGCGCATTGTCCCCGCGATAAGCCTCACGCTGATTGGCACCGTTCAGTTGCCGGCCGTACTGTTCGCGGCTCCTGCTGTCTCGATAGGGAACACCATCGCGGTGAACGGCGTTGTGCTGCCACTTGTTCTGATTGTTGGTGATTTGGTTGTTTCGATTGACGGTGTTGTAGCGATTGACGTCGATGTCAATGTCGTTATTGCCCCAGTCACAATCGCCCCACAACGAGCCGATGATCGCCACACCGGTACCGAATGCCAGCCCAGCCAGCAGTGCCGAGCCGGGGTAATAGGCCGGCGGCGGTGGGTAGTACACCGGAGGTGACGCGGGATAGGCCCAGGTGCCATAGGTGGTTGTCGGGTTATAACTGGGTACGTACACCACCTGCGGATCGGAAGGCTGGATGATGATGGTCGAGGTACTGCTGGCGGGGGCGGAGGCCGCATTCGTGGGAGCCGGGGCCGTAGCAGCCTGAACCGTCACGTTCTGATATTGGTTGCTGTGAAGGTTGCCTGCTGCTTGCGCCTGATGACGCAAGCGTTGCACGCCACCCATGACATCGTCGGGTTGCGCCAGGAAGGCATCGCCCAGGCGCTGTACCCAGACGGGATCTTGTCCCAGCGTTGCCAGAACCTGCGGGAACGCAACCAGAGCCTGCACGCTCGGGTCCCAGGGCTGGTTCGCCACTTGCTTGACCGCATCATCACCCTTGGCGTCCGGGTGTGCTTTGGACCAGGTTACCGCTTCGGCGACCTCCCCGGGGTATGTGGTGGCCATCAGCACCTGTGCCAGCAGCGGGTCCGGGTATAGCGCAATGGGCGCGAGCATTTGATCCAGCTGTTCCTGGGTAAACACGGCATCTTTGGCCGCCGCCGTGACAGCCGCTGTATCGGCAGTGTTTGCGCTCTCGGTCGCATCCAGTGGTTGCGCCAGGCAGGAAAACCCGCTCAAGAACAGTGCAGCGGACACCGCGTAAAACAATGGAATGCGCATTGCACCTCCAATGTGGTCAGGCAGGCTTGCAACAAGTGGGTCAATGCCAGGGAGGCGAAGGCCGACTCTGCAAGCTGCAGACCTCCATCTCGATGCCGTTCGTTAATGGTAGCAAACCTATAGCGCTGGCCACTCATTCACTGCAGCGCGCCGAGGGGCTCGGCAACCTTTTGCGCAGTGCCTTCCCGCGCATTGTGATCAGCGCCAAGCCGTACTCGCTTGAGCACTTGGACCTTGGGGCAGCACTCAAGATACAAAAATCAGTGCTCAGAGGAGATAGTCGCCTCCTGATCAGGTTCAGCGGCCAACTTCAAACGATCCGCTTTACTAATGTATTTTGGCTTGTTTTTAGGTGCCAATTTGGCACTGGCTTTTTTGGCGTGAGCCTTTAATAACTGTTTTATTTTCTTTTGACGATTCATCTGTCCCTACCCAGCCTTTAATTGCTTGAATGCTGTCCGCTTAAACTATTCAACCCGCCGCTGATAATAGGCCTCTTCTCAACCATACCGAAACACATAGGCCGCTCTTCTTCCTCTCATCCGAAAAACTCAATTGGATGCGTGCCCCCGCACGATCGGCTATCGCCTTGACGATGGATAAGCCGAGCCCCGAACCTGGTTCATCGGTTCCCAGGCTGCGGTAAAACGGATCGAACACCAGCCTTTGTTCTGCTGTGCTGATGCCGGGGCCTGAGTCCTTGATTTGAAGGATCACGCTCTCCTGCTCCACCTCGACCGTCAGGTCCACTCGTCCGCCAATGGGGGTATAACGGATAGCGTTGTCCACCAGATTCTTGACCAGGATTAACAGATCCATTTCGTTGATAATGACCTGTACGTCTTCTGCGCCTTCGACACCGATGTCGATGCCTTTGAGCTCTGCCAGCGGCAGTAGATCCTCCAATACCTGCCGAAACACCTCATGAACCGAAACTGATGTCTGTGGCCGATCCAGGTTCGATTGTACAGCCGCCAGGGCCAGTAGTTGATCGATCAGCTTTCTACTGCGCTCTATTCCCCGGGACAACGGCAACAGGCATTCATGGGCCTGCGTCGACATTTCGGTGGTCGCAAGCCGTTCGGCTTGCAGTGACAAGGCCGTCATCGGAGAACGCAGTTCGTGAGCTGCGTCAGCGATGAAGCGACGCTGGGCTTCCATGGACTGCGCAACACGCGCCAGCAGCCGATTGATGGCGACGACGAAAGGCCGGATCTCGGTCGGCAGGTGGTTTTCATCAATAGGGTGCAGCGCCTGTTTGTCGCGCTGATCGATTTCGTTCGAGAGGGTCGCGATGGGGCGGAACAGTTTGCGCACCAGATCGCTTACCACCAGTAACAGTACCGGAAACAGGATGAGAAACGGCATCAGACTGTGCCAGGCGCTCTCTCGCGCTTCTTTGTCACGCACATCGGCCTCTTGGGCGACAACAATGCGTTCGCCACCGGCCGTTGCCCTGACCAACACGCGAAAGTTTTCGCCTGCAATATTCACAGTAGACAAGCCATTGGCCAGTGTTGAGGGAAATGGCAACGGCAGCGTGGCGTCATCATTGCTGGTCGCTTTGCTACTATCCGCCAGGTATTGCACGATGACCCTGGACTCTTCGTCGTCGTCAACGACTTGCTCAACCGTAGGGTAATGCAGGGTCATCTGCTGCCGCTCAAAAAGGACGGCCACTTGACGCAGGGTCTCGTCCTGCATTTCGTGCGCCTCGTTGAGCGCAGAGACGAAAGCGAAAAAACCAGCCAGCACCGCTACGATCAGGATGGCTAGCGACAGCGTTACAGACAACCGTAACTGTACCGAGTCGCTCAAGCGTTTTTTGAAACCATCCATCCCATTCCCCTGACGTTCTTGATGACATGGCTTCCCAACTTTCGCCGCAGTGCGTGAATCAGGAACTCCACCGCGTTACTTTCCACTTCGTTGCCCCAACCATAAATGCGGTCTTCGAGTTCGCTGCGCGAAAGAATGGCACCAGGTCGAATCAACAGTGCCTGCAGCAAGGCGAACTCGCGGTTGGACAGCTGAACATCGCGGGTTTCGGCGGTGGTAGCTTGTTTGGATATCAGATCCAGCGACACCACACCGTTGTCCAGCAATGACTGGGCGCTGCCGCCTTTGCGGCGCAATACGGCACGCATACGGGCAAGTAGCTCGGCCATGGCGAAGGGTTTGAGCAAGAAATCGTCAGCGCCGCCGTCGAGGCCACGCAGGCGATCATCGAGGCCATCCCGTGCGGTGATGATCAACACTGGCACCGGGTTGTTGCGGCCGCGAATACCATCAAGCACATCGAGCCCGTCTTTACCGGGCAACCCGAGATCCAGCAGCACCAGGTCATAGGCCTGGGTTATCAGTGCCTCAAGGGCCGTGAGTCCGTTTTTCACCCAGTCTGTGGCGTAGCTCGCATCGTTCAGCGCGCTCTGAATGGCATCACCAATCATTGGGTCATCTTCGACCAGCAATATGCGCATGTCCCGCTCCGAAAAAAAGGCGCGGCGGTCATGACCGTCGCGCCTGTATTGAAGCACCTGAGCCGGCGTTTGTCCGCCGTCGGTTCAACCCAATGTACGGTTGTCGGTCATTGCTTGCCCTTGAACGAATCGAAGGCCTTCAACAGATCATCCATTGTTGCTTTGCAGTCAATCTGTTTCGGCGTACTGGCGCGCAGGGCATCGAGTGCCCGGTCAATGGCTTTGTCCAGCACATGCCAGTCACTGGCGGCGCGGGGTTTGATCCCTGCTTCGGCGGAGTCCCAGGACGTTTCGAGATCCTTGATGCGGGTTTTCGCCCCCGCCAGGTCGTTCTTGTCTACGAGCGCGGCGACATCGACGGCGATGCTGCTGAACTCGGACAAATCACCCAGCTTTGAACCGGACTGGGCCGATGCGCTCACGGACGTGGCCGGCGTGCCAGCCCCGGGTTTGTCGGCAGGTTTCGAGCAACCGGCAGCGATGCTGAGCAAGAAGATGGACGAGACAATGGCGACGTTGCGAATGACCTGTTGGAGTGGAGGCATGACGATTCCTTGATAGGCTTTTGAAAATTTACTGAGTAACCGCTTTGCGGTTGCCAACACTGATTTGCGCGACCGCAACCAGAAGAACAATGACGCAGAGGAAGATGGCACTGGTCCAGGCGGAACCCATGCCGAGGCCACCGTAGGTTTTGGCCTGAGTCAGCAAATCGCCGAGTGAGGCACCAAACGGACGGGTCAGGATGTATGCGATCCAGAAGGTCAACACCACGTTGCCGCCTAGGCGCCAGGCCACCAGTGTCGCGGCGATCAGCGCACCGAAAATCACGGCGCCGAGTGTGAAGCCCAGACCCAGCGCTTCGGTGGCCAGATCGCCCGCGGCAGTGCCGAGGGCAAAGGTGCAGAGCACGGTCGTCCAGTAAAAAAGTTCCCGCCGCGGAGTGACAATTTCGCGGATCGACAGGTTGTGTTCCACTCGGTACCAGACCAGGAAGTTGATCGCCAGCAGCACGGAAAAGACCGCCGTGCTGGTGTACAGGCTGATATCGAGCATGTCGGTCATAATGTCGGTGATCTGTGTACCGACGATGCTCACCAGCACCACGGTTAGCCAGTAGATCCAGGGAGAGTAGGCCTTGGTGCGCAGTTGAAAACGCAACGCGAGTGCCAGCAGGACGGCCATGCCGATACTGGTCCAACCGGCACCGAAACCGGCATCCACGGCCAGAAAATCCGCGCCGGTTTCACCCACCGTCGTGGAAAGAATCTTGATCACCCAGAATGACAGCGTCACCTCGGGTACTTTGTTTAGCCATCCGGCTTTTGCGGAATTCATGGGCGGCTAGCCTCTCCTGAGCTGCGCTGAACGTGCGCCGGGGAGAAGATACGTAGCAAAACTTAGCTGAGACTGAGGGGAGGCACGGCCTGCACGACGGCGTGTTAGTCGAATGTTGAGGGGCGCAGGCAACCGAGCGCCATGGCGACCAGGCTATCGAGTAACGCCGAGGATTCGAGCTGGTTCGGCATGTCCTCCAGTACCGACCGGATGACACTGCGCAGCCCCTGCCCAAGCAAGTAAGCCGCCAAGGCGGGGTGCTCGGTGGCGATCTCATGCTGGTAAAGGTGCAGGAGCGGCAGCCAGGTTGCTTCGATGAATTCTCCCGCCGTGTGATAAGGGCCGCGCCACATTCCCAGGTGCAGGGCCGAGTGATATCGCAAGTGAAACGCCTTGTTCAAGTTGAACAGACGTGTTTCGACCCGAATGATATTGGCCAGAATTTCCCGCAACGCCGACTTCAAGGGCACGCCAACTATAGTGGATCCACCTTTTGAGACAGTGACTACGGGGTAGTTTAAGCTGTCGTCCTCGAAAGGATGACAGCAAATGG
>NZ_MBPN01000133.1 GCF_001695625.1 Pseudomonas defluvii
CGCTGAGAGCATCCTTGCCTACTTCGACCGGCCAGGAACCAGCAACGGTCCAACAGAAGCTATCAACGGGCGACTTGAGCACTTACGAGGTACCGCCTTGGGCTTTAGAAATTTAACCAATTACATAGCCAGGTGCTTGCTGAAGTCAGGAGGGTTTAGAAATCAGCTACACCCTTAAATGCGAAGAGCCCGATTACATCCATAGCGGCATGCCATTTACTACAACAGGAAGGGGTACAAAATGGTTTCGAAAGTCCAGCAGGTTGCAGCGATTGAAGCTCAGATCCAGGATCTTCAAAAGCAACGAGAAGAGATCATCAACAGCCCTGGATACCAATCCGAGGCCGAGTTCAACGGCAAGCTGAATGAGCTCCTTGGCTCCTACGGAAAAGGCTTGAAGGACGTCATCGCCATTCTTGATCCAGACCGGCGAGCGCCAGAGAAAGTCGATCGCAAAGGTGCTCGTCGTGCTCGCACGCTGAAGCGCTTCAAGAATCCTCACACCGGGGAAGTGGTTGAAACCAAAGGTGGTAACCACAAAACCCTGAAGGAGTGGAAGGAAAAGTGGGGCGCCGATACTGTCAAGGGCTGGGCACAGTAAGCTGCCAGTGACCGAGGGGCCAATTGAGGCCCCTTTTTCATTTCCCTTCACGGCGTTGCTCGATCGATCAGCGTCAGCACCCTGAAGGTGCAATCTGATACGCCTTCCGGTGCACTTAATGCGAGATCAACCGCTTTTTTGAACTCGACAGCATGGGAGCGCTGTGTGTCCAGCATGCGCGAGATGTCGATGTACTGATCCGCCGTTATCTCGTCCTTAGGAGAGCAAATGTGATAGCCCCCTTCGATGGTGACGTCCGACAGCCTTTTCGCCGCCGTGGAGATGTCGAACTTGGCGGGGGCCTTCAGAAAATCCTCCTGAATTGAAGCCTTCACGATCTCATCGCTCGACTCTGTGGAGGTGGTTACCGGCAACGCGCCTGGCGTTGTGTGGCTGTACTGAATCGCACCAATCGTAGCCGCGATAGAGGCTGCGAAACTCACGATGAGTATCAGTCGTTTGTGGGGGATTACCTGCTTCACATGCTGATCCGGCAAATGATGACTGGCCGAGATTAACCAGTGGGCGGATGATTCCAAGTCAAAACGCAGTCCTGAAATCCGCCCCCCCTCTTTGCTGGTACCAGGACTATTCAGTCGTTAAGGTGAGTCATGGATCAACCACCAAAGAAGGTGCCCTATGCTCATCCTGACCCGTACCGTCGGCGAGACCATCAACATCGGTGATGACATCACTGTAACCGTGGTGGCTAACAATCAAGGTCACATTCGCTTGGGGATCAATGCCCCGAAAGATGTGCCAGTCCATCGCGAAGAGATCTATCAGCGTATCCAGGAAGAAAATGTTGCTCGGTAATCTGATGCGTTCTTCTCTCATCATCTGGGCAGCTCTGGTGTCTGGGTGCGCCGCGGGTTGGATTCAGAGCCCGAGCTCAACCACACGTAACCTGGTCGAGGACCTCAAATTAGAGGGGTTCGTCTGCAAGGCGAAGTGGTCAGCGATAGAGTGCCGCCAGGAAACGCCATACGTGAAGAAGGCCCCCAAGATATGCACATCGGAAAAAGGGTGTGTAGAGCAGCCGGGTGAGCTGATTACCAACGTCTACTTGATCGAACAAGACGCCTATGGCATCCCAGCCGTAAGGCAGTGGGTGGAATCTGAGCCCTCACCAAATTGAAGAAATACGACAAAAAAGCCCGGCTCACTGCCGGGCTTTTTCCATCATGCAAGACGCCAAATCAGCGATACGGGTATCTGAGGAGAGGTGTTCCTCGTGCCACCGGCCATGCTCATCACATACGGCCCGAATGATCGAGAGCCTAAGCGGCGCACCCTCCGGCTGCATCGTGATTGTGAGTGCTCGGGGGCCAACCATCTGATCAGTATCAGGGGCCAGGCGAAAGCTGATTCGCAACGAATCTGCTGTGTCCCCGGCAAGGATGGTTCCGCGGTAATACCGACCCAGTTGCTTTGACAGGATGTTGAATAGCGGTACCGCGACTGTCGTTTTCCAGTCAGCTGCAGCACGATGCTCTCGATCAAGGTTGTCCCTTCGATGACGAGCAAGGCTTAGCCGGGTTTCCAGCCGACCACCTGAACGACGGGTGGATGATTCCAACCGTCGAATCTGGGTGTCGAGCTGAAGTGCATGTGACTGACGGCGCTCAACGCTTTCGTTATAGCGATGAAGGAGTGCAGAGACTTTCAATTTCCCCTCGCAGCCGCGCGGATAGGAGGCGCGACAGTAAATGTGCGGACCCGTCAAAATGATCAAGTACGCATCGATTTTAAGTTGCTATTTGTCGGCAGTATTCACCGCCTTGTTGATGTAGGCGGTCAGCCCTGGCAGGTCCTCCGACATTGCATACACATCACGGTTAAGCCCCTTCATGTTGAACCGACCGTAGACTTTGCCGCCGGCGGGCATTTTGAGTGGGTTGGTCAGTGTGGCCATAGCCGTCACCTTGACCTTCTGTGGTTCCTTTTCCAGAACACATTCGCCAGCTTTCTCCAGGGCCGTGGCGGAGGCTTGGAAGTAGGACTGGAACGCATTCTGTCCGCCACCCTTCATCGCAAGCGTGCTCCCTTCGTAAAGCAGGAAAAGCGACTCCGGAGATTTGCAGAGAATAGCCTCTACACGCAGTTCCGAAGAAACCGGGTTCTTGAACTCAAGCAGATCCGCCGCGCCGGCTGCCATGGGACTAAGAGTCAAAAGTGCGGCAAAGGCCGCGCGCATGTTCATAGGAAATCGAATCCGCTGGTGGGTAGAAATGGGACGATGCAACCGCTGTGGCAGCGGTAGACGGTTGGGGAATAGCCAAGCTGCTTCGCTTGCTCAGCAGCTGAAAATGGACTGTTGGTATGCTCCAGCTCCAGGAGTTCTACTGAGTTTTCGGTTTGATGCCAGAGCTTGAAGTAGACCGAGCCACGCTGATCGTCCTTCGTGCTGCTATCCATCAGCATGACGAGGGCACACCGAGGGAAGCGCTCGATGGGAGCTGACATAGCGTAGGCAGCTGAGAAGTTCTGGACTGTCTCGATCCACGGGTAGGTGACCTCGCCGAAAGCGATATCGATCAGATCCTGTGCCGTGCAGTCCCAAGGCAAGTAGAAGTAGGTGATCTCACAGTCGTCGTGCGGCGTGGCGGACGGTTTGCATGCCATGAATTTGGCACCCACCATCACAGGAAAAACCGGCATGTCGGTGACACCCCTTGCCAGAGGTTTGAACCAAATAATCGAGGATTGATTACCACGCTCAAGCCTCAGTTCGAGCATGTCCGGTTCTGCCTCTTTCCACTCGGTGACATCGATACCGGTGAAATTGAATAAGACCTTCAGTCCTTGAACCACCTGGTTCCAGGCGATGATTTCCGTGCGACCTTTGGAAATGATCTCAAGCGCAGGCCGAGCGCACAGGTTTCTGGTGACGTCTTGAGTCATGGACTCTTAATCCTCATCGTTGGTAAGGGCCCGCTTTGCCACTAGAGCAGAGACCGGGTCCTTGGTAGCGCTTTCGATGTCAGCCAGTGCCTTACGCAGATCCCTGATGCGAGACTCGTCGAGGTCAGAACGCTGATCACCTGCTGCGGTATGGGCAGCTAGCAGAAGGTCCAGTACCTGCTCCATCGCTAGGGTGTCAGGTAGCTCGTCGGTACCGAGATGGTTCATTGCGAACTGCTTGGGGCTGAACATTCAGTGCTCCTGGAAAAATGCCCATCGATCGATGGGCATTCTAGGTTAGACGCCTTGCGGAACCTCGATACCGCCTAGTGCCTCGAAGAGTGCTGGTAGGAACTCGGCGAAAGTCAGCATCATCAAGGTGAAGCTGGCATCAAATTGGGCTAAGGCATCCTCGCCGCCGTCTTGTTCTGCTTGATCCTGCAGGAGATCTTCAAACCGGAGACGCTTGATAGCCATCTTGTCGTCAAGGATGAAAGACAGCTTATCCGACCAGGCCAGCGCCAGCTGGGTGACCAACTTTCCCGCGGACAGGTGAAGTTGGATTTCCTCGCTGGTCAAATCCTGAGCTTTGCATTTGACCGAGCCACCGTCTTCATGGGTATCTCGAAGCTCGCAGTCACTCAGGACATGGAAGTCACCGGCTGCCTTCTGAGTTTTAACCCAGTCAGTGAGGGTAGCGCTTGGGGCGACCTTGACGCTGACCGGGCGCACCGGGAGGGACCCGAGGACCTCGCGGAGTGTGGAAAGGAGGTCCTCCGCCTTTTTTGCGCTGGAGGTATCAACCAGGATCAGCCCCAGACTTGGAGCAATTGCCGCGAACGTGGTGGAGCGGCGCACAAACGCGCGTGGCAAGAAAGCCTGGATGATGTCGTCCTTCAGCTGATCACGTTCCTTCTTGTAGACCTTCCGGCACTGCGCAGTCTCGATTTCCTCGACCTTCTCTTTGACCGCATCGTTTACCACGCTGCCGGGAAGGATGCGTTCTTCCTTCTTCGCCGCTACCAGGAAAAAGCCCTGACTCGCGTGCACGAGCGGCGCATCAGGCCCTTTTCCCAGAGGGGCGGTAAAGCCGTAGGTAGTGAGTTCCTGATTCTCACAGGGGCGAGCAGGCTTGCCTTTCAATGCCTGTTCGAGAACCTCCGCGGTGAGTTGCAGGTCCTGGGTAAGGGAGTACGCAAGCAGATGCTTAAACCACATGGGGTTGCCTCATTATCAGGGGAGGCAGCCAGAGTAACGATGGCACTGATCAGTTCAACTCAACCAACGTGGCTGGAATTCTCATCAGTGCCGCCACGTAGCCATCGACAGGCTAAATTTTGGCCGCGTCGAGTTTCGCTTCTGCAAGGGAGGGGTGCCGATCGACTCTTCCTGATAAATGCTTCAGGACCCAATGAGGTCGGTTAAGCCCGCCGCCATTTTCCTTGAGAGCAGCCTTGTCGACGTAGTAGATGGTGGCTACACACGGGCCATCCTTAGTCACGTGGTAGCTTTTCTTTCCATTGATCACTCGATCAGTCATGAAAGTGATGCGAGCCATGTGAACTCCCGGTCAGGTAAGAAGGGTTAAGTCAGCGAGTACACCATTTGCGGCTTGCGGGCCGATGGCCTGTGACAGCCACTGCACCCGCTCGAATACCGTACGGTTGCAGATAGTGGCTCCGGTCTGACCGACCAGGCCCAGGATCACATCAGTCAAAAGGCTATCGATGTCGACATCATCATTTCGTGTCGCCAACTGAGCTTTCTGATACTCATCAATGGTGGCCTGGCTCCAGATCAACGACAGAGGTCGATTGTCCTCGAGCATTACCCAAAGAGAGACCTCGCGAATCATCGCTTTGCCGAAACTGCTTACTGCATGATTCGTGGCCATCTCGAGCTCACCGAGAATGTCCAGCGCAGCGTCGGGGCCCCGATGGGTCAGCACCCAACTGATCTGGCTCAACACCCCCTCATTGAGGGAGCTAGTTACCGACCGCTCGAGCTGGGTATGGATCGTCTCGTCCAGCCGGTCGGCATCGACCTGCAGACCAAAGAAGGACGGATCACTGCCGTGCTCAGCGCAGCTGAGCAAGGTCTCAGCGACACCCAGTTCCCGGGTACTGACTTCGTTGACCTTGATGGAAAAGTCAGCCAGAAATTGCATCAAGGCATGGTGAATCAGGTCACCAGGCACCTTTTGGTCCCCCAGGACGTCAACCGTAAACGTCGAACTGGTGGTTTTTGCCAGTGTCATCTCGGTGTCCTTCAGTGCACGGTGATGGTGGTGGAGGTGGAGGTAAGTTCGTTGTTGATTTGGATTGCTTCGAAGCGCATGCCGAACTTGGCCTCTGGGTCTTCGATCGCCTGGACCAGGTAGCCAGTCATGTGTGTCCGCGCGAAGTCCATCATGGCCACTGCAATATCGGTGCTGGCGTATTGAACGGTTGGGCCATTTGGGGTGCTGAGGGTGATCATGCTCTTGAATTCCTATTCGCTGTACCGCTGGCGGAGTGCCTTTGGGTTGTGCTCATTTTGTCGCGATGCGGGCGTGCCAGAAGGGGGCCTGTAACTGCAGCGAAAGGCCGATGAGCGCAATCGGTAACCAGGTGGGAGGAGTTTTGCTCTCCCAGGTTCGGACCGTTCGGACGTGAACACCTAGGTGACATGCCAGCTCGGCCTGCTCGAGGTTCAAGTAACCGCGGGCTGAAATGAGGTCCTCGGCAGTGAGCGCCGACACTGCGCTGCGAAGCACCAGGGTTGTAGGAATCCCCAGGCAGGCCAGGTGTAGCCAGTTGGGTTGGTTCCCTTTCTCCCAGTCGATTACGGTGGTTCGATGAACCCCCAGAATCTCGGCTACCTGTTGCTGGCTCAGCCGAAACGCCTCACGGAGTGCAGCCAGGTCTATAGGCGTTACTAACGGGCGACTCGGAGTGCTCATGCTGCAGCCCTCAAGCTCTGGCCAGGGAACTTGCGTAGGTACTCAACCAGGTCTGAAGGTCTTGCAGCATCATTCAGCGGCATGAACCAAACCCGCCGTACTCGTATTGCTGGATCGAATAGACCATCCGGCCCGGGAGGCATATCAGCAGAGGGTGGGGCTACCCTGAGCATCACCTTCAGGGTTGGAGATCCCTTGCATTCAAATATTCCGATTGAGAGCCCAACGTCTGGAATGTAAGCGCCGGAACGTGGCTCGTAGTAGTTCTGGACTACAGCCAACCCATCTTGAAAAGCCGAATGGAGACGGAATCCGAAATCAAGGAGTTGACCTGCAACCTCCTCGGCCGCGATCGCGACCAGACCGGCGGTTACTCCGCCATACTTCAGATCTGGGTGACCACTCCCCAAGAGATGCTGGATCACCTGGTGATTGACAGTGGATGTGGTCATTTCGATACCTCGATGTTCTTGAGGATCGACTCCACAGCTCGAATGACTGCTTTGCTGATCAGTCGAGCGTCTCCGCCAGCGATACGGCCCTCTCGCTGGATGCGCTTGATCCTTTTGGCGACGAATGCCTGCTGTGCTTCCTCATCGTCGGCCTTCAGTCCTGGTGTTCTCGGCAGATCCATAAGCTTGAACGACCAGGTCGAATCAAGCTTTCGTCCTTCGAAGATCGAGATCTGGAAGGTTGAGCCATCCAACACCACCTGGGCCTTGAAGGTATCGTCCGCGGCAACCCTTGCCGATGTCAGATGCAGCTTCTTCTGCTCCAAGTAGGATGCGAGCCGGCCCGTGAGTACGTCTTTCACATACTCCGGGGCGCGTTCCGGCAGCCGGGAAATTGGGGCATAGCGGAAACCCGGCCGACGGAGACCTTGTCGTCCATCCTCGCTTTCATAGAGTTCAGTGTGTCCGGTACGGATTGCGAAATCGATCAGACTTCGCCAGGTCGTGATCCCCTGGGAGAGCACGCGGTCGTCAACCACCATGTCACCAAGTTCTGCGCCGGCGCTGCGTTTACTTGGCGCTTGGACCTGGTCGTCCTCTTCAGCGCGAACCAGCGCTGGAGATCTGCTGTTGATGGAAACGTGAGTAGGTAGCTGAAAGCTGAAATCCAGGGCCATCTGTGGGGCCCGGACAATAGAGCGTGTGTTTTTCATGCTGGTGCACTCCTCTGAAGATGGCTCCATTGGAAGTGCAGGTTTCGAGTGGCAGAAGCGGCGTGCCTCAAAAATCTACGAATTCTTGGTACGCCGCCCAGGGAGTGTCATTCGATCAGAGGTGGATTTCGGAGTGGACGGTTGTGATCCGACCACGCGAACGCATATACGGCAGCCAGACACGCACAATGCCAAGCAGGTTCGTCAAGACGAAGCAAAGGTTGAGTAGGAGAATCCCGTAAGCGCCTACGATTAGGCCGTAGCTGCACAAGGCCAGGCTTGAGATCAAAAACAACCACCATCCCCAAGGGGATAAGCGAACGTTACTAGCGATCAACGCCGCCCCGGTGATTCCGCAAATCGTACCCACCCACTCGAAGATTTCGTTCATGGCTTCATGCTTGTCTGCAGTTGATTGACTCGCGGGGCTGAGATCCATAGGAGCCAGCTTGAGTGTCCCGCTCCCGAGTTGTAGGAGCAGGATGTGGTCCTAAGAGGTGTGCCAGAACCTGTTAGTTGGAGGCTGGAACTGGCACAGTTTTGAGCTCTTCGAGGCGCTTCAGGATGGCGATTGCCTCATCAGAGGTAGCGGGATTGGCATATGCGGACATGAAGCTGTCGAGCAAGGAGCGCAGCATCCCGCCGGTGCCCTCATTACGAATTACGGACATGAGGCAAAACTGCTCCAAAGGGACCGAGTCGACATTACTGAGGAAGTCTTCACCGACGGTGTTCCCGACGTCATTCATCAGGATGCGGAGGATGTGATCAGGACCTTCCACATTGCCTTCACTGTCGCCGGGAACATCCACGAATGATAGGAAGCGGCCTGAGGTGTGGCCGTGAGGGGTGTTGCGTAGCGCATTCAGATGCTGATCGATGCGCTCATTGAGGGTCGAGCCTCTGTTGGTCATGGTGTATCTCTCATTCACGATACGCCAAGGCTATCAGCCGAAATGCTGCGGTAGTAGCGAAAGCAGTGGGGCGCGCAGATGCGAAGCCCAACTACAACCAAAGACGCATTGGATCGATTTCAACGGCCCGAACTGGCAAGGCCTTGAGCTGGTCAAGTCGTTGTTGCCTTGCTGCTTGATCCTCAGCAGTCATCTCGGACTTGAGTTGCATTTTTTCTGCTGGGGCGTCCGTAGCGGTACCCACGAGCACGTAACCGCGTGCAAGCCTTTTTTTGCAAGCTGCCTCGAATGCCTCAAGAGCGTAAGCGTCTGGCGAACACACCTACAGAATCCGCAGATTAAGGGCGATGGTGTCCACCTAAAAATACGTGGACACCATCGCCCTTAATTCAAGGAACACCATGCGCCAACGCACCTCTTATCCCAAATCCTTCAAGGCTCAGGTTGTTCAGGAATGCCTGAACCCTGACGTATCAATTGCCAGCGTAGCCCTTCGGCACGGCATCAACGCCAACCTGGTTCGGAAGTGGATACCCCTCTACCGTGACCCAAAAGTTTCTGCCTTACCTGCATTTGTACCGGTGAAGCTTGAGGCTGCGGCGATGCCGGTTCGACAGGCTGTAGCTCGCATCGATATTTCTTCTGGGCATCAAACACTCACGGTGAGTTGGCCTGCCTCTGATCCAGACGGCTGCGCCCGCTTCATTCGCAGCCTCTCGCAATGATCCGTATCGACGCCATCTGGCTCGCGACCGAGCCCATGGACATGCGTGCCGGCACGGATACAGCATTGGCCCGCGTGGTCGCCGTATTCGGTGCGGCGAAGCCGCACTGCGCTTATCTGTTCGCCAACCGACGCGCCAACCGGATGAAAGTGCTGGTGCACGATGGCGTGGGCCTCTGGCTGGCCGCGCGCCGCCTGAACCAAGGTAAATTCCATTGGCCCGGCACTCATCGAGGCCATGAAGTTGAACTCGATGCCGAACAACTCCAAGCGCTGGTGCTGGGCCTGCCCTGGCAGCGGGTTGGCGCTAACGGCGCAATTACGTTGCTCTGAATCGGGTCTTTTAACTGTGACAGGTGGGCTGCTTTGGTAAAATCCACGGCATGACTTCCTCGCCCAATCTCGACCAAATGACTCCCGATCAACTGCGCGCACTCGCTAAGCAGTTGCTGTCGAAGGTCGACACCATGGGCCAAGAGAGCCGTCGCGACAAAACCATCATCGAGCAGCTCTCTCACGAGATCGCCATCCTCAAACGCCACAAGTTTGCCAAGCGCAGCGAGCAGATCAGCCCGGCGCAAGGCAGCTTGCTGGATGACCTGCTCAGCACCGACCTCGAAGCCATCGACGCCGAGTTGAAAGCACTTCGTCCCGCACCAGCACCGGACGAACCACGCCAACAACCCAAACGTGCGCCATTGCCGCCGCAGTTTCCTCGTACTGTCATTCATCATGAGCCAGAGAGCACCGAATGTACCTGCGGCTGCCAACTTCAGCGCATCGGCGAGGATGTCAGTGAGAAGCTGGATTACACCCCGGGTGTGTTCACCGTTGAGCAACATGTACGTGGCAAATGGGCCTGCCGACAGTGCGAAACGCTGATCCAAGCGTCGGTGCCGGCACTGGTGATCGACAAGGGCATCCCTACTGCCGGCTTGCTGGCCCACGTGGTGGTGGCCAAGTTCGCCGATCATCTCCCACTGTACCGGCAGGAAAAGATCTTTGGCCGTGCTGGCCTCGCTATCCCGCGCTCGACGCTTGCTCAGTGGGTCGGCCAAACCGGCCTACAACTGCAACCGTTGGTGGATGCACTGCGCGAGACAGTGCTGGCCCATCGAGTCGTCCATGCCGATGAAACACCGGTACAGATGCTGGCACCGGGTAAAAAGAAAACGCACCGAGCGTATGTCTGGGCCTACTGCACTACGCCGTTTTCGGCGTTGAAAGCTGTGGTTTACGACTTCAGCCCCAGCCGTGCTGGCGAACATGCGCGCAACTTCCTGGGCACTTGGAATGGCAAGCTGGTCTGCGATGACTTCGCAGGCTACAAGGCTGGCTTCGAACAGGGCATCACCGAAATCGGCTGCATGGCCCATGCGCGGCGCAAGTTTTTCGACCTACATGTCGCGAACAAAAGCCAATTGGCAGAACAAGCGCTGCACTCCATCGGCGGCTTGTACGAAGTCGAACGGCAGGCCAAAGGCATGAGCGATGAAAAGCGCTGGCGGTTACGCCAGCAAATAGCAGTGCCCATCGCCGAGAAACTGCATGAGTGGATGATGGCTCAGCGCGCGCTTGTGCCCGAGGGCTCGGCTACGGCCAAGGCACTGGGTTACAGCCTGAAACGCTGGGTAGTGCTGACGCGCTACCTGGATGATGGTGCAGTGCCCATTGACAATAATGCAGTCGAAAACACGATCAGGCCGTGGGCGCTTGGGCGTTCCAACTGGCTCTTCGCTGGGTCACTGCGCAGTGGTAAACGGGCGGCGGCGATCATGAGCCTGATCCAGTCGGCGCGCATGAATGGGCATGATCCGTATATTTATCTGAAAGACGTTTTAGCGAGGTTGCCGACGCAACGAGCATCTAGCGTTGCGCAACTGCTACCGCATCAATGGATTGCTGTATGACTCTCGGTAGGTATATAGTGGATCCACCTTTTGAGACAGTGACTACGGGGTAGTTTAAGCTGTCGTCCTCGAAAGGATGACAGCAAATGG
>NZ_MBPN01000134.1 GCF_001695625.1 Pseudomonas defluvii
GCCTATGCGGTGCCACGACTGCTGGCGCGCAATGGCCTGAGCCTGCAGGACTTCGACTACTACGAAATCCATGAGGCGTTTGCCGCGCAGGTGTTATGCACGCTCAAGGCCTGGGAAGACCCTGTTTACTGCCGCGACCGTCTTGGCCTCAAGGCGCCGCTGGGCCGCGTCGACCGCAGCAAGCTCAACGTCAAGGGCAGTTCGTTGGCGGCTGGGCATCCGTTTGCCGCGACCGGCGGGCGCATCCTGGCCAATATGGCCAAGCTGTTGGCACATGCCGGCAAAGGCCGCGGGCTGATTTCTATCTGTGCCGCCGGCGGCCAGGGCGTGACGGCGATTATTGAGCGCTGAGGGCGGCACCGCTGTCGACGCGAGTTGTACGGTTGGCGTACTGCTCGGCCATGACTGAGCAGACGATCAATTGCAGCGGGTGGTAGATCATGATCGGCAGCAGGATCAGCCCAAGCCCGGGGTGAGCGCCGAAGATCAGTGCAGCCATGGGCGCGCCGGCGGCCAGGGACTTCTTGCTGGCGCAGAACACTGCGGCGATTTCGTCCGCCGGGCTGAAGTTCAAGGCGCGGGCACTTCGAGTTGTCAGCCATAGCACCAGCGCCAGCAACAGTGCACTGCCGAGCAGGGCCATAGCGATCACTGCGGTGCCCTGTTGTTGCCACATTCCCGAGACCATCGAGTTGCAGAACGCGGCATAGACCAGCAGCAGGATCACCAGTTTGTCCAGCACGGCGGTGTAGCGCTTGTAACGGGCGAAGAGGTGTCCGAGCCAGGGCCGTAGCAGTTGCCCAAGCAGCAGCGGCAGCAGGAGCATGGCGCACAGGTCGAGCAAGGTTGAGCCAAGGTCAATGCCGTCACTGCCGCTGCCAACCACCAGGCTGACCAACCAAGGGGTAATGAAGATACCCAGCACGCTGGACAGGCTGGCGTTGAGAATGGCAGCGGGTACGTTGCCCTTGGCGCTACCGGTGAGCGCCACCGAGGACGAGATGGTTGAGGGCAGGGCGCACAGGTAGAGGAAACCCAGCATCAGCAAGGCCGGTACCTGGGTACCCAGTAATGTCTTGCCGACCAGCCAGAGCAGGGGAAAGGCCACGAAGGTAAAGCCTTGCACCATCAGGTGCAGGCGCCAGTTTTTCAGGCCGTGACGAATCTGTTCGCTGGACAGGTTGACCCCGTGCAGGAAAAACACCAGGAACACGCCGATATTGGTCACGTACTCGGCGTGCAGAGCACCACCGCTGCTTCCAAAACGTGGGAACAGCCAGGCGAGCAGGGTGGCGATGAACATGCCGCAGAGGAACCAGTCGGTTACCACGCGCTTGAGGTGTTTGAACGCTTGCATGGGGAGGCCTGTGGGTATTTTGTAATTGGCGATGACAGAGGCTAACCTGCGAGGTCTCTACCGTCTTGCGATACCAGGTCAATCGATGCCGCGTAACGGACAACCTTCAGGCCCTCGCCCGATTCCCACGCTGGAGCGCCTGCCCCGGCCGCTGTATGCGCGAGCCGAAAGTCTCAGCGCCGGGTCCTGGACCTCGCGCCATCAACATGATTGGGTGCAGTTCTCCTATGCGATCAGCGGTGTGCTTGGGGTCTATACCGCTGAAGGCAGTTACTTTGCACCGCCACAGTGGGGCATCTGGATTCCTGCGGGGGTCGAGCATGAAGTGGTGACGTCGATGCGTGCCGAGATGCGCAGTGTGTATGTGCGACGTGAGGATGCGCAGTGGGCGCCGGACGGCTGTCGGGTGCTGGCCGTCACGCCGCTGGCCCGTGAGTTGATCAAGCAGTTTTGCCAGTTGCCGGTGGAGTACCCCGAAGGCAACAGCCCCGAGGCGCGCCTGGTGCAGGTATTGCTTGACCAGTTGCAGGGCCTGGCAGAGGTGGGCTTTTCCTTGCCGTTGCCACAGCATCCGCGCTTACGTGAGTTGTGCGATAGCCTGCTGGAGCAGCCAACACAGTCGGACAGTCTTGGCCAGTGGGCGGAGCAGTTGAACATGTCGGAGAAAACCCTGACTCGCCTGTTCCAGCGCGAGACCGGTTTGAGCTTTCGAGGCTGGCGCCAGCGGATGCGCCTACTGTCCTCGCTCAGCGTGCTTGAACAGGGCGCAGGGGTAACGGAGGCTGCGCTGGGGTGTGGTTATGACTCAACCTCTGCCTACATCGCAGCGTTCAAGCGCTTGTTTGGTTTTACCCCGGGGAGCCTGGGCCTGTAGCCGGCCCCCCAAGGCAGGGCATCAGGTACGGAAACGGCGCACCAGCGAATCCAGTTCGTTGGACAACCCGGCCAGGCTTTCGGAGTCATGCCGCGCTGCGCTAGCCAGTTCGGCCACCAGTTGCGCGTCACCATGGATCTGGCTGATGTGCCGGTTGATGTCCTCGGCGACCTGGTGCTGCTCTTCGGCTGCAGTGGCGATTTGGGTGTTCATGTCACGAATGACGTCCACCGACTCGCGGATCTGCCCGAAGCTGGTGCGTGCCATGCCAATACGGCTGACCGATTGTTGCGACACTTCCAGGCTGGCGTGCATTTGTTGCGCAACCTGGCTGGTGCGTTGCGCCAGATTCCCCAGCAAGCCATCGATTTCGGCTGTGGAGTCGGCTGTGCGTTTGGCCAGGGCACGGACTTCGTCGGCCACCACGGCGAACCCTCGACCCTGCTCACCGGCGCGTGCGGCCTCAATGGCGGCGTTGAGCGCCAGCAGGTTGGTCTGTTCGGCGATGGAGCGGATGGTGCCAAGAATCGACTGGATGTCGTTGCTGTCGCGCTCCAGTTGTTGCATCGATTGCGCGGACTGCTCGATTTCCTGGCTCAGGCGATCAACGCTCTGAACGGCGGCGTCGATCTGCTGCTGGCCTTCCCGGGCCTGCTGTTGGCCGCTGTCGGCCGATTCGGCGGCCTGGCTGCAGGAGCGCGCGACTTCGTTGGCGGTGGCAACCATTTCATGGAACGCCGTGGACACCATATCCACCGCTTCACGCTGGCGCCCGGCGGCTTCGACCATGTCGCCGGAGACGCGGGTCGAGTTGCTGGAGGTGGCGAGGATCTTTCCGGCAGCCTGGCCGATATGCTGGATGAGGCTGCGGATGGCCGCGAGGAACTGGTTGAACCAGTTGGCCAGTTGAGCGGTTTCGTCACGACCCCGGACTTCGAGGTTGCGGGTCAGGTCACCTTCGCCCTGGGCAATGCCCTCCAGGCCCAGGCTGACGCTGTTGATCGGGCGTACGATCAAGCGCGCGAAGGTCGCCCCGACTACGGCGAAGACGGCGGCCAGCACCAAGGCAATGGCCGCGATCAACCAGGTCAGTTGCGTGGCCGCGCCCATGACTTCGTCCTGACGGACCAGGCCGATAAAGCTCCAGCCCAGTTGTTCGGAGGGCCAGACGTTGGCCATGTAGCGCACGCCATCAAGCTCGACTTCTACCAGTCCTTTCTCGACCTTGGCCAGTTGCGCATAGCCTTCGCCCAGAGAGCCCAGCATCTTGAAGTTGTGCTCGGGCTGATGTGGGTCGACCAGCACGTTGCCGTTGCGTTCAAGCAGCATCAGGTAGCCGCTTTCACCCAGCTTGATCTGCTTGACCAACTCGGTCAGCTGTTTGATCGAAACATCGACGCTGACCACTCCACCGGGCGAACCCAATGAGTTCGACACGGTGCGTACGGTGCTGAGCAGTACCGCGTCATCAGGTGCCCAGTAGTAAGCAGCAGTGCGCAGTGTTTTGCCTGGGTTAGCCATCGCGGTCTGGTACCAGGGGCGTTGGCGCGGATCATAGTTGGCCAGTTTCGGATCATCTGGCCAGGAGGCGTAACCGCCGTCTTTGACGCCGTAGGAAACATAGGCGTAAGCGGGATGACTGGCGGCCATGCGAGTGAAGAAGTCGACCAGGCGCTTGTCCTGTTCGCCTTGGGCGATACTGGCTGCATCGGCACTGATGTACTGTTTCAATCCCGCGCCGGTGTCAGTGAACAGAGGCTGTGCGGCCATGTAGTCGATGTTCTGGCTGATGCCTTCAAAAAACAGCTGCATGGCATTGGCGACTTGGCGAATCTCGCGGTTGCTGCCGTCGATGAAGGATTCACGAGCGTCCGTGCGCAGGTTCAACACCACCAGCGTGGCGACCACTAGAATGGGCAGGCTGGCAATGACGGCAAAGGCCCAGGTCAATTTCTGTTTGATGTTCATCCGCGCTCCGAATCATTCTTATAAACACATGAACCCTCTAAAGAGTGGATCGGCAGGGTGCAGAGGAAATAAAGTGTCGTAGAAGAAAAACCCCGTGTTTATTGGCAAAACAGCCGAATCTGACTTTTTGCCGGCGTTTTACTCATAAAAAGAATGGCGGGTCGCGCGGTTTGCCGTTACAAACCCCTATACGCCTCACAAGGAGCCAGAATCAAAGCTGATGAAGACGCCAAAACGGATTGAACCGCTCGTGGAAGACGGGTTGGTCGACGAAGTGTTGCGCCCCCTGATGAGTGGCAAGGAGGCAGCGGTCTACGTGGTACGCTGCGGTCAGCACCTGCGCTGCGCCAAGGTCTACAAAGAGGCTAACAAGCGCAGTTTCCGTCAGGCCGCCGAGTACCAGGAAGGTCGTAAAGTACGCAATAGCCGCCAGGCACGTGCCATGGCCAAGGGCTCGAAGTATGGACGCAAGGAGGCTGAAGAGGCCTGGCAGAACGCCGAAGTAGCCGCGCTGTTCCGCTTGGCGAACGCAGGTGTTCGGGTTCCCAAGCCCTATGACTTTCTCGACGGTGTCCTGCTGATGGAGTTGGTCGCCGACGAACATGGCGACGCCGCGCCGCGCCTCAATGATGTGGAGCTTGAGCCCGAGCAGGCCTTGGAATACCACGCATTTGTCATTCGCCAGATCGTGTTGATGCTCTGCGCCGGGTTGGTGCATGGCGATCTGTCGGAGTTCAACGTGCTGCTGGGGCCAGAGGGGCCGGTGATTATCGACCTGCCGCAGGCGGTGGATGCCGCGGGCAACAACCATGCGTTCAGCATGCTTGAGCGCGATGTCGGCAACATGGCCAGCTACTTTGGGCGCTTTGCGCCCGAGCTCAAGGCAACCCGATACGCCAAGGAAATGTGGGCGCTGTATCAGGCGGGTGAACTGCTGCCGGACACAGAGCTGAGCGGGCAGTTTGCCGAAACCGAGCACAGTGCCAATGTGGCCGATGTGATGCGTGAAATCGATGCCGCGCGCGCCGACGAAGCCCGTCGTCGCGCAGCCCTTGCACAGGAGGGCGTGGAGGCCGAGCCTACCCCGCCCTGGATGCAGTAATCCAGGGTTAGTGGCAGCAACCGCCGGCAGCCAGGTCCTTGAGGATCGGGCAGTCCGGCCGGTCGTCGCCCTGGCAGTGGGCGACCAGTTCACTCAGGGTGTCACGCAGGCTGACCAGTTCGTCAATACGGCGATTGAGGTCGGCAATGTGTTCATTGGCCAGTGCCTTCACATCGGCACTGGCGCGCTGGCGGTCTTGCCAGAGTGTGAGCAGCCGAGCGACTTCCTCAAGCGAGAAACCCAGGTCGCGTGAGCGCTTGATGAAGGCCAGGCTGTGCAGGTCTTCCGGTTGGTAGAGGCGATAGCCGCTGTCGCTGCGCAGGGCCGGCTTGAGCAGGCCAATCGACTCGTAGTAACGGATCATCTTGGCGCTGAGGCCCGTGTGGCGGGCGGCTTGACCAATGTTCATGGGGCGTCGTCCTGTTGTCGGATCTCGGGTTTCCAGGTTTTAAGCCACAGTGCGTTGCTGACCACACTGACACTGGACAGGGCCATGGCAGCACCCGCCAGCACCGGGTTGAGCAGGCCGAAAGCGGCCAACGGAATCCCGATCATGTTGTAGATAAAGGCCCAGAACAGGTTCTGGCGGATCTTGGCGTAGGTCTTGCGGCTGATCTCCAGGGCCGCTGGCACCAGGCGCGGATCACCGCGCATCAGGGTAATACCGGCGGCCTGCATGGCAACGTCAGTACCTCCGCCCATGGCAATGCCGATGTCCGCCGCCGCCAAGGCAGGAGCGTCGTTGATACCGTCGCCGACCATGGCCACGGTGCCTGAGCGTTTAAGTGCCAGAACGGTGGCGGCTTTGTCTGCCGGCAACACTTCGGCATGCACATCTTCGATGCCCAGCGCCAGGGCCACCACGCGCGCGCTGCCACGGTTGTCGCCGGTTAGCAGGTGGCTGCTGATGCCTTGCTCACTGAGCTGTTGAACCGCTTGCAGTGCGCCAGGCTTGAGGCTGTCACCAAAGGCCAGCAAGCCCAGCACGCGCGCCTGCGGGGCGCGCTCGATCAGCCAGGAAAGGGTACGACCTTCCGCTTCCCATTCCTGTGCAGCCTTGGCCAGATCGCCCGGTTGCAAGCCACTTTCATCAAGCAGCCGGCGGTTACCCAGCGCCAGTTCGCGTCCATCCAGGCTACCGGCGATGCCGCGTCCGGTGAGGGATTGGCTGGCGCTGATGGGCGGCACTTCCAGGTGCTGTTCATCACAGGCGTCGAGAACGGCCTTGGCCAATGGGTGTTCGCTGCCACGCTGCAGCGCACCGGCCAGTTGCAACAACTGCGCCTGATCGCCGACCACCGCCTGGCTGTGGACAATGCGCGGGCTACCGGAGGTCAAGGTACCGGTCTTGTCGAAGACCACGCGATTGACCGCATGGGCACGTTCCAGCGCTTCGGCGTCCTTGATCAGGATGCCGTGACGAGCCGCCACGCCGGTACCGGCCATGATGGCTGTTGGTGTCGCCAGGCCCAGCGCACAGGGGCAGGCGATGACCAGAACCGCGACGGCGTTGAGCAGTGCAGTTTCCATGGGGGCGCCGACCAGCCACCAACCCGCGAGTGTCGCCAGGGCCAGCAGGAGCACCACGGGCACGAATACCTGGCTGACCCGGTCGACCAGTTTCTGGATCGGCGCCTTGGCCGCCTGAGCGTCTTCGACCAAGCGGATGATGCGGGCCAACACGGTTTCGGTGCCCAGCGCCAGGGTACGCACCAGCAAGCGGCCTTCCCCGTTGATCGCGCCGCCGGTTACACGGTCGCCCGGTTGCTTGGGCACGGGCAGGCTCTCGCCACTGATCAAGGCTTCATCGGCATGGCTTTGCCCTTCGATTACCTCGCCATCCACCGGGAAGCGTTCGCCCGGCTTGACCATTACCAGGTCATTCAAGCGCAAGGCGCTGATCGGCACATCGCGCTCCTGGCCATCGATCACCTGCAACGCACGTTCAGGGCGCAGTGCCTCCAGGGCGCGGATGGCGCTGGCCGTCTGGCGTTTGGCGCGGCTCTCCAGGTACTTGCCGAGCAGTACCAAAGCGATCACCACCGCTGAGGCTTCAAAGTACAGGTGGGACATGCTGCCGGAGCTGGTGCGCGCCCACTCATAGAGGCTCAGGCCGTAACCGGCGCTGGTACCCAGCGCGACCAGCAGGTCCATATTGCCTGCCCCGGCCCGCACGGCCTTCCAGGCGGCGACATAGAAGCGTGCCCCCAGGATGAACTGAACCGGCGTGGCCAGGGCGAACTGCAGCCAGGCCGGCAGCATCCAGTGAATACCGAAGGGCTGCAGCAGCATTGGCAGTACCAGCGGCAGGGCCAAGGCAATCGCCAGGCCTACCGCCCAACGCTCCTTGTGCAAGCGGCGCTCGGCGACGTCCTGGTCGGCCTTGCCGGTGAGCGGCAGGGTGGCAGTGTAACCGGCGCGTTCGACTGCGCCAGTCAACAGCGCGGTATCAATCGTGCCGAGAACCTCGACATGGGCGCGCTCGTTGGCCAGGTTGACGCTAACGCGGTGAACCCCGGGCACTTTGGCCAGTGCCCGTTCGACCCGACCGACGCAGGACGCGCAGGTCATCCCGCTGATCTGCAGCTCAAGGCTTTGAGTGGGCACGCTGTAGCCGGCATCCGTGACGGCTTCAAGCAATGCCGGCAGGCTCTGCGGCGGTGCGGTGACGCGTGCCTGCTCAGTGGCAAGGTTGACACTGACCTGTTCGGTGCCAGCGACCTTGCGCAATGCTCGCTCGACGCGACCTGCGCAGCTGGCGCAGGTCATGCCAGCGATTGGCAGGTCGAAGGTGGTAGATTCGGGCATGGGGGCGTTCCTCCTTGGGCGTGCCTCCAGCTTCAACCTTCCCACGCGGGGAAGGTCAATAGCCCAGGCTTGCCTTTTTCAGGTAGAGGCCATTTTGATCCACCGCTATTCGGTACTTATTGATCTGCCCGGCCTGCAGGTTCAATTGGGTGCTGCGTTGATTCTCGATACCCGGCAGGCAGCCGGGGGCTTGTCCTGGTAACAAGCGCATGCGCACTGCTACCGGGCCTGCTGGCAGGTTGAACGAAGTCGATTGTTCCTGGAACAGCCGGCCCGCCAGATGATCGTTGAGGTACAGACCTATCTCGCAGGTCGTCGCCACTTCCAGGCGTTCCCGGGAAATGATCAGCACGCTATAGTCCGAGGGGCCTTCGGCACTGGCCTGGGGGGCGAGGCCGAACATACCCAGCAGGCCGAAAAGGCCCAATGCTGCCCTGCGCATGAGTTGAATCTCCTGAATCATGAATCGTCAGGAGCGCAGCTTGGCCGAGGCGGGCGCCGATTTCCAGCCCGGCAGCAGATCGAGGAACTTGACCTTGCCACGGTGGCAAGCTTGAGACTGCATCAAAACCTGAACGGAGGCACTCCCGATGCATGTATTCAATGTCCAAGGCATGACCTGCGGCCACTGCGTCAAAGCGGTTACCCACGCGGTGCAAAACCAGGATCCGACGGCGGTGGTTGAAGTCGATCTGGGTCAGAAACAGGTGCGTGTGCAAAGCACCCTGACACCTTCGAAAATTATCGAACTGATCCATGAAGAAGGTTATCAGGCCGAGGTGGCCTGATGACCTGAAAGGGCGGACGCAGGTTCGCTCTTTTTTTTACAGCAATGGCCAACAGCTCATCTGTAATGGATCCCGTACGGTTAGACTAGCGAACTTGCTTAGCCTGCTACGGATTTCCGATGAACCTGCGAACCGTTTTGATTCTTGGTGCCTTGAGTGCCTTCGGCCCCCTGGCAATTGATTTCTATTTGCCGGGCTTTCCGGCCATGGCTCAGGCGTTCGCCACCGACGAGAAGCACATTCAGGCGACGTTGGCCGCCTACTTTCTTGGCCTGTCCCTGGGGCAGTTGGCCTACGGGCCGGTGGCCGATCGTTTCGGGCGTCGTATTCCGCTGTTGATCGGCCTTGTGCTGTTTACCGTTGCCTCGCTGGCCTGTGCGTTCGCACCGACACTGGAGGCGCTGATTGTGGCGCGTTTTGTTCAGGCGTTGGGCGGTTGTGCCGGGATGGTCTTATCGCGAGCGATTGTCAGTGATACGTGCGATGCCGTTGGCTCGGCCAAGGTCTTTTCCCAGTTGATGCTGGTCATGGGCCTTGCGCCGATTCTGGCGCCGATGTTCGGTGGGGTTCTGGTCAGTTTGCACGGCTGGCAGTCGATTTTCCTGGTGCTGACGGTGTTCAGTGCCTTATGCACCTTGGCGGTGTTACTGGGTTTGCCGGAGAGCTTGCCCGCGCATCAGCCGCGTCAGCCCTTGTCTGGTGCGTTGCGCCAGTATGGACGCTTGCTCAACGACCGTGTCTTTCTTGGGCATGCCCTGACCGGCGGTGTCGCCATCGCGGGCATGTTTGCCTACATCGCAGGTTCACCGTTCGTGTTCATCAAACTGTACGGTGTGCCTGCCGAGCACTACGGCTGGTTGTTCGGCACCAATGCCGCCGGGTTCATCTTGATGGCGCAAGTGAATGCGCGGTTGTTGGCCAGGCGCGGCCCAGCTGCGCTGTTGTCGCGGGCGGTATGGGTATACGTGACGGCCGGGCTGGTTCTACTGGCGCTCAGCGCCCTGCATCCGGCCGCCTTGTGGCCGTTGTTGATACCGTTGTTCATAGGCATTGCCAGCCTGGGCGCGATTGTGCCGAATGCCTCGGCCTGTGCCATGAATGGTCAGGGCGCGCGGGCTGGGAGTGCTTCGGCATTACTGGGGTGCCTGCAGTTCAGTGTGGCAGCAGGTGCTGCGGCGTTGGTCAGCGTACTGGATGATGGCAGCGCCATACCGATGGCACTGGTGATCAGCCTGTGCGGCGTGATGGCCGTTGTGTTCTCTCAGGTCACACGCTGGCTGATGCTCAGCCGACCCGCTTGAGTGGATGCGGTGCCTGTAGGCGGGCTTGCAGCGTGGTGACGAAGGCGCGTGCTTCGGCTTCGCTGCGAAAGCTCACCACGTGCTGGTCGAGTTGCACTTGCCATGGGCTTCCGGGTTTTGTAGCGACTGCTTTGACAACGATGTTCATCGCACCGACTCCACTAGGCAAGTAACAGGTGAAATCAGTTTAGCGTTGGTGCGCAGGGGGCGGCATGACCTGGGTCATCAGGCTGACTGGCGGTCATGCCTGTAGCTCGGAAACCGTCCAGCACATGCGTGCCTTTGGCCTGGCCTCTTTCCCGCAAGGCATGAGCGCAACGCCGCTCGGTAAGCCATTGCAGTTGTCACAGGGCTCATTCAATGAGTGTTGCGGGCAATTACCGGAGGCACGAGTGTTAGTTTCGTATAGAACGTCACTCCGCCCATCTTACAATTACAGACTATTTATCTGCGGGTTTAATGTACTCACTGCGTAGGCTTTGTTACGTCAGTGAAAGAACATAATTATTAAATAAAACGCTACGAGACATGGTTTTCGTGGCGTGAAGGATAGAGGCTTGAAAAGGCCGCTTATATCAACCAGCATTAATTTTGTTCAAGGTTGAGGGAAGCACAGAGTATTGCCGGCGTAGCCTTGGGTTTAAGTGATTTTTGTTTCCATGCGCAGGCTTATACTGGCGTTGTCATCGTTTAACAGCGTGAGATGTAAAGTGGACCCATCGGTCAAGACAGTTTTTCAGCGAGTTTAAGCTGCGTCGCTTACTGCCACTGCAGCTGGTCGGC
>NZ_MBPN01000135.1 GCF_001695625.1 Pseudomonas defluvii
AAAAGCCGTGGCGGGCACCTCTAAGGTCACCACCGAGCTCACCTAGTCAACTGAAGCTAGCCACTATTGTTGATTTCGACTCAGATCCAGACGTCATTCACCGCAGTTCGCTCCCCGCCTTCATGACCGGTATTCAACACACCTCGCGGCTCGATCATCATAAGTTTTGTTTCCGTCTGTGCCGCTGTTCTGTGCTTTACACCACGTGGCACGACATACAGTTCGCCCGGCTTCACATGAACGCAGCCCTCAGGGAGATCAATGCGCAAGAGGCCTTCGAGCACAAGAAAGGCTTCATCGGTTTCCGGGTGTGAATGCCAGATAAATTCACCTTCGATGCGTACCACCTTGAATTGGTAGTCGTTCATTTCCGCGACGACCCTTGGACTCCACTGCTGCTCAATCAGCGAAGCTTTTTGAGTCAGGTTCACAGGCTGTGATGCGAATTTCTGTTGTATGCCAGACATAGCAGATCCTCTCTAAGTTGGAGTGATCAGCCTATCGAACGAAAAACGTGCTGTTCTTGTACGATCCTGCAACTCAGCGAACAGCACGCAAGCGTTCCAGCCAACGCAGAGGCGGCACACCGTAGGTACGAGTGAAGTGTCGGGTCATGTGGCTCTGATCGTGAAAGCCTGCGGCGAGGGCGGCATCGACCAGTGTGAAGCCATCCAGAATCAGTCTGCGGAAAGAGTCCAAGCGCCTTAGCGTGACAAAACGGTATGGGCTTGTGCCGTAAAGGGCCCGAAAGTCTCGCGACAAGCTCCATTGCTCACGCCCACTGGCCTGTTCGAGCATCCCCAGCGTGATGCCCACGTGAAGGTGCTCCATGATGAACGCCCTAGCGCGCTCGGCAGAGCGGTAGTCCAGACGTTTGCGGCCACGCGGCTTGCCGCCGACTGCGCGCAGCGCCATTGCCAAGTCATATACGGCATCCTGCTCCTCCAGTGTTTCCAGAGGATGATCCAATGCCTGCACGAAAGCCTCGCTGGCGCGGTATAAACGCGGGTCGCAGGATAGCCCGCCGGCAATGAAAGGCAACGGTTCTCCCCCGAGAACGTTCTGAATCAGCGACGGGTCGATGTAGGCCATCCGGTAGCGAAAGCCCACATCGGTGCCAGCCATGCCGTCATGTACTTCGTCGGGATGCAGCACAAGTGTGTTGCCTGGCACGCCGTGGCACAGTGCCCCCTTGTAGTGAAAGCTCTGAACGCCGGCAAGGGTACGGCCTATCGAATATGTATCGTGACGATGCGGGTCATAGCCATGGCCGCCAAACCACGCTTCGATGCGCTCTACACTGCCAGGCGTAGTGCTACGTATGACCCAATCAGAGGTGGATGACGGGTTTGCTTTTCGCTCCATGAATATGCTTGCCGCTAGTGCGCCATCTTGGATGAGGATTCTCCATCCTATTTCAGAATTACGCGAGCACCCAATCCATTTCCGCTCAATGTCCGCTTTGGGTTGTGGATATTCATCAGTGGCTATTCGATCATGAGTGATACGCTGCGCGATTGCTGATCGGCACAGCAGCGGCAAGGTTGCCGGTTAGCTGCAAGCAGCCACCGCCTCGATCTCCACGAGCATTCCATCCAACGCCAGCCGTGGTACCGGAATCAAAGTACAAACCGGATGCCCGGCCTTCCAGACTCGATTCGCTTCCCTAACCCAATCGCGCAAGCGATGCTCATTATGATCGACGATCAACAAGGTCAGCTTGAACACCTGTTGTAAGCTTGAGCCTTGCGATTGGAGTGCAGTGTTCAGGTTGGCCAGCGCCTGCCTTGCCTGATCAGAGAACGCGGCTGGCAGTCGTCCGTCGACGTCCTCACCACCTTGCCCGGCGATGAACAGCAGCTTGGCCCCAGGTGCCAATGCAGCGACGTGGGAATACCCGTTGTTACTCGGGTCATACAGCCCAGGCGGATTGGACAGCTCGAACGCGCGACGAGAATCTACGGACATGGGACTACTCCAGATGTAAGAGACTGGTAGTCTGCGACCTCAAGTCAACTTGAGGTCAAGGATGCCCGCATGCATGAACGTAAACAGCTATTGAGCCCCTCCGAGGTCGCCGATGCGGCGGGGGTAGCAATTTCCACGTTACATTTCTACGAGCGCGAAGGGTTGATCACGGCACAGCGCAATACGGGCAACCAGCGGCGCTATCGCCGTGACGTCCTGCGCCGAGTGGCGGTGATCAGGATTGCGCAACAGGTCGGCATTCCTTTGAAGGAGATTGGCGAAAAGCTGAGGCAGCTGCCGTCCGAGCGTGCGCCAAATGCCTTGGAGTGGGCGCGGCTGTCCAGCCAATGGCGTAGCCACTTGGACAGCCGTATCGAGTCGTTGCTGGCACTGAGAGACAAGCTAGGCAGTTGCATCGCCTGCGGATGCCTGTCGTTGAAGGACTGTCCGCTTCGGCAGGGGTAAGCAATTACATTTGTTTCGGGCCAATTATTCCTGAGGGATTTGCGCGCGGATGCTGTGACGCATGACTCGATATCGCTTTGTACAAACAAGGCGCGCGCCTGTCACTGACGTTACCTGCCCTAAACAAATGGCTGCTTTCGGCCGATTCTGTTGAAAAAGTCAGCCTTTGGGAAATTGCACTCAATTTGACCACACGTTCGCATTGCCACTGACCAGTCATTTGCATTCGACTTGACCAGTTGTTTGCATCGAATTTGACCAGCGCACCGGGTACCCCGTGACCGGCAGAAGTCGGCCAAAAGCGGGCATTCAGGTCATGGAAAATAAATCTGTCCTTATTACTGCATCACTTAGATACAGTGAAAAGTTCGCGACCGAGGGCTCGTGCAGTGTCCATATGACCAGTCGGATCCTGCGTTTCCGATTCGAGCAGGAGCTCGGACGTCACGACACATACGCCGCAATAATCGAAGATCCCATGGTCAATCTGCGTCTTCATGGCGTCGGCATAGCCGTGCCGCTCATAGGTTTCCCGGTCGGCACCGCCGACGCCGACAAGATGAACCCGCAGGTGGCGAAGCTTCTTCACCAGCTTGGCATCCGAACTGAAATCGAACGCCCAGCCATTGGCGAACACGCGATCGATCCATCCCTTGAGAAGCGCTGGCATCGACCACCAGTAGACGGGATAGACCAGCACAAGGGCATCGGCACGATCGATCCGCGCTTGCTCGGCGGCAACATCGGCGGGGGGCGGTGCCTCCCTGTGATGGACAGCGAGATCAGCCGCCGTGAACCTCGGATCGAACGCTTGCGCTGATAGGTCTGCGATTTCGAAGGAGTTGCCAGGATCGGCCAGGGATAAGCCTTCGGCGACTTGCGCAGCGAGGCTATGGGTGAGGGACTGGGGATCGTGATGAGCAACAACGATGAGTGCGTGCATGTCGAAAACTCCTGCTACTGATTGAGGGCGAGAGGGCGAACCTTATATACTCTTGGTAAGTTACGTCCAGTAAGTTACTTTTGGTATATAGCCATGTCAAGCATCGAGACAAGAGAGCAGGATTCCAGTCCGCAGCCGCGTCGGCGCATGTCAAGGGAAGAGAGATACCGTCAGTTGCTGGACGTCGCCTGGCGGCTGGTCCGGGAGGAAGGCACGGAAGCCTTGACGCTTGGACGGCTCGCCGAGCAAGCGGGTGTGACAAAACCCGTGGTTTACGACCATTTCAGCACGCGGCCCGGGTTGCTGGCGGCGCTCTATCAGGAGTTCGATGCTCGCCAGACCGCACTCATGGATGCCGCGCTTCAGACGAGCGAAGCCACCTTGCTGGGCACGGCGACGGTCATCGCATCGTCTTACGTCGACTGCGTGCTTCTCCAGGGCAACGAGATACCCGGCGTGATCGCGGCGTTGGCCAGTTCCCCGGAGCTCGAAAAGATCAAGCTCGAATACGAAGCGATCTTCATGAACAAGTGCCGGATGGCCCTCTCTCCATTCACCAGAGAGGGTGCTATCGCACCCGCGAGTCTTCGGGCGATGCTTGGTGCGGCCGAGGCCTTGTCCCATGCCGCCGCAACCGGAGAAATCACACCCGAGCAGGCGCAGGACGAACTCTTCGAAACGATCATCGCAATGGTCGACAGAAGCTCGCGCGGTGGCACGCAAAGTGTCGACTAGGGCGGCGAGCTGAGCAGCTAGTGAATAGGAACGCCAAATAGCCGCTAGCTCACGAATCTGTCCGATGTTGCACCGAACGTCCGAAAAGGGTCGGCTTCTGCCGGTCACAGGGCACCCACTACGCTGGTCAAATTCGATGCAAACAACTGGTCAAGTCGAATGCAAATAGGTGGTCAAGTCCATGCAATTATGCAGCCTTGGTTTCCACGGCAGAAAAGTACGCGTCTGAGATTGAAATTCTTACTTTTGACTGAGGCTTCCGGACTCAGATTTCACGTAGCAGCGTGCAAAAAGGGCGTTTTCACCGCTCAATATCCGGACAGTTTGAGCGGAGCGACTTTTTCAGCACAATCGACCCATTGCAGACGCTCGCAGGGCCATGGCTACGAGGCAAGACTAGACCGGTGTGATGGTCGAGGCGCATGAAGGACAGATTCCCATATGCGTTACTCAAGCAAAGGGCGAAGGAAGTTCCTCTCGTAGCTCACGATAAACTTCAACTCGGACGCTTCCTCCACCAAGCGCACACATTCAGGATCGCGTGCTGCTTCCTTACGATATCGCTCGTAGTCGGCAAGGTTTGCGAAGCTAAAGAGGCAATACGCGACGTTATTGGCTCCTTCAGCCGGCAGGAAGTATCCGTGATGCTGGCCCCCCAGACGAGTTACCACCGAGATCCATGAGCGTGAATAGCGCTCGAACGCATTTATCTGATAGGGATCGATAATGTATCGGACGTGGCAGGTGATCATGAAAATCATTCCTTGATTTAACGGGGCTTTATTCTATGGGGTGTCGGCGGCTGGTCAAGAGTGGCCGCGATAGATCTAGAGCAAATCGTGGCTTCAGAATCACGCCTTCAAAGCCGGGCTCATAGCCGGCAAAATCACCGGCAGCTATGGTTCGGTCTCTGCCGGTCGCCATCGGCAGCAATGACCAGCTCTTAGCCGATCATGGACACTAAGCGTATTGGTAAAATCCGATGCAAATCGGTGGTCAGATCGAATTCAACCGCTTGGTCAAGTGCAATGCAAACGAGTGATCAGTACTGATGCAGCCAGGCGGTCAAGTGGAGAGAGGTACGCCAGAGAAGGCTAAAAATCGGTTTCAAAACTCAGAGTGGGCACCCTTGTAGAATGCGGCTTTCAGGGCGACGGTAGTCTAAAAGTTTTGGAACTGAAAAGCGGTTCAAGGCCGCAGCGGGCGGGGTTCTTTCTATCGGATTGCAAATCCGTCTACGCTGGTTCGTTTCCGACCTCGGCCTCCATATTTGAAAGCCCCGCAGATTAACGTCTGCGGGGCTTTTTCGTTGTGGGCTGGAACGCAAAGTGTTCTGCAACTGAGCCTATGTGCTGCAAACTTAGACAGGAAATCCAACGAAGAGTCAGTTGCTCAACGTGCTTCCATAGTGACTCTGAACACCTTTCCGCAGAGCGATACCCTCTACCTCATCAATACTTAGCCCATTTTCCTTGGCGGCAATGTAAATCTTCAGCGCCATTGTATCGATAGACTGTGGCGCTCCAATACTGGCTGCCGTTACGCTTTTGTCGGGTCCATCCGTCTGCCAGCAGTTGTTTGGAGATCATTCGATTCATAAAGCCATGGCCAAGCAGTAGAACCGGTCCTTCGCTGGCAAGGGATTGCAGCCGCTGAGCTGCCATGCTGGCGCGCATTCTCGCAGTGCCGACAGATTCGACGCTGCGTGAGTAACCGCACAACCATAGGACTCGAAGGATAAATGCCCAGGTAAACGGCGATAGCCTTGGTCGTTTCCAGTCACCATAAGGCAGTTGCGCTTCACAGAAGAGCGCGTCGACAAGGGTGGGCTTCAGGCCGAGTGCTTGGAGTGAGGTCAGTGCACGTGGCGCGCTGCTTGAGACAATCACTGTGGCGGTCGCCGCGAGCTGCATACTGGCATTCGGCACGGGCTGGTTGGTAATTTCGGACCGGTTGTATTGTTCGATCCAGTTGTTCATATCGAGCGCTGACATTTTGTCGATTGCGACCAGCTCTGGCTGGCCGTGACGCATCAGGATTATTTCCCTGCTCACAGTATGTTTACATCCTTGTTCTGGTTGGCGGTGAAAGCGGAAGAAGTGCGGGTCCGGGAACTTGAGTTTTGACTCTCATGCCAGCACAAAACCGCACAATTTGACACGAAGCTATCGGCTTTTGGGTTCGACTATGATTGCGTCTGCGAAAGTCAGTCGTCGGCCATGACGGATCTGCATTTTTCTTGCGACACAGGTGTGCTGTGTTTTTCAAACCAACCGTGATCACGGTACCACGCCACGGTATCGGTGATCGTCAGCTCTAGCGCCCGGAAACTCAGGCCGAGCTCCTGTTCACTCTTGCGGTGGTTGAAATGGGTGCGGCCCTGCTCTCGCACCAACAGGCGCAACGTGGCCATACTCAGCAGAATAGGCTTGCCTGTAAGACGCGCATAGATCTCCTGCACAGCCGCCAAGGTGTATAGAAACGGGAGCGGTAGTTGCCGGACGGGTGTCTTGACGCCCGCTATGCGTCCTAGAGCAGGCACCAGCTCGGGCATTGTCATATGCTGGCCCGCCGCAAGATAGCGTTCACCTCGTCGCCCATATTGGGCTGCGGCAATCTGCGCCAATGCCACATCGCGGGCATCGACAACGGAGAAGCTACCGGGGATCAATCCCGGTAATTTGCCGTGTACGACATCGTTGACCAACTGCCCCGAGGAGGTCGGACCAATGTCGGCAGGCCCCCACATCCAGCCAGGCAGAACCATACAGGCATGCATCTCGGGGTGTGCTTCCAGGAACGATAACACGACACGCTCGGCGAGGATCTTGCTGCGGTAGTAGTCGTCCGCGTCGGCGTCGGCCCGCAGACATGTCTCATCAATGGCGGTGCCAGGTGCGCCGTCGAGCACGGCAATGGATGACGTATGAATGAACCGTCGTATGTCGGCGCGGTAGGCCAGGTTAAGCAGGCGTTGCGTACCAGAGACGTTAATCTTTTCGAGTTCTTTCCAGTGGCTGCCGCCCTTGTAGTTGTCACGAAAGAACGCCGCGGTGTGAAACACCGTATCGCAACCTTGCAGTGACGCTGCGAATGCGTCGACATCGGCCATGTCCCCAACGACTAGCTCCACCCCCGGCAGATCGTTGAACTGCTGTTCACCTTTGGCTCTTGAACGGACCAGGCCTTTGACCGCGTAGCCGCGAGCGACCAGTTCACGTACCAGGTTGTTGCCCAGCAAGCCGGTTGCTCCAGTAACAAATGCGCTGCGCATGGCTCAACCCTCACCCTGTTCGGCTGATGACATCAACGCGGCACTGTCGAAGAAGGTCTCTTCACGGATGGCCAGCCCGTTTCTGAAGGTGAAGTGGGCGGCGTAGTGCACGGTAATATAACGTCCATGGGGTGGGATCACCCGGCTTGGCAGCACCAAGGGTGCGGCGAAGGTGCCTGTCAGTATGGCAGTCAAAGCCAAAAGATCGTCAGAGACCATGAATGGGGTGAAGGTCACTTGGGCATCTGGGAACGCTTCGAACAGCGCAGTCTCCCGTTTGCGCATGGATTCGCGACCGGTTTGAATCCCCATGCCATCGAGGTAGATGAAATCTTCGCAAACCAACGCAAGCATCGCCTCCACATCACGGTGATTGAAGGCTCTTGAGGCGCGTTCCGCATAGTCGTTGGGGCCAGTAGTCATACAGTCCATTCCATTCGTTTCGAAGGCCTGTAGATATACCGTTGAGGACTCCCCCGAAAAACAGCGGCTACTGCATAATGGTTTTGCACATTTGCAGACCAGGGATGATAGGGCGCATGGCGTTGGAAGCAAATTGGGACGATCTTCGTCTGCTGTTGGCAGTCTCGCGGCGTGGCAGTTTTCTTCAAGCTGGCCAGTTGCTGGGTATCGCGGCATCTACGGTGTCCCGCCGTCTGACCCAACTTGAGGTCGCGCTGGGTGAACCACTCGTTGAACGGGGCGTTGAAGGATGTTGGTTGACCTCGAGGGGCCAATCCCTCGTGGAGGTTGCCCTGGCAGCGGAAGCTGGCTTGAGGCGCCAAACCTCTTCTGGGATATCCGAGCTACACACCGAGCTATGTGGCAGTGTCTTGGTCAGTGCAGGGGAGGGGTTCTCGTATTACGTGCTGGAGGCCGCGACTCGCTTCACTTCTTTGCACCCGCGTTGCTCGGTGGAGCTGATGGTAACAGCCGACTTTCACAAGATCGTCCGCGGTGTGGCAGACATTGCTGTACGTACAGCCCATCTGGGTGAACCGTCGCTGATTTATCGACCAATAGGCCGGCTCGCCTACGGTATCTTTGCTGATGCAGGTTATCTGAAGCGATTTCCGGGGGTGACCCCCAGCACTGCGGTCAATATTGCCTTGCTTCCCCCGCTGGACATGTTGCCGCAAATGCGTGCGGCAAAGGCAGGTGGTCTGGACCGCTCGCAGATCAGCGTGAACTCGTTCGCCGTGCAGCTCGAATCGGTTAGGCGAGGTATGGGGGTTGCCGTACTGCCCCGTATACTGGCGAACGATCTGATTGAGGTGTTCCCGGATCTCCACCTTCCAGATATGGAGGTCTACCTGGTTACTCGGCCTCAAGCACTGAAACAGGCCCATATCAAATGTTTTTTTGCCATCCTGGAACGGGTGCTATTCGAAGCCCTATCCATAGAAGATTTCGAAGGTTACGTCTTGGGGGGCGACCTACAAGCATCAGTGGAATAACGATCTCTACCGCCTACGGGTCACCATGCTTGGGCATCTATGGCCATTCGAAGGAAGACGCAATTTATCCTGTTTGTATCGTGGATGAGTAGCATCAAAAGCTGGATGTCACCAGTAAATATGCCTTGCGCTTTATACCGGGCCAATTGGCGAGTGACCTAGTGCCATATGAAAACCTGGAACCGCCTCGAAAAGGACTCCGAGGCCAAACGTGTGCAGAATAGCACCTGTAGTTCAAGAGGGTTAATCGCGATAATAAACGAATCCCTTGGTCAATAGCAGGGAAATGATACTCCACTTACTCACCTGCTTGCGCTTTGGATTTGACCATTGCGTTTCGTAACCATGATCGGCAAGAAAGTACCAACCCTCTCCGCGTTTTTGCCGAAATCACCCCGCTAGATCTTCACTCCAGCACAGGGCGCATGAAGCTACGCTCATAACTTTGGATGAATTTTTTCTCGACCGCCTGGTCGACCGCCTCAACGCAATCAGGATCTGTTTCAGCTTCCTTACGATACCGTTCGTAATCTGCAAGGCTTGAAAAGCTGAACAGGCAGTAAGCAATGTTATTAGCGCCTTCTGCAGGAAGGAAATAGCCATGGTGCTGCCCTCCCATACGTGTCACCAACTGTATCCAACGCCGCGAATAGCTCTCAAAAGCCTGGACCTAGTAAGGGTCAATTACGTACCTGACGTGACAAGTAATCAGTCGATCATTCCATTGAATATTGGCAAAACATATTTTACACATGGTACATGCCAGACAGTCTATAAGCGCTTCGGGTCAGCATCTCAAGATGCTCGCGGACTCGCTCATGCGTGTTCGTTGAGCCTCGCTCTTTAAAGCACATCGTCTAAGGGCTTAATCGAGGTTGCAAGAAGCTCTTTCAACAATGCTCTACCTTGAGGCCAATCACCGAACCCATTGGCCGAACTGATATGTCCTTGGTCTCCGATGTTCACCAGACGGCTGCCCCAGGCATCAGCACATCGCAAGCTGAAGTCTGTATCTGCATAGGGGTCGTTGGTACTTGCGACAACAACACTAGGGAATGCGAAACGCTTCAGCTCTAACGGACTAAACCCCAGCGCCTTGTTTGGAAAAGTGGGGCGATCAGGGTCAGGTACGGCAACCAGCAAGGCGGCTCGGATCGCTGTGTGTCTACTCTGCGCCCAATGGGCAACCTGCAAGCAGCCGAGACTATGGGCTACCAACACCGTGTTAGGTCCAGTTCGGCGAATAGCAGCCTCCAGATTATCGACCCATTTTGCGCAAACGGGGCGCTTCCAATCTTGCCCCTCGATACACTCCATAGAGGTATCGCTGTTGGCCCATATTGTTTGCCAATGCCCTGGTCCGGAATTGCCAATGCCTGGTAGAAGCAATATTGAAGGTGTCATTTCTTGTTTCTCGGAAGTGGTGTCCGCAAAATGTAGCGAATGAGGCATCGACCGTGGATGGCAAGTCATTTGAAATGAAGTACCTTTGACCGATGACTCATCGGATTATTCAGCGGGGAGGGCGCATGGGGCTTGATAGCAAAGACCTGCAGATTCTGGAGGCTCTACAAAAAAATGCACGGCAAAGTTTGGCATCGTTGGGTAAACGCATTGGGCTTTCGCAGCCAGCTATGAGCGAGCGAGTCCAGAAGCTTGAAGCTGCTGCTGTCATAGAAGGTTATTGCGCTCGAATAAATTTGCGTAAGGTAGGACTAGGTCTGCAAGCAATCCTGCGCGTTCGCACAACCCATCAGCACATCAAGCATTACCTGGATTTATTTAATGACATACCTGAAGTTTTAGAAGCAGACAGGATCACCGGGGAGGATTGCTTCATCGTTCGCTGCGCGTTTTCTCAACCCGCTGACTTGGAGTCCATAGTCGATGCGCTGGCTGTCCATGGTTCAGTCACAACCTCGCTGGTTCTGTCCAATGCTGTACGCAAACCGGTACCTGTACGTTCAATAAGTGGGTCAGACAATTAACTGTCTGCAAGATGGGGTTGTCCATATTTCAAGGTCCTTCCTGTAAGTCCGGCTCTTCGCATTTAAGGGTGTAGAAAAAATCTGACCGGCTGGAAAAGGAGTCGAGGATCTTAGAAAATGTAAGCTC
>NZ_MBPN01000136.1 GCF_001695625.1 Pseudomonas defluvii
GGCTACCTGAACCGCCCGGAACTGACCAGCGAACGCTTCATTGCTAGCCCGTTCGATGCCAGCCAACGCCTGTACCGCAGCGGCGACCTGGCCCGGCGCCGGGTCGACGGCAGCCTGGAATACCTGGGGCGTATCGACCAGCAGGTGAAGATTCGCGGTTTCCGCATCGAGCTGGGTGAAATCGAAGCGCAGTTGCAAAGCCATCCGCAGGTCAACGAAGCGGCGGTGCTGGTCAAGGAAGGGGCCGGTGGCCCCCGGCTGGTGGGCTATGTCGCCAGCCCGGCGCCGGCGATTCAGGACGAGCTCAAGGCCCACCTGCATGAACGGCTGCCGGAGTACATGGTCCCGGCACAGATCGTGGTGTTGCCGACGTTGCCACTGACCGCCAACGGCAAGCTCGACCGTCGCGCGCTACCCGAGCCGGACGCTGCTGCAGGCCGCGAGTACCGGGCGCCGCAGACCGATACCGAGCGGGCTGTAGCCGGCCTGTGGGCCGAGCTGTTAGGCGTTGAGCGGGTTGGCCTGGACGATGACTTCTTTGAACTGGGCGGCCACTCGCTGCTGGCAACCCAGGTGATTTCCCGTGTGCAACAGCAGTTGGGTACTCAGGTTGCACTGCGCGAGCTTTTTGAAGCCACCACCCTGACGCGTTTCTGCGCGCAGGTCGATGCCTGCCACAGCCAGGCGTTGAACGCCGACACCGCACGCCGGATGGCAGCACTTCTCACCGATTTGGAGATTGACTGAACATGCTTGACCAGACTGTCGCGCTAGAACTGGCACAGCGCTTCATGGCGCTGCCCGGTGAGAAACGTCGGGTGTTTTTCCAACGCTTGGGGGAACAGAACCTTAACCTCAACTTGCTGCCGATCCCTGCGGGGATCGGTGCCCACAGTGGGGTACTGTCATACGCGCAGCAACGCCTGTGGTTCCTCGCACAATTGATGCCGCAGAGCAGCGCCTACAACATCGCCGGTTCGCTGCGCCTGAGCGGCACACTGGACCGTGCCGCCCTGCAGCGTGCGTTTGAGCGGATCGTTGCGCGTCATGAAACACTGCGCAGCCGTATCCAGCGTGGTCACGATGATCAGCCGCAGTTGATCGTGCTGAACCAGCAAGCGCTGGACATCCGCGAGCAGGACCTGCGCGATTTGCCGGCCGCTATACGTGAAGGCGCTGCGCGAGACGCGGCCACGCTCGAGGCCCTGACGCCGTTCGACCTTCAACACGACGCGTTGCTGCGGGTTGGCCTGCTGCGTCTGGCCGATGACGAGCATGTGCTGTTGGTAACCCTGCACCACATCATCGCCGATGGCTGGTCAATGAAGGTACTGATCGACGAGTTCGCCAAGGCCTATGCGGCGTTCAGCGCCGGCAGCGAGCCTGAGCTCCCGGCCTTGACGATCCAGTACCGTGACTACGCGTTGTGGCAGCGCAGTTGGCTGGAAGCGGGGGAGCAGGATCGCCAACTGGCCTACTGGCGGCAACAACTGGGTGAGCGTCAGCCGATGCTCGAACTGCCCGCCGACCACCCACGCCCGGCAGTGCGCGATTACCGTGGCAGCAAACATGCGCTGGTCGTACCGGCGGCGCTCAGCGATGAGCTGCGTCAGTTTGCCCAGCGTCACGGCTGTACGCTGTTTCAGGTGCTGCTCGGGGCGTTTCAGGTCCTGTTGTATCGCTACAGTGGTCAGCGTGACCTGCGTATTGGCGTGCCTATCGCCAACCGTCAGCGCCTGGAGTGTGAAGGGCTGATCGGTTTCTTCGTCAACACCCAGGTGTTGCGCAGTGAAGTGCACGGTGAACAGGGCTTCGCCCACTTGCTTGAACAGGTCAAGCAAGCGGCCCTCGGGGCACAGGCACATCAAGACCTGCCGTTTGAGCAACTGGTCGAAGCGTTGCAACCTGAGCGCAGCTTGAGCCACAACCCGCTGTTCCAGGTGATGTTCAACCATCAGCGTCGTGACCTTGATGCCCTGGCTCGGTTACCGGGGCTGCGTGTCGAGCCGTTCGAGCGTGAAAGCCGTAACGCGCAGTTCGACCTCAACCTGAACAGCGAGGAGGACAGCGCTGGCGTCTTGCGGCTGACCTTCGGCTACGCCACTGACCTGTTTGACGCGGCCAGTATTGAACAGCTCGCGCGACACTTCCTGCGCCTGTTGCAGGTGCTGCCCCAGACCCCGGATTGTGCACTGGACGCAGTGCCATTGCTCGACGAGGACGAGCGTCGCAGCATCGTGGCCCTGGCCAACAACACCCGCAGCTTCCCGGAACTGACAGCGGTGCACCGCCTGATTGAAACCTGCGCCGCACGCCAGGGGGATGCACCTGCGCTGGTTGCCGAGGGCACAACCCTGAGCTTTGTCGAGCTGGAGCAACGGGCCAATCGTCTGGCGCATCGGCTGCTGGCACTGGGCGTTGGCCCCGATGCGCGGGTGGGGGTCTCGCTGGAGCGCTCACCCCATCTGCTAGTGGCGTTACTCGCCGTGCTCAAGGCCGGTGCGGCCTATGTGCCGCTGGACCCGGAGTTCCCGGCGGGGCGCCTGGCCTACATGATCGAAGATTCGGGCCTGGAGCTGCTATTGACCAGCACCGTGGTCGCAGATCGTCTGAACGTGGCGCAAGGGATCCAGGCCCTGCATCTGGACACACTGGACCTCGGCGCAGAGCTGAGCACGGCCCCGAACATTGCCGTGGCTGAGGAGCAGTTGGCGTACGTCATCTACACCTCGGGCTCCACCGGCAAACCCAAGGGGGTGATGGTCCGTCATGGCGCATTGAGCAACTTCCTGCAATCGATGGCCGAGGCACCGGGCATCGCTGCCGGTCAGTCCTGGCTGGCGGTGACCTCGCTGTCGTTCGATATCGCCGCGTTGGAGCTGTACCTGCCGCTGACGCGTGGCGCATGCGTGCTGTTGGCCAGTGCCGAACAGGCCCGCGATGGCCTGGCGCTGCAAGCCGCGCTGGAAAAGGCCGACGTCATGCAGGCAACCCCGGCGACATGGCGCATCCTGCTGGAGAGCGGGTGGCAGCCGTCATCGCGGCACACCCTGATCTGCGGGGGAGAGGCCTTGCCGCGCGATCTGGCCGAAGCGCTGGGCAGTAACGGTGCCCGGCTATGGAACCTATACGGTCCCACCGAGACCACCATCTGGTCCACCGCGCAAGCCATGCGCGCCGTCAGCCCGGCGAACCAACCCATTGGCCGTCCCATCGCCGCGACCTCGACCTATGTACTCGATGCGCGTCTTGAGCCGGTTGCAGTCGGCATCACCGGTGAGTTGTACATTGGTGGCACAGGCCTGGCCCGTGGTTACCATCAACGCCCGGACCTGACCGCCGAGCGCTTTGTGCCGGACCCGTTCGGTGAGCCGGGTGCGCGTTTGTACCGCACAGGCGATCTGGTGCGCTGGCGGCGCGATGGCGCCCTGGAGTACCTCGGACGTATCGACCATCAGGTCAAGGTTCGCGGCTTCCGCATTGAATTGGGTGAAATCGAAGCGCAACTGCTGGCCAACGCCGAGGTGCGTGCTGCCGTGGTGCTGGCCCGAGAAGCCGCCGCTGGCACGCGCCTGGTCGGTTATGTCGCGGCCTCAGCGGGGGAAACGCTGGCCGAAACCCTTAAAGCCGAACTGCGTCGCAGCCTGCCCGAGTACATGGTGCCCGTGCAGATCGTGGTGCTGGAGCAACTGCCGCTGACACCCAATGGCAAGATCGACCGGCTGGCCTTGCCTGAGCCGGTGTGGCAGGCCCGCGCATGGCGAGCCGCCGACAGCGAGCCTGCGATCAGCCTGGCCGGGATCTGGGCGCAGGTGCTGGGTGTTGAACGGGTAGGGCTGGACGACAATTTCTTTGAGCTGGGTGGCCATTCGCTGTTGGCAACCCAGGTGATCAGCCGCATTCGTCGACAACTCAAGCGTGAAGTGCCGTTGCGCTGCCTGTTTGAAGCCGCTGACCTTTCCGGCTTTGCCAGCGCTGTCGCACAGTTGCCTGAACAGGTTGCGGCGCAGGCACCGTTAAGGGTTGCACCTCGGCCATCGGTGTTGCCGTTATCGGCCGCACAGCAACGCCTGTGGTTCCTCGTGCAGATGGAGCCTGATAGCGCGGCCTACAACATTCCGGCTGCGCTGCAACTGCAGGGCACGCTTGATCATCAGGCGCTGCAGCAGGCGTTCGACGCGCTGGTGGCGCGTCATGAAAGCCTGCGCACACGCTTTGCGCTCGACGCCGCTGGCCAACCGCAGCAGCTGATTGATGAGCCTCGACCTATTTCCATCACCCGTGTACCGATGCATGGGCAGTCGTTCACCGCCGTGCTCGAAGAAGCCCGGCGTGAAGCCTTGCGCCCGTTTGATCTGGGCAATGGGCCATTGTTGCGCGTTACCCTGCTGGAACGTGCGGACGACCGCTGGGTGTTGCTGGTGACCCTGCATCACATCATCACCGACGGTGCCTCGATGGGCATTGTGATCGACGAGTTTGCCGAACTGTATCGCGCCGCCAAGGAGCACCGCGCCGCCCGTTTGCCTGCGCTTTCTCTGCAGTATGCCGACTACGCGCTGTGGCAACAGCAGCGGCTGGACGGCCCACAGGTCGCCGAACAACTGGCGTACTGGTGTGACAGGCTGGGCGGCGAGCAGCCGTTGCTGGAGTTGCTGCTGGACCATCCGCGCCCGGCAATGCCGAGTCTGCGCGGTGCCAAGCATGTACTGACCTTGCCACCCGCCTTCGGCACACGCTTGCGCGCATTGGCCGGGCAGCACGGGGCATCGCTGTTTCAGCTGCTCCTGGCGTCCTATGCCTGGCTGCTGTATCGGCACAGTGGCCAGCGTGACCTGCGCATCGGTATTCCTCAAGCCAACCGTAACCGGTTGGAACTCGAAGGCCTGATCGGCTTTTTCGTCAACACCCAGGTGCTGCGTATTCAGGTCGATGGGCGCGAGGGCTTCGCGCAACTGCTGCAGCAGGTCAATGCCCTTGGCCTTGAAGCCCAGGCGAACCAGGACGTGCCCTTTGAGCGGCTGGTGGACGCGCTGCAACCGGAGCGCAGCCTGAGCCGTACGCCGTTGTTCCAGGTGATGTTCAACCATCAGCGTGAAACCGCAGAGGGTTTACGGCAGTTGCCAGGCTTGAGCGCCGAAGTGCTGCCTAACCGCGTGGGTAACGCGCAATTTGAACTGATTCTGGACAGCCTGGAGGCGGCGGACGGTTCATTGCAGTTGAGTTTTACCTACGCCGTCGAACTGTTCGAAGCACGGAGCATTGCCCGTCTTGCTGAGCGCTTCGAGCGCTTGCTTGGGCAACTGCTGGCCCAGCCTCGCGCACCGCTGGCAGGCCTGGACCTGCTACTGCCCGCCGAGCGTCAGCTACCGGCAGTCGCCAGCCGCTACAGCGGTGCACTGCCCATTCATCAGCGCATCGTACAACACGCGGTTGAGCGGCCGGATGCGGTGGCGCTGGTCTGGGATGAGCACGGAAAACGCTTGCACATGAGTTTTGCTGAACTGGATGCGCACAGCAACCAGTTGGCTCATCGCTTGCTCCGTGACGGGCTGCAGCCGGAGCAGCCCGTGGGCGTGTTGCTGCAGCGCACGCCACGCGCGTTGATCGCCATGCTGGCCGTGCTCAAGGCCGGCGCTACCTACCTGCCGCTGGACCCTGAATTGCCGGTCGAGCGCCTGACCCTTATGGCCCATGAAGCCGGTCTTGAGTGGGTGCTGGCTGAAGCGCTGACCGAGATGAGCCTGCCGACGGGTATTGGCGCCTACGTGCTGGACCGGATGGACCTGCAACATGAATCCAACAGCCAACCCCAGGTCACGGTGCATTCCGGGCAGTTGGCCTACCTGATCTATACCTCCGGTTCCAGCGGCAAGCCCAAGTCCGTGGCTGTCAGCCATGGTGCATTGGCCGGTCACTTGGCGGCGATGCAGGGTATCTATCAGGTGACGCCGGATGATGCGATGTTGCTGTTCGCCTCGCTGGGCTTCGATGCCGCCGCCGAGCAGTGGTTGCTGCCGCTGGCCGCTGGGGCACGGGTGGTGATGCGCGGGCAGGATGTATGGGGCATCGAGCGTTTGTTGCAGGTGCTGGACAGCGAGCGGGTCAGCCTGCTTGATCTGCCGCCGTCCTATGCCCAGCAGTTGGGCGACACCCTGCGCAGTGAACCGCGGAAGCTGGCGGTTCGCCTCTGCACCTTGGGTGGTGAGGCGGTGCCAACGCAAATCCTGAGCCTGCTCCAGCAGACGCTGGGTTGCCAGTTGATCAACGGCTACGGCCCGACCGAATGCGTCATCACGCCGATGCTCTGGCAGGCCGATGGTCGGCCGTCAACGCGCGCCTATGCGCCATTGGGTGAGGTGGTCGGGGCGCGTCAGGCGCATATTCTCGATGCCGACCTCAACCCGGTTCCGACGGGCGTGATCGGCGAGTTGTATATAGGGGGCGAAGGGCTCGCGCGAGGTTACTACCAGCGCCCGGACCTGACCGCCGAACGTTTTATCCCCGACCCGTTCTCGAACACCGGTGGCCGTCTGTACCGTACTGGTGACCGTGTGTGCCGTCGTCATGACGGGCAACTGGAGTACCTGGGGCGTATCGACCAGCAGATCAAGTTGCGTGGTTACCGCATCGAACTGGGTGAAATCGAAGCCTGCCTGCTGGCCGATGCTGCGGTTCGCGAAGCGTTGGTAGTGGTCAATGGCAAGCATCTGCTGGGCTATGTGGTCGCTGCGGCGGATGACAGCCTGGCTGAAACCTTGCTCGCTGAATTGAGGCAGCAACTGCCGGACTACATGGTGCCGAGCAAGATCCTGATGCTGGAACGCTTCCCGTTGACTCCCAATGGCAAGGTGGACCGCAAAGCCCTGCCGCAACCGGTGTGGGAAAGCCAGGCCTTCCAAGCGCCGACTTCTGTCGAAGAGTTGGCCTTGGCTGCGATCTGGCAGCAGGTGTTGGGGCTGGAACAGGTCGGGTTGCACGATAATTTCTTCGAACTGGGTGGCGACTCCATTGTCTCGATCCAGGTGGTCAGCCGTGCGCGGCAGGCCGGTTTGGCACTGACGCCCAAAGACCTGTTCCAACACCAGACCCTGCAAACCCTGGCGCGTGCGGCCAAACCGCTGGAAGGTGGGTTGGCCATTGACCAGGGCCCGGTCAGTGGCGCAGTGCCGCTGACGCCGATTCAGGCCTGGTTCTTTGAACAGCCGATCCCTCAGCGGCACCACTGGAATCAGTCGGTACTGCTCAAGGCTGCGCAACCGCTGGACAGCCAGGCATTGAACCGTGCCTTGCAGGCCTTGGTGGTGCACCATGACGCCTTGCGCCTGAGCTGGCAGCAGGAGGGGAACCGCTGGGTTCAACACCATCGAGCCCCGAACGAGCAGGCCTTGCTGTGGGAGCGCGAAGCGTCTTCTGCCGCAGAAATCACCGCCCATTGTGACGAAGCGCAAGCCAGCCTGAACCTGCAAAACGGCCCACTGCTGCGCGCCGTGCATATTCGGCTGGCCGATGGGACGGCCCGTTTGCTGCTGGTGGTGCATCACCTGGTGGTTGATGGCGTGTCGTGGCGCATTCTGCTGGAGGATCTGCAGCAGGCCTACGCCGGGTTACCGTTGCCAGCCAAGACCAGCGCCTACAAGCACTGGGCCGAACACATGGAAGCCTTTGCCCACGGCGAGGTGCTGCAAACGGAAGTGGCGTACTGGCAACAGCAGTTGGCCGGGCCCGTGGATCAGTTCCCCGAAGATGGCGCCCCCGGTGGCGGTATCGAAAGTCTTACCCTGACCCTGGACAAGGCCCGCACCGCCCAGTTGCTGAAAACCGCGAACGCGGCGTATCGCACACGCATTGACGAACTGCTGCTGACGGCCCTGGCCCGTACCTTGTGCGCCTGGAGCGGGCAGCCCAGCGTGCTGATCGATCTGGAAGGGCATGGCCGCGAGGCGTTGTTCGCGGACCTCGACCTGACCCGCACCGTTGGTTGGTTCACCAGCCTGTACCCGGTTCGCCTTGGCGCTCACAGCGATCTGGCGACGACGCTGAAGGCGAGCAAAGAGACCCTGCGTCAGGTGCCGCATAAAGGTGTTGGTTATGGTGCCCTGCGTTACTTGGCAAGGGCCGAGCAGTTGCATGAGTTGCCTGCGGCACAGGTCACCTTCAACTACCTGGGGCAGTTCGACACCAGCTTCGGCGCCGATGACCTGCTGCACCCCGCCAGTGAATCGGCAGGGGTGGAGCAGGGGGCAGGTACGCCCCCATTGGCTGCGCTGGAAATCAACTGCCAGGTGTATGCCGGCGAGTTGCGCTTGAGTTGGCGCTTTGACGCTGCCCGTTTCAGTCGTGCCCGGTTACAGGTGCTGTTGGACGATTACCTGCGCGAACTCATCCGCGTGCTTGATCACTGCATGAGCCCAATGGCCTACGGTGTGACGCCCAGTGATTTTCCACTGGCGCAACTGACCCAGGCGCAACTCGATGGCCTGGCCGTCCCACCACGTGAAATTGAAGACATCTACCCGCTGTCGCCTATGCAGCAAGGGCTGTTGTTCCACTCATTGTTCGCACCGCACGCCGGTACTTACATCAACCAACTGTGTGTTGATATCGACGGCCTGGATGTCGAGCGTTTCCGCGCCGCCTGGCAGGCTGCACTGGAGCGTCACGCGATCCTGCGCACGGGCTTTGCCTGGCAAGACCTGCCTTCGCCGGTACAAGTGGTTCATCGTCAGTTACAGGTGCCGATGCAGGTGCTCGACTGGCGTGAACGCGCCGTTGAGGAAAAGGCCCTGGCACAGGTGGCACGCGAAGAGCACACCCGTGGCTTCGATTTGCAGCACGCACCCTTGCTGCGCTTGTGCCTGGTGCGCGTCAGCGACCAGCGTCATCGACTGATCTGGACCAGCCATCACCTGTTACTCGATGGCTGGAGCAATGCCCAACTGATTGGCGAGGTGCTTCGCCACTACGCTGATCCCTTGGCACTGAAACCGGTCAAAGGCGGTTTCCGTGACTACATCGACTGGCTCCAAGAGCAGAATGTTGAGGCCAGCGAGCACTTTTGGCGTGCTCGTCTGGCGCCACTGGACGAACCGTGCCTGTTGGCCAGTGCTGTCTCCCAGAGCCAGGAAAGCGGTTATGGCGCATGCGCACGGGTGCTGACCAAAGACGAAACACATCGTCTGCGCGAATTTGCACAGCGTCAGCGGATCACGCTCAACACCTTGGTACAGGGCGCATGGTTGCTTTTGCTGCAGCGCTACACCGGTCTTGAGCATGTGTGCGCCGGCGTCACCGTAGCGGGTCGCCCCACGCAGCTGGAAGGGGTCGAGTCCTGGCTGGGCCTGTTCATCAACACATTGCCGGTTATTCAGCAGCCGCTCGCCGAACAGGCGGTGGGCGACTACTTGCGCGCCCTGCAAACCGACAACCTGGCCATGCGCGAGCATGAACACACGCCGCTGTACGTGATACAGGGCTGGGCCGGGCAAGGCGGGCAAGCGCAGTTCGATACGCTGGTGGTGTTCGAAAACTACCCGGTGGATCAGGCGTTGCGCCAGCATCAGGACCAGGCCCTGCAGTTCGGCCCTGTCGATCAATTGGAGATGACCAACTACCCATTGGCCCTGACCGTTAACCTGGGTGAAGCGTTGGCGTTTTCCTGTAGCCATGACCGTGCAGCATTCGATGACGCAACCGTGCAGCAGCTGATGGCACAACTGTGCTGCTTGATGCTCGGTATGGCCCGTGATGCTGCGCAACCGCTTGGGCGGCTGGAGCTGAATGATGTCACCGCGCGTCAACAACTGGTGCACTGGAGCGCGGTGCAGCAACACTTCCCGGCGTTCGTGCCGATCTCGACCCGTATTGCCGCGCAGGCGGCGTTGCGCCCTGACGCCGTGGCGATCCGTCATCAGGGCGTCAGCCTCTGCTACGCCGAGCTGGAACAGCGTGCCAATCAACTGGCCCATCGCTTGGTGAGCCTCGGTGTGGGCAGCGATGTACTGGTCGGCGTGGCCCTGCCACGGTCGCCTGAACTGATCGTCGCCCTGTTGGCCGTGCTCAAGGCCGGCGGTGCCTATGTGCCGCTGGATCCGGACTACCCGGCGGAGCGGCTGGCCTACATGGTCGAGGATTCCGGCCTGCACCAGGTCATCAGCCTGTCCAGCCTGGACTTGCAGTTGCCGGTACAGGTATTGGCGCTGGACACCCTGGACCTTTCTGCAGAGCCATGCAGCGCACCACAGGTGACTATCGACCCGGAACAACTGGCCTATGTGATCTACACCTCGGGCTCGACCGGCCAGCCGAAAGGCGCGCAGCTAACCCAGCGCAACGTCGAGCGGTTGTTCCAGGCCACCCAGGGCGATTTCGGTTTCAAGCACGACGACATCTGGACCCTGTTCCATTCCTACGCCTTCGATTTCTCGGTGTGGGAGATTTTTGGCGCCCTGGTGCACGGCGGTGCTTTGGTGATCGTGCCGTATTTCACCAGCCGTTCACCGGAAGACTTCCTCAAGCTCCTGAGCGAAGAGGGCGTGACGGTGCTGAACCAGACGCCATCGGCGTTCCGTCAGTTGATCCCTCTGGCGCAGAAAAGCACGGCGCC
>NZ_MBPN01000137.1 GCF_001695625.1 Pseudomonas defluvii
CCACGCGGACGATATGCTTGTAAGAGCTGGAAAGTGTGCTGAAGTTCCGGTCGGCGCGCCCTTGGGAAGGGCGCGCCGATCAACGGCATCAGGCCAGGGCGGGGCGTAGCGAGTAGGTTTTCAGTTGGGCAGCGAATTCGCGTAGCGACTGGATGCCGCTGGCCTCGGCTTCGTGTACCCAGTCCTTTATTGCGGCCAGCATGTCATGGCCGTTGGCGCTGGTGCGAGCCCAGATCTGTTGCAGTGCCAGACGCTTTTCATAGATGGTGCGCAGTGTCTGGCTGTGCTCGAGCATGCTCTGGATGTGCAGGTGATGGCGGTCTTCCAGCAGGCTGGTTTCACGAGACAGCAAGCGCTTGGCGCGGCGGAACTGATGACGCACCGAGCCGTCGACCCGTGCCAGCTCCTGTTTGACCAACGGACCAATTACCAGCTTGCGGTACTGCGCCATGATCTGGAAACGGTTGTTGAGGATGGCCATGGCGGTGTCCATGTCCAGTTGGCCCTTGCCTGCAACCCGGTGGGCGATGGGCGCGACACGTTGCACCTTGGCCAGCCCCAGCAGGCTGAACAGCTTGATCCAGGCCCAACCCATGTCGAACTCCCAGCTCTTGACCGAGAGCTTGGCCGAATTCGGGTAGGTGTGGTGGTTGTTGTGCAGTTCTTCGCCACCAATGATGATGCCCCACGGCACCAGGTTGGTCGCGGCGTCGCGGCACTCGAAGTTGCGGTAGCCGACGGCATGGCCAAGGCCGTTGACCACGCCGGCGGCCCAGAACGGAATCCACATCATCTGCACGGCCCAGATGGTGATGCCGATGGTGCCGAACAGCAGCAGGTCGATGATTGCCATCAGGGCGATGCCGCCCAGCTTGTAGCGCGAGTAGAGGTTGCGCTCGATCCAGTCCTCTGGGCAGTTCTTGCCATAGATACGCAGGGTTTCCGGATTGCGTGCCTCTTCCCGGTAGAGTTCGGCCCCTTTGCGCATCACCGTGGACAGGCCCTTTACGACCGGGCTGTGCGGGTCGTCGACGGTTTCGCACTTGGCGTGGTGCTTGCGGTGGACGGCGGTCCACTCACGGGTGTTCTGTGCGGTGGTCAGCCACAGCCAGAAACGGAAGAAATGCTTGAGCCCGGCGTTGAGTTCCAGCGCGCGGTGAGCGGAATAGCGGTGCAGATAAACCGTGACGCTGACAATGGTCACGTGGGTCATCAGCAGCGTGACTGCCAGCAGTTGCCAGGCGGATAAATCGAGTAAACCGTTGTACCACATAGCCGGGTTGGCCCTCGTAGAGCAAAAAAAGCAAGGAACATTATCCCTGGCGAGTCAAATAAAACCAGTTGTGCTTTTAGATAGGAGTTCACTGGGAATTTCTGCCACTATAATGCCTTTCCAAATTGTGTGGGTTTACTTGGCACATTATGTCTGTTTCTGCACGAGATGCACTGCGCATGGCTGCGCTCTATCTGGTGTTATCAGTCCTGTGGCTCGGGCTGTCTGACCAAATACTAAGCCGTCTTTTCGATGATCCTGCCCAGCTGTTGCGCTGGCAGATGGTCAATGCTTTCGTGTGGGTGCTCTGCACCACCCTGTTGATCTTCTATTCGCGTGTGCGCCTGTTGAAATTTATCGGCGTCGGTGCCCGTTTGCGCCGCGAAGACCGGGAGCGCCTGCGAATGGCTGCGGCCGTCTTCGACAGCACCCTTGAGGGGGTGCTGGTGACCAACCGCCAGGGCTTGATCGTGCATGTAAACCGGGCGTTCATGCGAATTACCGGCTACCAGAAAGAGGAAGTGATCGGTCACCGGCCGAACAAGTTCAAGTCGGGTCGGCATGGTTCGCAGTTCTACCAGGAGATGTTCGCGGCCCTCGCGCAAAAGGGCGAGTGGAGCGGTGAAATCTGGAACCGGCGTAAAAGCGGCGAGGTCTACCCGCAGTGGCAAACCATCTGTGCGATTCTCGACGATAGCGGTTTTGTGAGCCACTATGTCGCTGTTTTCAGCGATATTAGCGCAATCAAGCACACGGAGCGCGAGCTGGCCTACCTGGCGCATCACGACCCGCTGACCAGCCTGCCCAATCGCCTGCTGTTCAATGACCGTACCGCCCAGGCGCTGGCAGCGGCGCAAACCAACAAGCGCGGATGCGCCCTGTTGCTGCTCGACCTCGATCACTTCCAGAGTATCAACGACAGCCTGGGGCACAACATTGGTGACCAGTTGCTCAAGTCTGTTGGCGAACGCCTCAAGGGCGCGATCGGCGAAGGGGTGACACTGGCGCGCCTGGGGGGCGATGAGTTTGCGGTATTGCTGGAGAATTGCTCGCAGCTTGGCCAGGCGGCGGTGATGGCGCAGAACATCATCGACAGCATGAAGGCCCCCATTGAGCTGGATAACCATCGTCTGTTCACCAGTGTCAGTATCGGTATCAGCCTGTTCCCCAGTGATGCACTGAGCGCTGAGCAACTGTTGCGCAATGCCGACTCGGCGTTGTTCAAGGCCAAGGGTAATGGTCGTGCAGGTTATGCGCTGTACACCGAAGAGCTGACTGCCCACGCTCAGCAGCGGGTGGAAATTGCCGCCGAATTGCGCCGTGCGCTGGATCAGGAAGAGCTGCGGGTGTACTACCAACCGGTGCACGACCTGAGCAGTGGGCGGATGATCGGTGTCGAGGCGTTGGTACGCTGGCAGCATCCGCAACGCGGCCTGGTGCCGCCGGGAGAGTTCATCCCGATTGCCGAGCGCACGGGTTTGATCTCCGATATCGACACCTGGGTCATGCGCCAGGCTTGCCTGCAGATGGTCCAATGGCAGCGCGAGGGCAAGCCCCTGGACTTTATTGCGGTAAACGTTTCCAGCCGTTTGTTCGTGCACCGAGACTTGTACCAGCTTGTTGCTCAGATACTGCATGAAACCCAACTGGCGCCCGCCTTTCTGGAGCTTGAAGTGACCGAAAGTGCAGTCATGGAAGACCCTGAGGTGGCGCTTGAGCAACTGCATCGCTTGCGTGAGCTTGGCTTGCGCCTGGCCATCGATGACTTTGGTACGGGCTATTCCTCGCTGCTGCGCCTCAAGCGCCTGCCGGTGCAGAAGCTGAAGATCGACCAGGGCTTTGTGGCCGGTTTGCCGAGTGATGAAGACGACATGGCGATTGTCCGGGTAATCATTGCATTGGCTCGAAGCATGGGTATGCAGATCCAGGCCGAAGGCATCGAGCATGCCGAGCAGTCGCAATGTCTGCTGGAGCAGCAGTGCGACCTGGGGCAGGGCTATTGGTATGGCCGTCCGGTTCCGGCGCAGCAAGTGCGTTGGTAAACCCTGTGCATCGCCGGCAAGGCCGGCTCCTGCATGCGTTGCAGCACCCGTAGGAGCCAGCCGTGCTGGCGGTAAGCACTAAAAGTTATATAAAAATTCTCAAATAGTATTTTTAAGAATATTCAGCCCTCTCTAAGATTGCCCTCAAGCCAGCGCAGTCGCTTACATCCCCTGCTACTGCACGGCACCCTTTAGCCACAGGAGTACGGGTTATGAGCGCATCGTTGCGTAGCGTTGATGGACAGGACGAAGCCACCATTCTGCGGGAGATCCAGAGCGCTCTGCGCGATCTGCGATTCGGTGCCGTGGAGATCACTGTTCATAACGCCCAAGTCGTCCAGATCGAACGCAAGGAAAAATTCCGGTTGCAGAACGCCAGCAACAAGGCGAGCTGAAGCCTCGTAGCAACCTGCCTACACATTAGAAGAAAAGCCAACGTCAGGAGCTTCACCATGTCCATTCGCCGTTATGCTCTGGCGGCTCTCGCCAGTGCCGTTTTTGCCGGTTCCGCCATCGCCAAGGACTACGAGCTGCTGAACGTGTCCTACGATCCGACCCGTGAGCTGTACCAGCAGTACAACGCCGAGTTCATCAAGCACTGGCAGCAGGCTCACCCGGACGACAAGGTGCAGATCCAGCAGTCCCACGGCGGTTCGGGCAAACAGGCTCGCGCGGTCATCGACGGCCTGCGCGCCGACGTGGTCACCCTGGCCCTGGCGGGCGACATCGATGAAGTCGCCAAGCTCGGCAAAGGCTTGCCGGAGAACTGGCAGACCCGCCTGCCGGACGCCAGTACCCCTTACACCTCGACCATCGTTTTCCTGGTACGCAAGGGCAACCCCAAAGGCATCAAGGACTGGGGCGACCTGATCAAGAAAGACGTGTCGGTGATTACCCCGAACCCGAAAACCTCCGGGGGCGCACGTTGGAACTTTCTTGCTGCCTGGGCCTACGGCCTGAAAGCCGGCGGCAGTGAAGCCAAGGCGCAGGAGTATGTGAAGGAACTGTTCAAGCGTGTGCCTGTGCTGGACACCGGTGCCCGCGGCTCGACCATTACCTTCGTCAACAATGGCCAGGGTGACGTGCTGCTGGCCTGGGAGAACGAGGCGTTTCTGGCATTGAAGGAAGACGGCGGCAGCGACAAGTTCGAGATTGTCGTACCGTCCCTGTCGATCCTGGCTGAGCCGCCAGTTGCCGTGGTCGACAAGAATGCCGAGAAAAAAGGCAACGAGGCCATTGCCCAGGAGTATCTCAAGTACCTGTACAGCCCGGCCGGGCAGAAGATCGCCGCAGAGAACTTCTATCGTCCGCGTGATGTGAAAGTGGCGGCCGAGTATGCCAAGCAGTTCCCGAAATTGGACCTGGTAACTATCGACAAAGATTTCGGTGGCTGGAAAACTGCGCAGCCCAAGTTCTTCAACGATGGCGGGGTGTTCGATCAGATCTACACGGCGCAGTGAATTGTCACCGCCAGGATGAAAGCCGTTCAGTAGCCAGCATGGGCCCGGGATTCGTTCCGGGCTTACTGCGTTCAACCAAGGACCTTTATGTCACGTCGTATCTCCCCCGTCATACCCGGCTTCGGGCTGACGCTGGGCTACACCTTGGTGTACCTCAGCCTGATTGTGCTCATACCGCTGGGGGCGATGTTCGTCCATGCCTCCCAGCTTACGTGGGAGCAGTTCTGGGCCATCGTCAGTGCTCCGCGCGTGCTGGCGGCGCTCAAGCTCAGTTTTGGCACTGCATTGTACGCTGCCGTAATCAACGGCCTGATCGGTACGCTGCTGGCCTGGGTGCTGGTGCGCTACACCTTTCCGGGGCGCAAGATCATTGATGCAATGATCGACTTGCCGTTTGCCCTGCCAACTGCCGTCGCCGGTATTGCCTTGACCGCGCTGTATGCGCCGACCGGGTTGGTCGGTCAGTTCGCCACTGACCTGGGCTTCAAGATCGCCTACACGCCGTTGGGTATCACCCTGGCACTGACCTTCGTCACCTTGCCATTCGTGGTGCGTACGGTGCAGCCGGTGCTGGCCGACATCCCGCGGGAAGTCGAAGAGGCCGCGGCCTGCCTTGGCGCCAAACCCTTGCAGGTGTTCCGTTATGTATTGGCGCCCGCGCTGCTGCCCGCTTGGCTGACCGGCTTTGCCCTGGCTTTTGCCCGAGGCGTCGGTGAATACGGATCGGTGATTTTCATCGCCGGCAACATGCCGATGAAAACCGAGATCCTGCCGTTGTTGATCATGGTCAAACTGGACCAGTACGACTACACCGGTGCTACCGCTATCGGCGTGTTGATGCTGGTGGTTTCCTTCATTCTGCTGCTGCTGATCAACTTGTTGCAGCGGCGCATCGAAACCCCGTGAAGGAGGCTTTGTCCATGTCTACGTCTTCCCTTGGCGCAGCCGCTTCGGCCAATGCCGCTCGCCGTGGCAGCGCAGTGTCACGACGGGTGCTAATCGGTCTTGGCTGGCTGATCTTTGCCGTGTTCCTGTTGTTGCCATTGTTCATCGTGGTGTCCCAAGGCCTGAAAATGGGCCTGGGTACGTTTTTCAGTGCGATCTTTGAGCCCGATGCCCTCTCGGCATTGAAACTGACCCTGATTGCCGTGGCCATCTCGGTGCCGCTGAACCTGGTGTTTGGTGTCAGCGCGGCCTGGTGCGTCAGTAAGTACAACTTCCGTGGCAAGAGCATCCTGGTGACGCTGATCGACCTGCCGTTCTCGGTGTCACCGGTCATCGCCGGCCTGGTCTACGTGTTGATGTTCGGTGCCCAGGGCCTGTTCGGGCCGTGGCTGCAGGAGCACGATATTCAGATCGTCTTTGCGTTGCCGGGGATTGTCCTGGCGACCATCTTCGTCACCGTCCCCTTCGTGGCCCGTGAGCTGATCCCACTGATGCAGGAGCAGGGCACCCAGGAAGAAGAAGCGGCGCGCCTGTTGGGCGCCAACGGCTGGCAGATGTTCTGGCATGTGACCTTGCCGAACATCAAGTGGGGCCTGATTTACGGTGTGGTGCTGTGTACTGCGCGAGCCATGGGCGAGTTCGGTGCGGTGTCGGTGGTCTCGGGGCACATTCGTGGGGTGACCAACACCCTGCCGCTGCATGTCGAGATCCTCTACAACGAGTACAACCATGTCGCGGCCTTCAGCGTGGCCAGCCTGTTGCTGATCCTGGCGCTCTTCATCCTGCTGCTCAAGCAGTGGAGCGAGTCCCGCATTAACCGTCTGCGCCACAACGCAGCGGAGGAATAATTCATGTCGATCGAAGTTCGTAACGTCAGCAAGCGCTTCAACGCTTTCCAGGCCCTGGACAGCATCAACCTGGATATCCACAGCGGCGAGCTGGTGGCATTGCTTGGCCCCTCCGGCTGCGGCAAGACCACGCTGCTGCGCATTATCGCCGGGCTGGAAACCCCGGATCAGGGCAGCATCGTTTTCCATGGCGAGGACGTCTCCGGCCACGACGTGCGCGACCGTAACGTCGGCTTCGTGTTCCAGCACTATGCGCTGTTCCGCCACATGAGCGTGTTCGACAACGTCGCCTTCGGCCTGCGCATGAAGCCCAAGGCCGAGCGCCCGAGCGAGAGCAAGATCGCCGAGAAAGTTCACGAACTGTTGAACATGGTTCAACTCGACTGGCTTGCAGACCGCTACCCCGAGCAATTGTCCGGTGGCCAGCGCCAACGTATTGCCCTGGCTCGCGCCCTGGCAGTAGAGCCCAAGGTATTGCTGCTCGACGAGCCCTTCGGCGCCCTGGATGCCAAGGTGCGCAAGGAGCTGCGCCGCTGGCTGGCGCGGCTGCACGAAGACATCAACCTGACCTCGGTGTTCGTGACCCACGACCAGGAAGAGGCCATGGAAGTCGCGGACCGTATCGTGGTGATGAATAAGGGCGTGATCGAGCAGATCGGCTCGCCGGGGGATGTCTATGAGCACCCTGCCAGCGACTTTGTTTATCACTTCCTGGGCGATTCCAACCGGTTGCACCTGAGCGAAGGTCATCACGTGCTGTTCCGGCCGCACGAAGTGTCGTTGTCGCGCCATGAGATGGAAGGCCACCACGTCGCTGAAGTGCGGGACATCCGCCCCTTGGGTGCGACGACCCGGGTCACCCTCAAGGTCGAGGGGCAGAGCGAGTTGATTGAAGCCGAAGTGGTCAAGGATCACGACAGCCTGACCGGGCTGGTGCGTGGCGAGACCTTGTTCTTCAAGCCGAAGGTTTGGCAGAAAGTCGCGAACATCTAACCGTACGCGAGCGTTTCAGGGGCCGTTCCTTGGCAGGGTGCGGCCCCTTTTTTATTGCGCTCCAGTGCTCACCGAGCGCCCAGATTGTCACGCGAACTATTGGTTTTGGTTATTACCAAATAGCTTCTTATTCCTTTACGAATATAACCCTCGCCCTATACTGGTCCTCAAGCACGCAAGCCTGCAGGAGGCGTCCCATGTCCAACACGTCGATTCGTTACCTGATAGTGCCGGGTTGGCAGGGTTCGCCAGAGGATCACTGGCAGAGTTACTGGCAACAAAGCCTGCCCAATAGTGCCCGGGTCGAACAGGCTGACTGGTTGACGCCACGGCGTGAAGACTGGGTGGCAGCGCTGGAGCAGGCTATCGCGGCCGATGCAGCGCCGGTCATTCTGATTGCCCACAGCCTGGGCTGCATCACTGTCGCCCATTGGGCGGCGCAGGCCAGTGCCAACCTGTTGCGCCGGGTGCGTGGTGCCCTGCTGGTGGCGCCGGCGGATGTCGAGCGCCCTACCTGTGCGCCGGCCTTGCGCAACTTCGCACCGATCACGCAACAGGTATTGCCATTCCCTTGCCAGGTGGTCGGCTCCGACAACGACCCGGCGGCCAGCGCTCCACGGGTGATGCAACTGGCCCGGGCCTGGGGGGCTGAAGCGGGGATTCTCTCCGGCGCCGGTCACATCAACGTGAAGTCCGGGCATCGTCGCTGGGAACAAGGGTTTGCTTACCTGTATCGCCTGCAGAGCCGGTTGGAACAAGACGCCTTGCGCCGCGCCTGATCCCAAGGCGTTAACCACTTCTATCTGAAACGCCTGGTCGCCTGGTGGCCGGGCGGGAGTTTGCCATGCCCATTCATGACACCCACGGCCAGCCGTTGCTGACCTTTCCTGAACTGGACAAGAGCCCGCTCAGTATTCGCGCCAAGGCGCTGGTGTTCGTTGACCCTCGCTCACGGCAGTTGCGTGAGGAGCTGGAGCAGCTTGCACCGCTGGGCCTGCCGGTATTGATTCGCGGCGAAACCGGTACCGGCAAGGAGTTGTTGGCGCGGCAGATCCACCGGGCCAGTGATCGCAGCGGGTTGTTCGTTTCGGTGAACTGCGCAGCCATCAGCCCGACCTACGCCGATGCTGAATTGTTTGGCTACAGTGCGGGCGCCCATAGTGGGACCGCCAGTAGCCGGGCCGGTTGGTTCGGCTCGGCCAATGGCGGCACCTTGTACCTGGATGAGATCGCCGATTTACCGTTGCCGATTCAGGTCAAGTTACTGGCCGCGCTGGAGACGCGAGAAGTCACCCGCGTTGGCGCGCAGCAACCGAACCCGGTGGACGTGCGTCTGGTGGCGGCCTCAAGCATCGACCTGGCATTGGCGGTGCGTGCGGGAAAGTTCCATGAGCGGCTCTACCACTACCTGCATGAGGGGCATTTGACCCTGCCGGCCTTGCGCGAGCGGGTCGGAGACATCTTGCCGTTGGCCGAGTACTTCGTCGGTATCTACAGCCAGCGGCTGAACGTGCCGGTTCCGCTGATCAGTGAGGCGGCACAGCGCGTACTGGAGGCGCATTGCTGGCCCGGCAATACCCGTGAGCTGGAGAACGTTATCCACTTTGCCTTGCTGGTCAGCACCGGTGACGAGATCCTGCCAGAGCACCTGAGCTTGCCGGCGTTCATCGTTGCGGATACTCGGGCGCAGGGTTGAAGGGCAGATTCTCGAAATGGAATAAGCCTCTAAATAAAAGGTATTGTTCTGGAATAAAAAATCTCGGTATTGTCCACCTCACGCCAGTCTTCAATGACGGGCATCTTCTTTTTGCCGTCGTCTGATGGCCATGATTCGAATAAGGACTGTGCATGAAAAAGGTTCTGCTGTTCACTGCTCTGGCGACGGCGCTGTCGGTAGCCGGCTTTGCCCAAGCGGCTGAAAAACTGGTCGTTGCGGCTACCCCGGTACCCCACGCCGAGATCCTTGAGCTGATCAAGCCAACGCTGGCCAAGGAAGGTGTGGACCTGGAGATCAAGGTGTTCACCGACTATGTGCAGCCTAACGTTCAGGTCGACCAGAAGCGCCTGGATGCCAACTACTTCCAGACCCTGCCGTACCTGAAGAACTTCAACGAAGGTAAAGGGACTCACCTGGAAACGGTGATCGGCGTTCACGTCGAACCGTTCGGTGGCTACTCGAAGAAGGTCAAGAGCCTCTCCGAGCTCAAGGACGGTGCAACCGTTGCGATCCCGAACGAGGGTAGCAACAGCGGTCGTGCCCTGCTGCTGTTGCAGAAGGCGGGTCTGATCACCCTGAAAGATCCGAAGAATGCCCTGGCTACGCCGAAAGACATCGCCGAGAACCCGAAGAAACTCAAGTTCCGCGAGCTTGAATCGGCCATGCTGCCGCGTGTGCTGGACCAGGTCGATCTGGACATGATCAACACCAACTATGCGCTGGAAGCCGGTCTGAACCCGGCCAAAGATGCGCTGGTCATCGAAGGCAGCGACTCGCCTTACGTGAACTTCCTGGTCGCCCGTCCAGACAACAAGGACAGCGCCGCTATCCAGAAGCTGGCCAAAGCCCTGACCAGCCCTGAAGTGAAAGCGTTCATCGAGAAGAAATACCAGGGTGCGGTACTGCCAGCGTTCTGATACGCCCAGCGCCTGCCGGGCGCATTGCTCTTGCGCGGTGCTTGCATCGCGGGCAAGCCCGCTCCCACAGAAAATACGGTGGTCTGCGCGGATCGCTGTAGGAGTTGGCTTGCCAACGATGCAGGCGCCGCGCACTCACTGGCACTGCGCCGAAGCCATCGCAGGCAAGCCTGCTCACACGACCTCCCGCTAACCTGAAACGCCGACGCAGATGCCTGGGTCGGCGTTTTTTTATGCGTGTCGGTCTTCGCTGGCA
>NZ_MBPN01000138.1 GCF_001695625.1 Pseudomonas defluvii
GTTTGGCGGGGTAGCGGGCGGGATAGCCGGAGCCACGCTGGGTGAGCAGATTGATGACAAGGTGCTGGCTAATTACGAATGCCTGGAGTGTGGTTACAGCTTCAGCGTCAATCGTTAAGCCGTTGTGATCAGACGTCGTTTGCTGAAACGACGCCCTTTCCCATTCATTCGCAAGGAATCACTCCAATGGCACATCTCATCGAAACCATGGCCTACGCCGGAGCCACCCCTTGGCATGGCCTGGGCAACAACCTGCCCCGCAAACAAGCTATCGAAGTCTGGCAACGTGAAGCTGGCATGGACTGGAAGATTTTGGAAAGCCCAGTGCACTTCAAGTCGGACGCGGTCGGCCACCTGGGCGCTATCCACTCCTTCCCTGAGCAGAAGGTGCTCTTCCGTTCCGACACCAAGGCCCCTCTGTCGGTGGTCTCGCAACGCTATCACACCGTGCAGCCGCGCGAGGTGCTGGAGTTCTACCGCGATCTCACCGAAATCTCTGGCTACGAGTTGGAAACGGCCGGCGTGCTCAAGGGCGGGCGCAAATTCTGGGCACTGGCGCGTACCGGGCAAGATGCAACCCTCAAGGGCAACGATCAGGTCAACGGCTACCTACTGCTGGCCACCTCCTGTGACGGCACCCTGGCCACCACAGCAACGCCAACCACGGTGCGGGTGGTGTGCAACAATACTCTGACCATCGCCTTGGACGGCAGCAGCCGGGCGATCAAGGTACCGCACAGCACTCGCTTTGACCCGCAGACGGTGAAGAGGCAACTGGGCATCGCCGTCTCTGGCTGGGACGAGTTTATGTACCGCATGAGGGCTTTGGCTGATCGTAAGGTGCAGTGGCATGAGGCCCTGGGCTTCTTCATGAACGTTCTGTGTGAAACCAATCCAACCGCCAAATTACCGGAAGTACTGCCCAACGAACGCGCGCTACGCAAAGTCCAGGAGTTATACGAGGGCCGTGGTCGCGGCAGCCAGCTGGACTCGGCACGCGGCACGGCCTGGGGCCTGCTCAATGCCGTGACCGAGTATGTTGACCACGAACGCCGTGCCCGCAGTAACGAGTACCGCCTGGACTCGGCCTGGTTTGGTCAGGGGGCGCAGATCAAGCAACGCGCCCTGGATGCCGCGCTGCAACTCGCCGCCTAACTCTCACTCACATCAACCCTTGCGCCCGGTCAGCCTTGTGCTGGTCGGGCGTTTTTATGTCTGCAGGTGAATACGATGAAAGCAACGTCATTGAATGGCAGCACCCGCAAAGCCCGCCCTGCCCTGCGCCTGGTCAGCACCAAAGAGCTGCCCCGCGAAGACTGGCTGCAGATCCGCAAGCAGGGCATCGGCAGTTCGGACGCCGCCGCTGCGGTCGGCCTTAATCCGTACAAGTCGCAGCTGGAGCTGTGGCTGGAGAAGACTGGCCGCGATGCCAGCATGCCCAAGGCCGATCCTCAGGATGAGGAAAACCCGTTGTACTGGGGCAATGTGCTGGAGCCCATCGTGGCCTGGCACTACAGCAAGCGCAGCCAGCACAAGGTTCGGCGGATCAACGCGGTGCTACAGCATCCCGATCCGGCGCTGCCCTGGATGCTCGCCAATATCGACCGCGAGGTGATCGGCGCCCCAGAGGTGCAAATCCTCGAATGCAAGACTGCCGGCATAAACGGGGCACGCCTCTGGAAAGAAGGCGTGCCCGAGTATGTGCAATTGCAAGTCATGCACCAGCTCGCCGTCACTGGCAAGCAGGCCGCTGATGTGGCGGTCCTGCTCGGTGGTCAGCACCTGGAAATCCATCGCATCACACGCGACGAGACACTGATTGCACGACTGATTGATCTGGAGCGGCTGTTCTGGGATTACGTCGTCAGTGACACACCGCCACCGGCCGATGGCACAGCGTCTGCGGAAGCGGCATTGCGCTGCCTCTACCCTGAAGATAACGGACAGACCCTGGACTTCAGCCAGCACACAGAGCTGGCCAGCACCTTCCTGGAACTCAAGTCTGTTCGCCAGCACATTGCCCAGCAGGAGACACGTGAAGCGCAGCTCAAGCAGGTTCTGCAGCAGGCCATGGGGGACGCCACCCGCGCAGAGTTTGCCGAAGGCTACATCAGTTGGAAGAAGTCCAAGGACAGCATTGGTCTGGATGTCGAACAGATGCTCAAAGACAAACCGTACCTGCAGGCCCGCTATCCCAAGGCCAAAGCCGGAAGCCGTCGCTTCCTGATTGGCTAAAGCTTTCTCCTCACCCTAGCCACCTGGACCGCCCACGCCCCGGTGGCTTTTTATTTTCAGATCAAGGAGTACCACCATGCTCAAAGGTTTAGCCATCACCCCACCGGTACTCGGGCGCATTTCCATCGGCAAGGTCGTCGAGAAACACGGCAAGCGTCTACCCGAGAAAGACGATCAGTTCACCATCACTTCACAAGTCCAGAGCCGTGACGGCTGGTTGCTACATCCACTCAATGAGGAGCTCCGCAATGGCCAGGACGGCAAGCTGCGCAGCATTCCGATCCGCTTGTTGTTCAACGAACCGGACCTCAACTTTCGCGCGGACTACAGCCTGTTCGACCGTACTACCGGCAGGCCGTTGTGCGTCGGCAATGGTGACACTTGCAAGCGTTTGACAAAGGACGGCATCCAGTCGCTACCCTGCCCTTCTCCCAATGGCTGCTCACTGGCCCAAGGCAATGCCTGCAAGCCTTACGGTCGGCTGAACGTGGTGATTGGCGATGACGACCCACTGGGCAGTTTTATCTTCCGAACCACTGGCTTCAACAGCATCCGCACCTTGGCAGCGCGACTGCATTACCTGCAAGCCATCTCTGGCAATCGCCTGGCCTGCCTACCGCTGGAACTGCGTCTGCGCGGCAAATCCACCCGTCAGAGCCATGGCACACCAATCTTCTACGTCGATATCACAGTACGCAGTGAACTGAGTTTAGAAGACGCCCTATTGGCAGCCAAGCAACTGGAGGAAACCCGGCAAGCCTCGGGCTTTGACCAGAGCGCCTTGGATCACGCAGCCCGGCAGGGCTTTAACAATGGCGCTTTTGAAGACAGCGAGGAGGACAGTGGCACCATTGTCGAGGAGTTCTTTCCCGCTGTTGAAGCCCCATCCAGCAACGCAGAGCCCCAACCGACAGCGCCTTCAAAGCGATCACTGGCTCAGAAACTGGAGGCTCAAGCTATCGAGCACAGCGCTAGGCCTTCCGTTCAGTAACGCTCTCCTCAACCTCTCCAGCCTGCTCCCCATTCGTACAGGAGTACCGTCATGAAATATCACAAGCTCAAAGCCCGTGAGGCGAGTGGCACCTACATCATGGAATCACCTGTAACCGAGGCCGACATCCTGCAGATGGCGAAACAACTGGCCATGAGTCGTCTGTCTAAAGGCCAGGCACTGACTGAGCCGAAGCAGGTCTTCAGCCACCTACGAACGCTGCTGCAGTACCACGAGTATGAAGTCTTTGCCCTGCTGCTGCTCGACTCCAAACATCGGGTCATAGGCTTTAGAGAACTGTTCAGAGGCACTCTGGATAGTGCCACTGTGTACCCGCATGAAGTGGTCAAGAACACTCTGGAGCACAACGCCGCGGCCATCATCATGGTTCACAATCATCCCTCCGGCGACCCAGAGCCCAGCCAGGCGGACCGCAACTTGACCCACAAACTGAGGGAGGCACTAAATCTAGTCGGGGTACGGACGCTAGACCATATCATCGTGGGCCGCGAAGGCTGCGTGTCGCTGGCGGAACAAGGCTATTTGTGAGAAGAAGAAAAATGACACTATTTCGCGTCTTGGCTGCGGCTGTCATGTTCGCTGGCATCTTCGCGGACTGCTTGGCACTCCTGCTGCTGGTGATTCTGGGGCTCCGCTTTCCACCGCTGCTCATCGTCGCGCTTTAGCCGTGCTGGATACTGAGTTGGCTGCAACGGGGCTAATTCACTTGAACAGATCCCGCTGATGTTCTTTTTTTTGCCAGTCAGGCAGAATCCAACGCCCGATTGAATTTCAACCAAGCACCGATGAAACTGCTCAACACCTACGACGACCGAGATGAAGCCGACGCTGCTGCCGAAAAGCTCAGCGGGGAAAAGCGTCTTGCCAGCGAACGCGATGCCACCGTGGTCATCTACAACCTGTTTGGTATACCGAGCTGGGGCAATTTTCATCGCCTTGGCATGTACAACCTGGTCGAACTGAAAAACCTGCTGGAAAAACGCAACATTTGGCAGCTTGGCGAACAGGCCAGGCACAGCCGCGTGTGACAGCTGTGTCGCTCACCATGACCGGCAGTAATTCGACCCAGTTGGGGAGGCTGCCTGAGGACGCGCTGGCGTAGATGCTATTGAGTGAGCTAGTGAATAAAGGCAAGGCTTGAATCGAGATCCAGGCTTGGAACCGAAGGAGCGAGTAAGTGGCTGTTGAGAAGGCAAAGATCACGTTTTACCGCGCTCTTCAGTGTGGTTACTACCCGAGAGGAGAGGCAGATGTTGCTGCCTTCGGAAACTTACAGAGCACGCTTGTCGATTTGGCTGGCTGGAGCAATGGCAAACAACTCGCGGCTACGAAAACTTACGAAGCAGTTGATGGTGCTGATTTTCTCCCTGCGTACCTTATGGACATCACGTCTGGAGAGGACAGCTGCGTTGTAACGATGTGGAATCAGACGCCAGCCACAGAGGGCAAGGTCGCTGCCGCGATTGGCACATCCAATGTCGGCAACGCAGAAGTGGTTATGAACGATCTCCCCAAGGGCGGCATACCTGGGTTTGCGACCTACTTCTGGTTCATCCCATCTCGAAATGTTTTTGCCAGCATTCGCTTTCAGCATTTGGTTACGGGCCAGAAACCTATGCAGCAATACATGGAGTCGTTCTTGGGGACGTCCTCCAAGCATGTAGCTTGGACCGATCCACAGCCTGGCGTGGATGTCGAAGTCGCCGGATACCTAGAAGCTCCTGGTGGTGTGGTACAAGACTTGAATCCCCGCTTTAGAACTCAGCTGTTTAAGAAGCCGGGGGCTCATGAGCTCATCCTCAAAAATGCGGAAATTGTTCGCAAGGTCCTGCGCAAAACCACGTTGAAGCTTGATCGCCCAGAGCAGCTTGATCGTTGGCAGCATTTCCTGGAGTGGACGCACATGCGAGAGCCTCAGCACCGTCCAGACCAGGTGAAAGTCCAATATGAACTTCCTGCGCAGCTGTCTCGCGAGGATATCGAAGCTATGATTATCGCTTGGAATGAGGGGCATGACCGCGAATGGGATGATTACGGCTTCAAGCTTAAAGGATCATCGCAGCATATTCACTGGCTCAGTCATTCCCTGGCGCGACAGGAGTTCCAGCTGGACGTTGAACAAAACAACCTGGAGGTTGTGAATTCTCAGTCATTACTGAAGGCCCTGACTGATCATCGGGTAGAAATATTGCGGCTAATTGAATGAAAAAAACTGCGCTCAAGTGCCTCGCTTGGGGAATGTCCATTGCTCTGGTTGCCACTGCGATCGTACTCGGTCGTGGTGTCCCCTTCTCGGAGCAATGGCCACTATTTGAGGCTCTGAGAACTACTGCCTCCATCATCTTCGCCGTTGTTGGCGCTTGGCTCGCGATCATCTATCCAGAGCGCCTGAGAATGTCCTTTCAAAAGGCTGAAGGCGCTCCAGTCAGCAGCAACGGCGGAATGAACACGCTTTTCACGCCGATCGTTCACTCGACGGCAATCCTGTGCATCATTCTCTTCATCGGTATGGTTGCTCCCCTGCTGAAGCGCCTCGATCTACTACTACCGCATACCGTGCCATTGCGCGGTGTTTCCTATGGGGTACTAGCCTCACTCACGCTGTGGCAGCTGTGGACCGTTGTTCTCTCTTTCGTACCAGCAGACATCGTGAAGTCTCATACTGACAGCGAGAAGCAGCACCTCGAAACTACCGAGGGATATAAGAACCAATCAAACTATGTTCCTCGACCAAAGGACGACAGTTAGCAGTCATTAAATGCTGCTCTGCAGGAAATGGTGAATTGTGGTCGCGTAGGGCTCCCAACGGGTTGCCTCTAGCTCGCCAACCAAATAGGCCTGCCGATCCTCCAGCGACCAAGAGGCCAACTCACCGAGGTCGTCTAGAACCTTCGTCTTATAAAACGAAAGAGTCTTAGCCCTCGCCCCTGAAAGTGCACTCTCATTTAGTCCAAATACGCGAATGGTCTCGGCTGCTCGGTGGGCATTCTCCGCACTCAAGCCACTACGAACACGCACATCGCCGTAGGAATGAAAGTGAAGAAAGTCTGAAGGGTCATGCTCATCGGGCTTGATGAGATGATCAGAGTTGTAGACTGCCCCCCCCGGACGGTCTTTGTAGTGACCGCAATGTGAGCTAGCACCACATGCCAAAAAGAGATTCGGCCATGCGAAAGTCAGTTCCGGATAATGCGCAGGATTTTTTCGGCGAAAGTGCTCGATATGACCTTCATGAAAGATCGTCCCTTCACAGTAGGCACAGCGCAGTCCATATTCATTAGCATCTGGCGTGGTCACTCCTGGGATACCCTGCATCTGAACCAGTGCTGCACGCAACTCTCGTTTACATTCCGAGCCAAGATCCTTCCATTTCTGAGTTCGGTAGTCGTAGGCATCCAAGCAGGCTGGAGGCGTAACGCTGGTGCGATCAAGCTTATGCATCAATCCTGCCCCCCAGGCTTGCTCGACTGGCGAACCTTGAAGCTTTGAAAGCGAATCAGCCGATCAGCATCACGCAGTACAGGATGCGCCGCGCCATAAATGGCCAGCAGCTTCCCACGCACAACCTTAGCGTCGTAGGTCTCATGCTGACCACTTTCAATGGCGGCTGTGTAATCGGCGATCAACTGCGCCTCATCCACAGGGGGAATAGGGTTTACACCCATAATGTCATTAAGAGCAATTGAGCTCTCCATGCCGAGAATCTCCTGATCCGGCGCCTGCGCCTGCCATTTTCCTTGGCCGTCCTTGAATACCACCTTAATGTTGTCGCGTTTAACAGTGGTGAGCACCTGCGGGCTGTGACTGCTAATTATGAACTGCAGACACGGAAAAGCGCGACGCAAGCTGTGCACCACCTGCTGCTGCCAAGCTGGATGTAAGTGCAAATCCACCTCGTCAATCAGCACGATTCCTGTGCTTTCCAGGGGTGAGCGTTCGCGCATGTAGCCATTAAGACGCACGCAGCGCAGGGCTAGATCAGCAACCAAGGAAATCATGGCCCGCACACCATCGCTCAGCAGACTAATGGGAAGTGCGCCGTGGTCAGGATGAACCATGGCCAACTCGTCAAAGACCACGCTGTAATGAAAATGGCTCCAGCCTTCGCTGGCCATGACAGTATCGACTGCGTTAGCAATACCTTGCAGGCGCGGTTCCAGATTGGAATGTTCGTACCCTGGCTGGGTGCGATGCTGAATGACAGCGAGCGAAGCCTTTTTCATCCACTCCTGCAGTTGTACAAAGCTGGAAAGCGACGACAGACAGTCCTCATAACCTGCCGTACGGCTTTCGGTAAGAATGGCCTTGGTGGCAACGTTCTTATGACTGACCCACAACCGTTTGGAGCTGTAGTAGCGAATGACAGGCAAAGGTGTCTCAGCGCTCGCACGCAACTGGCTCTGCAACGCCTTGCCCCACTCTGCTAGCGGAGCGGCTTCCTTAACTGTTGTCCGCCCCTTGGCACTCATCAATGCGCGTTGCCACTTGATGCTAGGTGTGCTGAGTGCGGCGTCGATAATGACTGGAAAGTTCTGCTCCTGCTCAAAACCTCCATCAGCCCCCCACAACACTCCATAACGAGCATCCGTGCGGCGAATGTGTTCAGACTTGCCCAAATCAAAAGCACCGACGAAGGGACCAAGGGCAGCAGCAATAGCTTCCAGAATGGTGGTTTTACCCTGGCCGTTGCGAGCAGCAATGACAGTTAGCTCGGGATGAAAGTCGATCTCGAAAGCTTCGAAGCGCCGATAGTTCTGTAGTCGCAGGTTTTCTAAATTCACAGGCTTTCCTCTGGCTTAATCGCTCGGGACAACAGCTCACTCAACTCGTAGTTGACGCTGCCAACACCGAACTCCGGCTCACTCTTAAATGGGTGCTTGATGTAATAAGGACCGTCCACCTGCTCACCATCCACCAACACGATGGCGAGGATGTTTTTCTCGCCTTGGTTGTAGCTGGAAAAGTTTTCGTTCTTGATGACTGTAGTTGAGCCCTTGACGCGCCCTTTGACCTCAATATAACGGTCGTCCCCGATGCAGCCATCGGCAGCAACCGGTAGACGTACAGTGATACCTGGGACACCTAACGCCCAAGCTTTGCTTGCCTGGGCCAGCTCAAAACGGGACTCGTCGCTGCGAAAAAGCATCTGGTCGCCATAACCACCGGCACTTTTCTGGTAAACGGCACTGATTGCCGAGTCACCGACCTTGTCGATACTGACGACTTTAACAACCCCGTCGCGATGCAGGCCACGAATCTGAGCGTCTTTTGTGATGTCCTCCAGCTTGACCATTTAAGCTTCCACAAATTCGTCGAATTTATCAGTCTACTTGAATGCAGCTGACCTCGTCATTCGACCCTCTCAGAAATCATGGGGTCAGTAGGAGCTTGGTCTTTGGGCGAACCTGCTATCGGCTACCCCTCAGTCGGAAGCAGCTCTTGCAGGATCAATAGCTACCTTTGCAGCTGCTCAATGTGTGCTTTCTCAGCCCGCAGTGCTGAACGCAGCTCCTGATTTTCCATCTCCCAAATGCGAGCCCAACGCACATCCCTTTTGAAGTCGAGAGCCATTTTCCAGTGCTCGCGTAGCCCCAGGCACTGGAGTACAAGCACTAGCAAGATTGCCCCCATCAACAGCAATGCACCTATAGAAACCGTATCCCACGCAACCATATTCGCCCCTCCATACAGCTCGGAAATTCAGAAGACAGCAAGACGATATGTAATTAAAAAAGACACGTCCAGAATGCAGACTTATGCAGGTAAAGAATTCGAGCATATGGAGAGGGCATGAAACGCAAACAATCCATCGAACAGGTTCGCTGGGACCTAGCTTTTCGCTATCGCCTGATTGAAACCGTAGCCTGGTGGGAAGGCCGGCTGACTACGGGGCACCTGATACAGAGCTTTGGTATCAGTCGGCAGCAGGCATCGAAAGACATTAATACCTACAGCGCTGTAGCATGCGCCCCAAAACCTTACATACGACAAGCAGATAAAAGGTTACGTGCCGAGCAAGACCTATAAACCGCTGTTCATCGATGACAACGCCAGCGCCTACCGTCGGAGCCTTCGGTAGGAATGCCATGGATCAGTGCTCCAGTAGGCGGCTGCACCGTGGACGCCGCACTGACCGCTGTCTCCTTGGCGCTAAGCGCCTTGGCATAGTCCGGTGCTGCGCTTGACTCGATTAGCAGGCAAGAGCCATCGAGAAAAATCGAGGTCGACTTGCCATCATGACATTCCCGGTCCCAAACTGAGTGTGGCTTCAGTCGCCCTACACTCAGTTGGTTCTTCATCCGAAGCTGATAGCCTCCGCAGTTGGATTTTTCCTGTCTACCGGAGTAGTGCGGTCTTGGATATCACGTGAACTCCAATACCGCGCACGTTACTATTCAGCAAAAACATGGTGGATCAAAAAGCTTTCTAGGCTGTCGTCTAGTACTCGAACCACACCGCCATTGGGTGTTGCCCACACAAGGACCTTTTTGCTCTGGTTATCGTAAAGGTAATACTGGCCGTCCCCTATATCAAGCAGAGGTACTGCCTGTGTGGGGTAGTTTGGATCCTTGGAAAGATCCTTGTAGCTCGTGAAAACGTGCAGGTAATACTCTTTTGGAATTCCGAGACCATAGGTTTCATAGGCATCGAAAACAATTACACCGAATGTTGACAGAAAAGATTTATATTCGGGAGAAAGCATAAACCCGAGGTCTTGCTGCAGAGCAATGATGCTGTCTGGATCTGCAGGGCGTGTATTGGCTTGGTGCTTATTGACCAGATTTTCTAATGTCTTCATAAGTAGGACTCGCACTCACTGCTGGTTTTCGATCTGTTCGGCTCGTGCCTTCCAGTAATCTTTTCTCTCTTTATCGAAATCTTCCCGATTTATTTCTGACTCTTTCTGCTTGTTGTGAAGCACATTGTCATTGCCATTACCGCGGTGCTCGCTGCAGGTCAGTTCAGCAAGGGGAGAGTCCTGTTTCTGGCCGATATGATGGAGTTCAATCGGCCTGCCATTGGCATCCAGCGGCGCCTTGCCCATCTGCATACGCTCAAGGTTGGTATTGCCAAACTATAGTGGATCCACCTTTTGAGACAGTGACTACGGGGTAGTTTAAGCTGTCGTCCTCGAAAGGATGACAGCAAATGG
>NZ_MBPN01000013.1 GCF_001695625.1 Pseudomonas defluvii
AGCTCTTCGCTAAGCAGGGCAGAGTGCTGGGCCTGCTCGGAGGTTTGATCGGCCAGTTGAGCAATGGTGCTGATATTGCGGCTGATCTCATCGGCCACGGCAGTCTGCTCTTCGGTGGCGGCAGCGATCTGGGTGGTCATGTCGGTGATGTTGGCCACCGCTTCGCTGATACCCAGCAGTGCCTGGTCGGCTTCCATGACCCGAGCCACGCCTTCTTCGGCCTGACGATGGCCCGCTTCCATCGTCTGTACGGCGTTGCTGGCAGTTTGCTGCAGCTTGGCGATCAGCCCGTGGATCTGGCCGGTCGATTCGCTGGTGCGTTGTGCCAGTTGACGAACTTCATCCGCGACGACCGCGAAGCCGCGGCCCATTTCGCCGGCACGGGCAGCCTCGATTGCAGCGTTCAGTGCCAGCAGGTTGGTCTGGTCGGCAATGCCTTTGATCACATCAACCACGCCGCCGATTTCGTCACTGTCACGTGCCAGTTGCGTCACGGTCTGCCCGGTTTCGCCGACGGCCTGGGACAGGCGCTGGATGGCTTCGCGGGTTTCCCCTGCGATATCCCGGCCGCGTCCAGTCAGGCGATTTGCTTCCTGGGTGGCATCGGCGGTGCGTTGAACGTGGTTGGCCACTTCTTGAGTGGTGGCGGCCATCTGGTTGACGGCAGCGGCGACCTGTTCGGTTTCAACGCGTTGGCGCTCCAGTCCCGAGGAGCTGTTATGCGCCAGGGTGTCGGATTGACGCGCCTGTTCGTTCAGGTGTTCAGCAGTGTCCTGTAGGCGGGTCAGGCAGGTCTTGAGGCGTGCATCCTGGCTGAGCATTGCCATTTCCAGGCGGCCCTGAACTCCACGGCTGTCGCTGTACATTTGGGCGATCAGCGGGTCAGAGGTGGTCTGCTCGGCCAGACGCAGCAGGCGCTTGAGGCCGCGTTGTTGCCAGGTCAGGCCCATCAGGCCCAGTGGCACGGACAAGCCAGCGGCCAGGGCAAAGCCCCACGAATGGCCGAGCCAGTTACCGATCAGGAAACCGATCTGGCTGACCAGAATGAACGGTAGCCAGTCCAGCAGCACCGGCAGCCACTTGTCACGCTTTGGAATAGCCGACTTGCCCTGGTTGATTCGCTCGTACAACCCTTGGGCGCGGCGTATTTGTTCAGCCGTCGGTTTTACCCGCACGGACTCGTAGCCGACGACCTGATTGTTTTCAAAAACAGGAGTCACGTAGGCGTTGACCCAGTAGTGATCACCGTTCTTGCAGCGGTTCTTGACGATACCCATCCATGGCAGTCCCTGTTTCAGGGTGCCCCACATGTGAGCAAATACCGCCGGCGGCACGTCCGGATGGCGAACCAGGTTGTGTGGGGCGCGCAACAGCTCCTCTCGCGAGAAACCGCTGATTTCGACGAAGGCATCGTTGCAGTAGGTAATCAGACCTTTGGCATCGGTAGTCGAAATCAAACGTTGTTGATCTGGAAACGTCCGTTCGCGCTGGGTAATCGGCTGGTTATTACGCATTAGCTGTTCAATCCGGAAGGCTTTCGAGGGGTATCGGCAGCGAGTTGTTTTTATTGAGTCGATTTTTGCAGCCGTTGATCGAGCGCAGGGTTTTCAATCACGACCTGAGTTATGCGAAAAAAGCTGTAGATTTTAGAAAATTGCAAGCATTCTTTCATGCTTTTGACATAAAAGTCAGCAACTGACCAGTCGTTCACACTTTGGCTCATTTATTCAGCATTGGGTAGGTGAACAAACTGAAATGCAGCAGGTTCAGGGTGAAGTGGCTGACAACTGCTGCCAGCAGCCCGCCATGGCGGTAAACCAGGCCGTAACCTGCGCCTGCAATGCTTGCCAGTACCACCCATTGCCAACCGCCACCGAGGTGGGCCAGGCCGAATACGCCTGCGGCCAACAGCAGCGCCAGGCGCTGGCCATGCTCACGGTGCCTGAGCAGGTGTTGCAGGCCACCCTGAATGTACCCGCGAAACAGCACTTCTTCGGTCAGGCTCACCAGCAGCAGGTTGTTGGCCAGCCATAGCCAGCCCTGTGTTGGCCATTTCGGTGCCCAGGCGACAACGCCGAGCAAGTGTGCACTGCCCAGGCAGGCCATGGCGGTCATGGTTGCAATCATGGGGACGCTGGTGGAGGTGTTGCGTGTGCCGGCCAGCATCCACGGGCAAGCCAGCAGTATCCAGAACGCGATCAGCGGCTTATCCAGGTTCAGGTACATCGAGTAGGGTGCGGCGTCGGTACTGAAGCGTTGCGCGTCGATGACTTTGGCGCTGTTGAAGCCGGGAAGCCAATGCAGGGCCAGCCCCGCCGCGAGCAGCACGAACAGCCCATGGCCGCAGGCCTTCAACCAGCTGCTGCGAGGTCGTTGCACAAGCGCTGCCGCACACAGCAGCAGGATTAACCCGGGTAGGGCGGCACGTGTCAGTTGGCCCTGGCTCAGCGCGAAGGCGTAACCGAGGCAGAGCAGGGCAAGGGCAACCCCACGAGGTGATGGCATGTCGATTACCTTACGGTGAAGTCCGCGATGTTGGACTTGAACTGCACGGTAAAAGACACGCCTTTTTACGGGGCAACGACGATGGCCGCAGGGCCATCCATCAGGCCCCCTTGCCGGCGATCAACTGCCGCAGCACGTAGTGCAGGATGCCGCCTGCCTTGAAGTACTCCACTTCGTTCAGGGTGTCGATTCGGCACAAGACCTCCAGGCTATCCTCGCGACCGTTGTCCCGGGTGATACGCAGGCGCAGCGCCATTCCCGGTGAAAGGACAGTCCCGCTCAGGCCAAGGATATCGATACGCTCATCCCCCTTGAACGCCAGGGTCTTGCGATTTTGTCCGGGCCTGAATTGCAGGGGCAGTACGCCCATGCCCACCAGGTTGGAGCGGTGGATACGCTCAAAGCTTTCCGCCAGTACTGCTTTCACACCCAGCAGGTTGGTGCCCTTGGCAGCCCAGTCGCGGCTGGACCCGGTGCCATACTCTTGACCAGCGATCACCACCAGTGGCGTGCCGTCGGTGCGGTAGCGCATGGCGGCATCGTAGATCGACAGTTTCTCGCCGCTGGGAATATGCACGGTGTTACCGCCTTCTTCGCCACCGAGCATTTCGTTGCGGATACGGATATTGGCGAAGGTGCCGCGCATCATCACCTCATGGTTGCCGCGACGAGAGCCGTAGGAGTTGAAATCAGGCGGGGCCACGCCCTTGTCGCGCAGGTAGCGCCCGGCCGGGCTGTCAGCCTTGATGTTGCCGGCTGGCGAGATATGGTCGGTGGTCACCGAATCACCCAGCAATGCCAGGATGCGTGCGCCGTGAATGTCTTGAATCTGTGGCAGCGGGCCAGTGATGTCATCGAAGAACGGTGGGTGTTGAATATAGGTCGAGTCGTTCTGCCAGGCGTAGGTGGCAGCCTGCGGTACCTCGATGGCTTGCCATTGGGCGTCTCCTGCAAAGACTTCGGCATACTCTTTATGGAACATCGCCGTATCGACGCTGGCCACGGCCATGGCAATTTCCTGTTGGCTGGGCCAGATGTCGCGCAGGTAGACGGGTTGGCCGTCCCGGCCAGTGCCCAGCGGTTCTTTGCTCAGGTCGATACGTACGCTGCCGGCCAGGGCATAGGCCACCACCAGCGGCGGCGAAGCCAACCAGTTGGTTTTCACCAGAGGGTGCACACGGCCTTCAAAGTTGCGGTTGCCGGAGAGTACCGACGCTACGGTCAGGTCATGCTCGGTAATCGCCTTTTCGACGGGCGCGTCCAGAGGGCCGGAGTTACCGATGCAGGTGGTACAGCCATAGCCCACCAGGTCGAAGCCAAGGTCGTTCAGGTAAGGGGTCAGGCCTGCTGCCTGGTAATAGTCAGTCACCACTTTTGAGCCGGGTGCCAGCGAGCTCTTCACCCAGGGTTTGCGTTGCAAGCCTTTCTCCACGGCTTTTTTGGCCACCAGCCCGGCAGCCATCATTACGCTGGGGTTGGAGGTGTTGGTACAGGAGGTTATGGCGGCGATGACCACCGCCCCCTCTTGCAGAGCCGGATAATCGCTGCCAGTAGTCACCCCGCCATTGCGCGCGCTCGCCTTGGGTTGCAGGCTCATGAAGTCATCGAAGGCTTGGCGGACCTGCGAAAGCGCCACGCGGTCCTGCGGGCGTTTCGGGCCTGCAAGGCTGGCTTCGACGCTGTTCAGGTCCAGTGCCAGGGTGTCGGTAAAGGCGGGCGCGTGGCCGGGCAGGCGCCATAGGCCTTGCGCTTTGCAATAGGCCTCGACCCGTTTCACGGTTGCCTCGGGCCGACCCGACAGGCGCAGGTAATCCAGGGTGATGTCGTCGACCGGGAAGAAGCCGCAGGTGGCACCGTATTCCGGGGCCATGTTGGCGATCGTGGCGCGGTCGGCCAAGGGCAGGTCGGCCAGGCCGTCGCCATAGAACTCAACGAATTTGCCGACCACGCCTTTCTTGCGCAGCATCTGGGTGACGGTCAACACCAGGTCGGTGGCCGTGATGCCCTCGCGCAGTTTGCCGGTCAATTGGAAGCCAATCACTTCGGGGATCAGCATGGAAACTGGCTGGCCGAGCATGGCTGCCTCTGCTTCGATGCCGCCCACCCCCCAACCCAGTACGCCCAGGCCGTTGATCATGGTGGTGTGCGAGTCAGTGCCAACCAGTGTGTCGGGAAAGGCGTAGGTACGGCCGTCCTCCTCGCGGGTCCAGACGGTCTGCCCCAGATACTCGAGGTTGACCTGATGGCAAATGCCGGTACCTGGCGGTACCACGCGGAAATTGTCGAACGCGTTTTGCCCCCAGCGCAGAAAGGCATAGCGCTCGCCATTGCGCTGCATTTCGATGTCGACGTTTTCACTGAAAGCCTGCTGGCTGGCGTAGCGGTCGACCATCACTGAGTGGTCGATCACCAGGTCCACCGGTGACAGCGGGTTGATGCGCTGAGGGTCTCCCCCGGCCTTGGCCATGGCAGCGCGCATGGCCGCCAGGTCGACCACCGCGGGTACCCCGGTGAAATCCTGCATCAGTACCCGCGCCGGGCGGTACTGGATTTCGCGGTCGGACCGGCGATTTTCAAGCCATTTGGCCAGGGCGGTCAGGTCGCTGCCGGTGACCGTCTTGCCGTCCTCCCAGCGCAACAGGTTTTCCAGCAGTACCTTGAGCGACAGGGGCAGTGCGCTCAGGTCGCCCAGGCTGCGGGCGGCCTCAGGCAGGCTGTAATAGTGATAGAGGCAGTTGCCTACCGTCAGGGTCTTGAGGGTATTCAGGCTGTCGAGCGAGGGCATGGGTCAACTCCTTCTGGGCCGGTGATCGGCAATCGCCCTGCGGTCGCCGAACTCACCGTCAAGGTGTCGGTCCGCAACGCACGGACCTGGCTGAAGGGTCAGGTTAGACCTGATTGCCGGGCCTGGCTAAATACTGGACCGGCGGGACGTGTCACTGGTTCCTAAACTCCTTTATCATTCGCCGATTTGCCGCCGTTGCGCCGTGCGCTCGGCCAGGGTCTGCTGCGTGTGCTGCCGACCGTCCTGGAGTGATTGATGAATACCCTGTTTATGCATTGCCGACCCGGTTTCGAGGGCGAAGTCTGTTCCGAAATCGCCGAGCATGCCGCACGGCTGAATGTGGCCGGTTATGCCAAGGCCAAACCGCAAAGCGCGTGCGCCGAGTTCATTTGCAACGACGCCGAAGGTGCCGAGCGGCTGATGCGTGAACTGCGTTTCTCGCAGTTGATTTTCCCTCGGCAATGGGCCCGTGGCAGTTTTGTCGAACTGCCTGAAACCGACCGGATCAGCGTGCTGCTGGAGACTCTGGCCGAGTACCCGGTGTGCGGCAGCCTCTGGCTGGAGGTCATGGACAGTAACGACGGCAAGGAACTGTCGACGTTCTGCCGCAAGTTCGAGGGGCCGCTGCGCAAGGCGTTGCTCAACGCTGGCCGGCTGGTGGACGACGCTGCCAAGCCGCGCTTGCTGCTGACCTTTGTCAGTGGCCGGCGGGTGTTTGTCGGGTTGGCAGCGGCGGACAATTCGGCCATGTGGCCGATGGGGATCCCGCGACTGAAATTCCCGCGTGAAGCCCCAAGCCGCTCAACCCTGAAGCTGGAAGAAGCCTGGCACCACTTTATTCCACGCGATCAATGGCCGCAGCGCCTGTCTGAAGACATGACCGGGGTCGACCTGGGTGCCGCACCGGGTGGCTGGACCTATCAACTGGTCAAGCGCGGTATGCTGGTGACGGCTATCGACAATGGGCCAATGGCTGAAAGCTTGATGGACACCGGGCTGGTCCAGCACTTGATGGCCGATGGTTTTACCTACAAGCCCAAGCAGACCGTAGACTGGATGGTCTGTGACATCGTCGAGAAGCCGGCGCGTAGTGCAGCACTGCTGGAAACCTGGCTGGGCGAGGGCCTGTGCCGCGAAGCGGTGGTCAACCTGAAATTGCCGATGAAGCAGCGCTATGCCGAGGTTCGGCGTTTGCTGGAGCGCATCGAAGAAGGCTTCAAGGCGCGCAAGGTCAAGGTATCGATTGGCTGCAAGCAGCTGTATCACGACCGTGAAGAGGTCACCTGCCATCTGCGCCGACTGGATATGAAACCACGTTGAGGCTGTTGCACGTCGCACTGGCTCAGCCAGGCAGTGCAAGACAGTTGTTACCTAGTCTTCGGAGAAAAGCATGACTGACACCGATTCTACCCTGACCGCCGATGCGGTCCTTGATGCCAGTGGTCTGAACTGCCCTGAGCCTGTGATGATGCTGCATCAGTACGTGCGCGATCTTGGCGCGGGTGGCCTGCTCAAGGTCATCGCGACAGACCCTTCGACCCGTCGCGATATTCCCAAGTTCTGCGTATTCCTCGGCCATGAACTGGTCGAGCAGCAGGAGCTGTCGGGTACTTACCTGTACTGGATCCGCAAGAAGCTCGATTAAGCCGCTGCCTGCCGGATGCGTTTGCGTGCACTGCGCACCAGGCGCACCGAGAGCATCAATGCGGCGCAGGTCAAGCCGACAATCAGGCCTTCCCAGAGGCCGCTTGGCCCGCTGGCCGTGCCCAGCCAGTCGGTCAGGCCGAGCAGGTAACCCACCGGCAGGCCAATGCCCCAGTACGCGAACAGGGTCAGGATCATGGTGACCCGCGTGTCCTGATAGCCACGCAGTGCACCGGCGGCAGTGACCTGGACCGCGTCGGAGAACTGGAACAGCGCCGAGTAGACGATCAGCATCGAGGCAATCTGGATGACTGCGCTGTCGGCGGTGTAGATCGAGGCAATCGGTTCGCGCATCAGCAGCATCAGGCTTGCTGAAAAGCAGGCGTAGGCCAACGCCGTGGCCATGCCGACGCCCGCAGCAAAACGTGCCTGGCGTGGCTCGCCGGCGCCGATGGCCTGGCCGACCCGCACGGTGACGGCCATGCCCAGCGAGTAGGGGATCATGAACACCAGGGAGCTGACATTGAGGGCAATCTGGTGCCCTGCAACCACGGTTGAGCCGAGGCTGCCGATCAGCAGGGCAATCACGGCAAAGATGCTCGACTCTGCAAATACTGCGATGCCGATTGGCAGGCCGATACTGAGCAGGCGCTTGATCAGGGCCCACTGCGGCCAGTCGAAGCGGGCAAATACCTCGCTTGGGCGATAAACCGGCGCCCGGGCGATCCAGACCGCCATGCACAGGGCCATGAACCACATGACGATGCCGCTGGCCCAGCCGCAGCCGACACCGCCCATGGCCGGCAGGCCCAGATGGCCATAGATGAAGATGTAGTTCAACGGGATATTCAGCATGAGCCCGGCAAGCCCCAGTACCATGCTCGGGCGTGTGAGCCCCTGGCCGTCGCTGCAGCAGCGCAACACAAAGTAGATGCCTACGGCCGGCAGGCCGAAAGCGATGCCTTTCAGATAACCCATGCAGGGCGCGATCAACTCCGGGTCGACCTTCATCACGTGCAGGATTGGCTCGGCACTGATCAGCAACAGGCTGGCGGCAATTCCGACCGCCAGTGCCAGCCACAGCGCCTGGCGCACCAACGGACCAATCTCGGCAGGCTGGCCGGCGCCGAAGCGCTGGGCAACCTTGGGCGTGGTCGCCAGCAGAATGCCGGTCATCAATAGAAACACCGGCACCCAGATGGAGTTCCCCAGCGCTACGGCGGCAAGGTCCCGCGGGCCGACCCGTCCGGCCATCACCGCATCGACGAAGCCCATGGCGGTCGTTGCCAGTTGCGCGATGATGATGGGGGTGGCCAGGCGCATCAGGGTGCTCAATTCGGCGCGAACACGAGCGGGGCGGGAGAGCGGAGTGGTGTCGGTGGTCATGAGTGTCACAAGGCAGGTGTCCCCATTGAAGGTGTGGAAAATTGCTTAGTCTAACCGTTGACGGATCGGTCAGGAAATAACCTGTGACTGGATTGGCCGGGGCCGATGCGCCTAAACTGCGCTCCCCGATAGGAGATCGCCATGCTTATTGTTGCCGACGAAAATATTCCGCTGCTCGATGCTTTTTTTGCCGGCTTCGGTGAAATTCGCCGTTACCCGGGGCGAGCCATCGACAGCGCCTGTGTGCGGGACGCCGACGTCCTGCTGGTGCGTTCGGTGACTCAGGTTGATCGGGCCTTGCTGGAAGGCAGCACGGTGCGTTTTGTCGGTACCTGCACCATTGGTACGGACCACCTTGACCTGGACTATTTCGAGCAGGCAGGCATTCGCTGGTCCAGTGCACCCGGCTGCAATGCCCGCGGCGTCGTGGACTATGTACTGGGAAGCCTGCTGACGCTGGGCGAACTGGATGGCGTTGATCTGGCCAAGCGTACCTATGGTGTGGTGGGGGCTGGTGAAGTCGGACGTCGGCTGGTCGAGGTGCTGCGCGGGCTAGGTTGGTCGGTGCTGGTCTGTGATCCGCCGCGGCAGGCTCGCGAGGGTGGGGATTATGTCGACCTGGAGCGTATTCTCGCCGAGTGCGACGTGATCAGCCTGCACACGCCGCTGACTCGTAGCGGTGAGGACGCAACCTGGCATCTGCTCGATCGTGAGCGACTGGCGCGCCTGCGGCCAGGTGCCTGGCTGATCAACGCCAGCCGAGGACCCGTGGTGGATAACAGCGCCCTGCGTGAGCTGTTGCTCGCCCGTGACGATGTCCAGGCCGTGCTGGATGTCTGGGAGGGCGAACCACAGGTTGATCTGGCACTTGCCGACCTGTGTGTTCTGGCCACGCCGCACATTGCTGGCTACAGCCTGGATGGCAAGCAGCGCGGTACCGCGCAGATCTATCAGGCATTCTGCGCCTGGCGAGGCGAGCCCGAGCAGGTGAAACTGGTCGATCTGTTGCCGCGGCCATGGCTGGCGCAACTGAGCCTTGAGGCCGAAACCGATCCGGCCTGGGCCTTGGCCACGCTGTGCCGTGCCGTGTATGACCCGCGCCGTGACGATGCGGATTTTCGCCGCAGCCTTAGCCGTGACCCGGGTAAGCAGCGAGCAGCCTTCGACCTCTTGCGCAAGCAGTACCCGGCGCGTCGTGAAATCGAAGGCCTTGCCGTAAAGGTCAATGGCGAATCGCCGGCCTTGCGGCAGATAATCGCTGCACTGGGGGCTGTGCAGGTCTGAACGGCAGGCAATAAAAACCCGGCGCTGGCGCCGGGTTCAGGAAGTCGGTACCGATCAGGCTTTTTTGGCGGTTTTTTCCCGGCTCTTTTCCAGGTCCTGGCAAGCCTTCTGGATCATCTGCTCGGTGATCGGGATTTCACGACCCTGAGCATCAATGATCGCGCCGCAGGCCGGGTTGGCGTGGGGCGACGCTTGTTGCGATGTGCTGCTGTTCTGCAAGCTCATATCCTGTCTCCTCATCAGGTTGCAAGCTCAGCCTAGATAGGCGCGATGACCGCCGTGTGACAAGGTCCTTCGCGAGTCGCCGCGCATGTGCCAAGTCCACCAGAAAGCCATACAAACTGCCAGTAGCACTTTAGAACGAAATCTACTAGGCACTGCTGGGATGCGGCTTAAGTGCTGTGCTCATGCTGCTGCTCGGGTGTAGGCTGCTGCAAATCGACTGAAAGTGGCATTGTCATGATCCTCCGCGTGTCTTCCCGGCAACGCCAGGCCATTCAACTGGCATGGCGTTTTATCCGCCCGTATCGAAAACAGGCAATCGCCGCGCTGGTCGCGCTAGTGCTGACGGCGGCGATTACCCTGTCGATGGGGCAGGGGATTCGCTTGATGGTTGACCAGGGCTTCATGACGCAGTCGCCAACACTGCTGAATCAGTCTATCGGGTTGTTCTTGTTGCTGGTGCTTGCCCTTGCGGTTGGCACCTTTACGCGCTTCTACCTGGTGTCGTGGATCGGCGAGCGTGTTGTTGCCGATATCCGTCAGCAGGTGTTTGATCACTTGGTCTACCTGCACCCCGGTTTTTTCGAGAGTAACCGCAGTTCAGAAATTCAGTCGCGGCTGACCGCCGATACAACGTTGCTGCAATCGGTGATCGGCTCTTCGCTTTCGTTGTTTCTGCGCAATGCCTTGATGGTGGTGGGTGGCGTTGTGCTGCTGTTCGTGACCAACCCGAAGCTGACCAGCATTGTGGTGTTGGCGTTGCCCCTGGTGCTGGTGCCGATTCTGGTTTTCGGTCGGCGGGTGCGTAGCCTGTCGCGTCAGAGCCAGGACCGGGTAGCGGATGTTGGCAGTTATGTGGCCGAAACCCTGGGGCAAATCAAGACCGTGCAGGCCTACAACCATCAGGCCAGCGACCAGCGTCGTTTTGCTGTGACGGTCGAAGCGGCGTTCGACACCGCGCGCAAACGCATTCTGCAGCGCGCCTGGCTGATCACCCTGGTCATTGTGCTGGTGCTCGGTGCGGTGGGGGTGATGCTTTGGGTGGGCGGCATGGACGTGATCGCGGGGCGGATTTCCGGCGGTGAGCTGGCCGCGTTCGTTTTTTACAGCCTGATCGTCGGCAGTGCGTTTGGCACCTTGAGTGAGGTGATCGGTGAGCTTCAGCGTGCTGCGGGCGCGGCGGAACGTATTGCTGAGCTGTTGGCCGCACGCAGTGAGATCGTTTCGCCGGAGCACGGCGTGATGCACTTGCCGGAAAGGGTCAGCGGCCAGTTGGAACTGCGTGAGGTGTGCTTTGCCTATCCGTCGCGACCGAATCCGGCCGCTATTGATCATTTGAGCCTGGTGGTGGCGCCCGGCGAGACCCTGGCGTTGGTCGGGCCGTCGGGTGCTGGTAAATCAACGCTGTTTGATCTGCTGCTGCGTTTTTACGATCCGCAAGCCGGGCAGATCCTGCTCGACGGCCAGCCCGTTGATCGACTGGACCCTCAGGACTTGCGGCGAAACTTCGCACTGGTCGCTCAGAACCCGGCGTTGTTCTACGGCACTGTCGAGGACAATATCCGCTATGGCCGTGCCGATGCCAGCAGCGCCGAGGTCGAGGCCGTCGCACGCAGTGCCTACGCCCATGAGTTCATCCTGCAGCTGCCTCAAGGCTATCAAACCCACCTGGGCGAGTCCGGGCTTGGGCTTTCCGGCGGTCAGCGCCAGCGTTTGGCCATTGCCCGGGCGCTCTTGGTGGATGCGCCGATCCTCTTGCTCGACGAGGCGACCAGTGCGCTGGACGCACAGAGCGAGCACTTGATCCAGCAAGCCTTGCCAGGGTTGATGGCCGGACGAACCACGCTGGTGATCGCTCACCGCCTGGCAACCGTGCAGCATGCCGACAGGATCGCTGTCATTGATCAGGGCCGGCTGGTGGCGGTCGGCACTCATCGGCAGTTGATTGCCGAAAGCCCGCTGTATGCACGGCTGGCGGCGTTGCAGTTCAGCGCTGCAGATACGCCACATGAAGCCGATAACAAGGTGTAAGCGAGGTCTTTACAGTTTTGTGACAGCTCTAATACCGTCTGTCACATTTCTGTAGTAATCCCCTGAGACTATCGTAACCCGTTGTTGCGTAGCACTTGAATGCTTGCCGGCCGTCACGGATGACCGTTTTTTTGCTGATGCTGGCTGCTTGCCAAGGGAGATAAGGATGTCTCCACGTGGCCGATGCGTCTTGCATTGGTACACAGACCTCTACCTTGTTGTGAGACCCTTCCCGATGTTCCTGCGTAAATCTCTACGGATGCAAATTCTCGCTCTGCTTGGCGGAAGCGTGTTGGCAATGCTGCTGATTGCTCTGGTCTGCTTCCAGTTTCTCTCTGCCAGTGTGCGTGGATATGGTGAGTTGGTCGATGGGCCGCTACAGGCCTCGCAGCTGATCGATGAGGCCAACCTGCAATTCAAGGTCCAGGTTCAGGAGTGGAAAAACGTCCTGCTGCGTGGCAAGCAGCCTGCGGAACTGGATAAGTACTGGCAGCAGTTCCAGGCACGCGAGCAGCAAGTGCAGGACATTCTTGCGCAATTGATCAGCAGCAACACACAGGCCTCCGAGCTCCAGGCGCGCCTCTCGCAACTCAAGGACAGCCATCGTCAACTGGGTGCGGCCTATGCCAAAGGCCGCGAAGCCTTTTTGGCAGCAGGCGGTGATCCTGTTGCAGGCGATCAGGCGGTAAAGGGTGTCGACCGGGCAACCAGTGAGCAGATGAGTGAGTTGGTCAGCCAGTTGCGCGCGGATGCCAAGGCGCGCGCTACACACATCAGTGAGGCGGCGCAGCGCACGGTCTGGCTGGGGTTGTTGATCATGTTCGGCTCGGCTGTGCTCGTGGGGCTGCTTAGTGTGTTGCTGGTCAACCGCAACATTGTCGAGCCAATCCGCACGCTGATTGAGTATGTGGCGAACCTCAGTCATGGCCGTTTCGATGCGCGTGTTGCCAGTGACCGTCAGGATGAGCTTGGGCGCCTGGCGTTAGCGGCCAATACCTTGCGTGATTTCCTTGCCGATACCTTTGGGCGTCTGCAGAGCAACGCGGTAGACCTTGAGTCGGCCAGCGGCGAGTTGCGGACCATCGCCGGCGGCATGGCTCGTGGCACGGATGACCAGTTTCAGCGCACCGATCAGGTCGCGACGGCCATGCATGAAATGTCTGCCACGGCGCAGGAGGTCGCACGCCATGCAGCTGAAGCGGCGCGTGCCGCCGACGAGGCAGATCACAATGCCCAGGCAGGCGAGCAGGTGATGCAGGCGACGATCGATACGATTGCCGCCGTTAATCAGGAAATTGTCGGTACCGCAGGCGTTATTCGCAATCTGGAGCACGACAGTGCGCGGATTGGCAAAGTGCTGGAGGTCATTCACGGTATCGCCGAGCAGACTAACCTGCTGGCACTCAACGCGGCCATTGAGGCAGCGCGTGCCGGCGAAGCGGGCCGTGGTTTTGCGGTCGTTGCCGATGAAGTGCGCAGCCTGGCTCAGCGCACCGGCGCGTCGATTGCCGAGATCAATCAGATCATCAGCGCTGTACAGTCGGGTGCCATGGAGGCGGTCAAGGCCATTGAGAGCGGTCAGGTGCGCAGTGAGGAGGGGGCCGCGCAAGTTCAACGTGCGGGGCAAATGCTTCAGCGCATCACCTTGGCGGTGGAAGCGATCCGCGACATGAACCGGCAGATCGCCACGGCTGCGGAGGAGCAGACCAGCGTGGCCGATGATATCTCGCGCAACCTGGTGGAAATCACGCGGATTGCGACCGCCAACCAGGAAGCGGTGGAACATACCGAGCAGGCCGGTGGTCGCCTGCACGAGCTGTCCGGGCAACTGGGCGCCGTTACCGCTCGCCTCAGCGCCTGATCGCCACAGGCGGGGGAAATCCGCCACTTGCCAGCCGCTGAGGCGTGGCAATGTGGCGGTTTTTCGCCATGAAAACCGCTAAATATGCGCGGGCTGACACGTTTTAGCCATTGGCCGTTGGTGTAAGTGCAGTTGGCCCGCTTCCTGCTTTAAGGCGGCGTTGGCTTAGGCCATGCAAGCACCCGGCGGTTGCCGCTTCAGATGACCGCACGGCGTGACGACTGTTCCCCGATCCATCGAACAACCCCAGCCGCCAGCCATCGCGCCGGTGTCCAGGCCTGCTGCCTGAGTACCGGGTCGCCCTCTGCGTTGGCCTGCGCGAGCAAAAACAAAAATCGGGCGTGCACAACGGGGCGAGCGGTCATTGCCAATTACTTCACTTCAATTGGATTGAACTATGAAAAAAATCCTGCTGACGCTCTTGTGCCTGAGCGTCATCGGTTGCTCCAAGCCCAATGAGCCCGAGAAAACCGTAGACGTGCTGCTGATCGGCGGCGGCATCATGAGTGCAAGCCTTGGGACCTACCTCAACGAGCTGGAACCTGAATGGTCCATCGACATCTATGAGCGCATGGATAAGGTTGCCGAAGAAAGCTCCAATGCCTGGAACAACGCCGGTACCGGTCACTCGGCGTTCTGCGAACTGAACTACACCAGCGAAGGTGCCGACGGAACGATCGATATCAGCAAGGCTGTCGGGGTCAATGAGCAGTTCGAGATCTCCAAGCAGTTCTGGGCCTATCAGGTCGAGCGCAATGTGCTGAACAATCCTAAGTCGTTCATCAACAATGTGCCGCACATGAGCTTCGTCTGGGGCGACAAGAACGTCGAGTTCCTGAAGAAGCGTCATGCTGCCCTGCAACACAGCTCGTTGTTCCGCGGCATGGAATACACCGAAGACCACAAGCAGATCGAGCAGTGGGTGCCGCTGGTCATGGAAGGCCGTGCTGCCGACCAGAAGATCGCAGCCACACGCATGCCGATCGGCACCGACGTCAACTTTGGTGAGATTACCCGCCAGTTGTTCGCGTCGATGACCCAACACGATAACGTCAAACTGCACGTTCAGCATGAAGTCCGCGACATTGTTCGCAATGCAGACAACACCTGGACCGTGGTCGTTGCCGACCTGGCCAACAAAGGCGTCGAAACCAGCGTCAAGGCCAGGTTCGTCTTCATTGGTGCCGGTGGTGGTGCGCTCAAGTTGCTGCAGAAGTCGGGTATTCCTGAAGCCGAAGGCTATGCAGGCTTCCCGGTCGGCGGTCAATTCCTGATGACGGACAACCAGGACATCGTTGCGCGCCACAAGGCCAAGTTGTACGGCAAGGCTTCGGTCGGTGCGCCACCGATGTCGGTTCCGCACCTGGACACCCGAGTGATCGATGGCAAGGAAGTGCTGCTGTTCGGTCCGTTCGCCACGTTCTCGACGAAGTTCCTCAAGAATGGCTCGTTGCTTGACATGTTCGCTGCGCTGACCCGCCACAACATCATGCCAATGACCCACGCCGGTATCGACAACATCGACCTGAGCACCTACCTGATGGGCCAGTTGATGCTGAGCTTCGAAGACCGCATGGCAGCCCTGCGTGAGTATTTCCCGAACGCCCGGAACGACGACTGGAAACTGCTTCAGGCCGGTCAGCGGGTTCAGGTTATCAAGAAAGACCCTGTGCACGGCGGTATCCTGCAGTTCGGTACCGAAGTGGTTGCGTCCGAGGACGGCACCATCGCGGCACTGCTGGGTGCGTCACCTGGTGCTTCGACTGCTGCGCCGATCATGCTGAGTGTGTTGGAGAAGACCTTCAAGGACCGTATCAAGACCCCTGCGTGGCAGGCCAAGCTGAAGGAAATCATTCCAACCTATGGCCAGAAGCTCAACAACAACCTTGAGCTGACCAACAAGACCCGTGCCTGGAGCAGCGAGCGCTTGCAGCTGAACTTCGTACCGGTATTGCCTGAGGAAGCGCCTACCCAGGCTGCGATGTAAGGCACATCATTGGCAAGCCCGCTCCAACAACGGTCGCACAAGGCTGTTGGCGCGGGGCTTGCCAGCGATGCAGGCGCCGCGAACCCGCGGGCACCCTGCTGATGCCATCGCAGGCGTTGAATCAGTGGCGACGCTTCTTGTTGCCGTCGGCCAGGTTGTTGCCCAGAGCACCACCGGCTGCACCGCCCAGGCCTGCACCGATGGCCGAGCCGGTGCTACCACCGAGCTTGCCGCCAATCAGCGAGCCACCTGCCGACCCCAGGCCGCCACCCAGCGCTGCCTCGGCTTTGTTGCCCTTTTTCGCGGCCATTGCGCTGCCCGCTGCACCGCCAACGCCGGCACCGACAGCTGCACCGGTGCTGCCGCCCAGTTTTTGCCCGACAACGTTACCCAGAACGCCGCCCAGGCCGCCGCCGATTGCCGTCGTGCCATCGCCCGCCACTGCGCCTTGTGCGCACAGCAGGCCCAGAGTAATGGCGGCAAGAGTCTTACGCATGTGAAACAACCTCAAACAGGAGAAAAGGGCGCGTATTCTGAGGGTGTTCTTCGATGCCGGCAATCGACACTGACCATCGGCGTAGCACGCGAGCCGCCCTGTTTCAGAGGTCTTGGACCGTGCGGACCTGGTCTTTGTTGACGCGGTTGCGCTTGCCGTCCAGTTGCTCGAATTCGTAGAAACCGGACTCATCATCATACGTTGGCGTGTCGATGGTCTGGATCTCGCGTCCGTCGTTGAGGGTGATCACGGCTGGCGATGAGCAGCCTGCCAAGGTGCCCAGGCCCAGTGCGAGGAGGAGCGCAGGGAGTGTTCGTTGGATCATCGTGTATCTCCAGTCATGGATGGGACGCTGTACGGTTCTTGAGATGCATACCTTTACAGCAAGTTCCTTGTTGATTGCAGCATAGCTGTCAGGGGCTGATCGTGGTCAGGGTAGTGCTGGGCGCGAGTTGATGTGGCCTGTGATATAACACCGGGCATGTGTTCCTACCAATGGATTCAAGGTCCCATGAAAGCCAAGGCTGATGTACCTTTTGTGCCGCTTAACATCGCGGTGTTGACCGTCAGTGATACCCGTACGCTTGAAACCGATACCTCGGGTGAGGTGTTTGTCGAACGCCTGACGACGGCCGGGCACGTCCTTGCGGCGCGTGTATTGCTCAAGGACGATCTCTACAAAATCAGGGCTCAGGTCGCGACCTGGATTGCCGATGAGCAGATTCAAGTGGTGCTGATTACCGGTGGTACAGGGTTTACCGGTCGCGACAGCACGCCCGAAGCGGTGACGTGCTTGCTGGACAAGCAGGTCGATGGTTTTGGTGAGCTGTTCCGGCACATTTCCTTGGCCGATATCGGCACCTCCACCATACAGTCGCGCGCGCTTGCGGGCCTGGCCAATGGCACGCTGGTGTGTTGCCTGCCGGGTTCGACCAATGCATGCCGTACCGGCTGGGACGGCATCCTGGCCGAGCAGTTGGATGCCCGTCATCGCCCGTGCAATTTTGTAACCCACCTCAAGCAGGCCGAACCCTGCCAGAGCCGTGGCTGAGGCCGCGGCGGTGAAGCCGCTGATGTCCGTCGAGCAGGCCCTTGAGCGCCTGCTGGCGTTGGCCGATAGCACGCCTGTTCGTGAGTATGAACAGGTCCGCCTGGCTGAGGCTGAAGGCCGCGTACTGGCCCGTGAGCTGGTTGCCAGCCTGGACCTGCCGCCGTGGCCGAACAGCGCCATGGACGGTTATGCCTTGCGCCTGGCCGATTGGCAGGGTGAGCCGCTGGTGGTGAGCCAACGGATATTTGCCGGTCATGCGCCTGCACCACTGGAGCCCGGCACTTGTGCGCGTATCTTTACCGGTGCGCCAATGCCGGCGGGCGCCGATTGTGTGGAAATGCAGGAAAATGCCGAGGTTCTGGCCGATCAGCGGGTGCGCTTCACCCAGTCGTTGCGCGTTGGTCAGAACATTCGTCCTCAAGGCCAGGAAACACGCGCCGGTGAGCAGGTGCTGGCTGCCGGCACACGCCTGGGGCCTATCGAGTTGGGCTTGGCAGCCTCATTGGGCTGCGCTGAGCTGACGGTGGTTCGGCGTGTGCGGGTAGCGTTGCTGTCCACCGGTGATGAGTTGGTTGAGCCTGGCTTGCCGTTGGGCCCCGGGCAGATCTACAACAGCAATCGACGGCTGCTGGCGGCCTGGTTGCAGCGTTTGGGTTGTGAAGTGGTCGACGTCGGCATTCTTGAGGATGACCTGCAGAAGACCCGCGAATGCCTGGGACGTCTCTCTGACGTCGACCTGATCCTCTCTACCGGCGGTGTTTCGGTCGGTGAAGCCGACTACCTGGGTATCGCCTTGCGCGAGGAAGGCGAGTTGGGGCTCTGGAAGCTGGGAATCAAGCCAGGCAAGCCGCTGACCTTCGGGCATTACCGCGGTGTGCCGGTGGTCGGGCTGCCCGGTAACCCTGCGTCGACGCTGGTGACGTTCGGCCTGTTGACCCGTCCCTACCTGTTGCGCCGCCAGGGTGTTCAGGATGTCGCGCCTCTGCAGTTTGCCGTGCCAGCCGGCTTTGAATGGCCCAAGGCCGGCAGTCGCCGGGAATACCTGCGTGGGCGAATGGAGCACGGGCAGGCGCGGATCTACAAAAACCAGAGTTCTGGCGTGCTGCGCAGTGCCGCCTGGGCAGAGGGACTGGTCGAGGTTCGTGAGGGCCAGACGCTCGTGCCAGGCGACATGCTGCAGTTCATTCCGTTGAGCGAATTACTCGGCTGAGCGGCTTAGCAGTGCGCTGTCCAGATCGGCACCACCTGTTCTGGACAGCGCGCTGAGGCGCGCGTGTACTGCTTCAAGTTGTGCCGCTGCAACGCTCCAGTCGTGCGTTGTACTGACGAACTGGCGAGCAGCGTCCGACAGTTGTCGCATGCGCCAGGGTTGGTTGAGCAGTTGGGTAATCATCAAGGCCAGGCCATCGCTGTCGTCGCAGCCCAGGTAGTGTTCGCCATTGTTTACGGTCAGGCCGGCGACGCCATCGCGGGTAGTGACCACGGGCAGGCCGGCCGCCATGGCTTCCAGCACCTTGACCTTGCAGCCACCTTTATGGCGCAGCGGGGCGAGGAAAATCGCCGAGTGACGTTGTATGTCGCGCAGGTCGGGCAGGTAGCCGATCCACTCGATACGCGGGTCATTCCAGTGCAATTTCAATTGTTCCGGCAGGGCATGGCCCGCGATTGCCACGCGAACCGCCGGGTTGCTCAGCCAGACTTTCGGCATGATGTCGTCGAGGGCCCACTCAATGGCATTGAGGTTGGCGCCGTACTCGAAATTGCCGACAAACAACAGGCGTTGGCTGTGCAGTGCCGGGCTCACAGACTGGTAGTACTCGCAGTCGACGCCATTGATGACCACACGGGCGGTGCGGCCAGTCATTCGGCTGATCAGGCCGGCGTCGTCTTCACTGACCGCAATCACTTCGCTGGCCTGGCGCAGTACCCGTGTTTCCCAGTACCGGTAGCGCCAGCGGTCGAATGTATTGAAAGGGCGCAGCCACAAGGGCAGTCGGTCCTGGCGGGCGGCACCGGCAATGGATTCGACGGTGTGCTCACTGATAATGAACGGCAGTCCGCTCGATTGCAGGGCCTTTTCGAAGGGTTGAAAACTGTAGCTGTGCTCGATCTGTATCACGTCCCAGTGTTCTTGCAGCAAGTGCTCGAAGCAATGCCGCAGGTGGGGCGCCAGGCCGTTGATACTGGCCCGCATCGGGTAGCTGACATAGAACGCTGCGAGCAGGTTGAGCGGGCTGCGCAGCGGGCGCCTGGGCAGTACGATCAAGCGCTCGACCCAGGGTTCGAGCGCTTGCCGTGCCGCGTCCCCGAGGGGGACCTTCGATTGCACCAACAAGGTGATGCGGTGGCCCCGTTGGGCCAGACCGCGTAGCAGGTTGTATTGCCGGGTCTTGCCACCGCTGGTGGTTGGCCAGGGCAGGTTGGGCAGTGTCCAGAGTACGCGCATGAACCCTTTCCTCTATCGCCGGGCGGGTAACGCTGGCCGATATGAAAGGCGCGCCTGCCTGAGTCAGCCGATGATCGGCTCTGGGGCGCGTCCGTAAATATCAGTAAAGCGTACGATGTCGTCCTCGCCCAAATATTCGCCACTTTGTACTTCGATCATCACCAGATCGATGACCCCCGGATTGCGCAGGCGATGGGTGCAGCCGGGTTTGATGAAGGTTGACTCATTGGTGTCGAGCAAAAATTCTTCTTCGCCGTTGGTCACCATCGCCATTCCGCTGACCACGATCCAGTGTTCACTGCGGTGATGGTGCATCTGCAGCGACAGCGACGCTTCCGGGCGAACCATGATGCGCTTGATCTTGAAGCGCGGACCTTCCTCCAGCACGGTGTAGGTGCCCCAAGGACGCGTCACGGTGCGGTGCAGGCGATAGGCGTCATGGCCTTGGCGCTTGAGCTCCTGGGCGATCAACTTGACCTCCTGACTGCGCTGCGCGTCCGCGATCAGCAACGCATCGGGCGTATCAATGATGATCAGGTTGTCCAGGCCAAGGCCTCCGACCAGGCGGCGAGGCGAATCGATGTAGCAGTTGCTCACGTCGTGAAGTACGGTCTCGCCGTTGCATTGGTTGCCGTTGTGATCGCTTTCCTTCAGTTCGCGTACGGCTTGCCAGCATCCGATATCGCTCCAGCCCAGTTCGCTGGGAAGTACCGCAACCCGTTTTGAGGGCTCCATCACTGCGTAGTCGATGGAGATGTCCGGGACTTGCGCAAAACTGTCAGCATCCAGTTCCAGTTGCAACTCACCGTGACCGGTTTTGCTCTGGCTGCGTTCCAGGCATGCGCTTACGGCCGCGAGCAACTGCGGTGCATGCACCTCCAGTTCGTGCAGGATGGCATCCACGCGCATGCAGAACATGCCGGCGTTCCACAGGTGCTGGCCTTCGTCCAGGTAGCGTTGTGCGGTGGCTGCGTCAGGCTTTTCAACGAAGCGCGCAACCTGATGGCCGTGAGCGCCCAGCGGTTGGCCCTTCTCGATATAGCCAAAGCCGGTTTCCGGGCGGCTGGGGACCAGGCCGAACGTGGTTAGCCAGTGCTGTTCGGCCAGTTCCCTGGCATGTCCAACGGCGGTTTCGAAGGCCTGCAGATCACTGATCAGATGGTCGGCTGGCAGTACCAGCAGCTGCGCGTCCTCACCGTAGTGGCGTGCGCAATGCAGGGCGGCGGCGGCAATGGCGGGCGCGGTGTTGCGGCCACAAGGCTCGAGAATGAAGTCCATTGCGACGCGGGCCTGGTTCAGTGCCCGGTACTCATCCAAGGTGCGGAAGAAAACATCGCGGTTGGTCACGGTCAGCACCCGCTCGACATCCTTCAGGTTACTGGCCCGGATGAAGGTCTTCTGTAGCAGGCTCTGACCATCTGGCATGCGCATGAATGGCTTGGGCATGGCTTCGCGGGAAACCGGCCAGAGCCTTGTGCCAGCGCCGCCAGCGATGATGCAGGGAATCAGTACACTCATCTCACATAGCCTCGAAGCAAGGGCGCTGCGATCGTGCAGCGCGACAGGAAGGAACAGGTACCTGGCAGGCGCTTGCACAATGAGTCAATAAACCGACTTTTTTCACCGGCGTCGTCCTTGATTGCCAATATTTTGTCGAATAATGCACGTTAGGCGGCACGCTTTCAATGGCATTTCCATGAATGCGGGTGTTTTCCGACCGCTGATCGTACCCCGCTCTTGCTGTGCCGAGGTCGATATCGGTGCTGCGTGACGTTGCAGCTGGAATGTCGATAGACCTTGGCGCGAGGGGCATGTTAGCGCCTGGGTGTGTCAGGCGTACGCAGGGAGCGTTCAACCGGGATGGCAGGGCGCTTTGGGTGGCAAGCCTGCGGCTCACGGTGTTGCTGAGGGGCATTGCGAGTGCGTCTGCCCGAGGCGTATTCAGTGCTCAGTCGTCCAGGCTGATGATTTGCTCACGTACGGCAAACAGAACCAGGCCGGCCACGTCGTAAATCTGCAGGCGCTTCATGATCTGCGAGCGATGGGTTTCTACGGTTTTAATACTCAGGCCCAGGCCGTTTGCAATCTCCCGGGTGGACTTTCCGCGCACAATCAACCGCAAAATTTCCAGTTGGCGTGCCGTGAGGTTGTGATTATCGGCCGCTTCCGGCTTGTTCGCCTTGGCTTTGAGCAATGCCTGATTGATGACCGTATGGGCAATGGCCGGGCTCAGGTAGCGTTCGTCGCAACGCAGTGCGGCAAGTGCTTGTTCAAGCTCGGTGGCAGTGGTGTCTTTGAGCAGGTAGCCGTGGGCGCCGGTTTCCAGGGCGCGCATGATCAGCTCCGGGTCAGTGTGCATCGACAGAATCAAGACTTTGCAGCGGCTATCGGTTGCGCGCAGCTGTGCCAGGGCGTCAAGGCCGCTGGTTGAGCGCATGGAGATATCCAGCAGGATGATATCCGGGTCAAGTCGTCGAACCAGTTCTGGCAACTGGTTGCCATCATTGGCTTCGCCTATCACGGTGTAGCCCGGAATGTCGGATACCAGTGCGCGTACGCCGGCTCGAATCAGTGAATGGTCATCTACTAGCAGTAATTTACAGGTCATGGGGTCTTACTTGCATTGGCGCGTTCGAGGGTTCGTGGTGCCCATGGGAACAATGCCTGGATCTTTGTGCCGTGGCCGGGCTGGCTGTCTACCGAAAGGCTGCCGCCCAGCAGGTTCACGCGTTCGAGCATGCCGGCCAAGCCGCGCTGGCCGCCCTCGGCAGGGTTGTCTGTGGCCAGGAAACCTTGGCCGTCATCGGTGATCGAGAGTGACAGGCCTTCAGGAAGGCGTTGAATGCAGACGACCAGATTGCTGGCGCGTGCGTGTCGCAAAATGTTTGTGACGGCCTCTTGGGTAATCCGAAAGGCGGCGATTGCGGTTTCCTGCGGGATGCCGTCCATGCGTTGTCTGCAATCGAGGCTCCACAGCACATCGGTGTTCTCCAGCGTGCGCAGCAGGTGCGCGCGCAGGCTTGCTTCCAGGCCAAGGCTGGTCAGTTGCCGAGGATTGAGGATCGCTGAGACATCGCGGACATTGGCCAATGTATCGTCCAGTGTCTTGCGCAGGGTTGTGCAGTGTTCCTGCAACTCCGCCGGCAGGCGACGATAGAGCCAGTCGGCTTGAAGTTTGGCGGCGGTCAGCAACTGGCCGATATCGTCGTGCAACTCGCGGCTCAGGTGTTGGCGCTCACTTTCCTGCACTTTCAGCATGCGCTCGGCAAGTTCCTGCGGGCGCAAGGCGATTGAGCGCGCGCTTCGCAGCAATTGCCATGCAATGCACAGCATGGCCAAGGCCTGCAGTGCCAGCAAACTGCCCGGCATGGGCATCGAATGCAGGTACAGGTACAGGTTTGCGGCAATCGAGCTCAGGCAAAGCCCGGCGGTCAACCAGCGTAATAGGGCGGCTCCGGGTGACCAGCGCTTGAACGTCATGAGGCGTAGGAGCATAGGGAATGAAGCCACTGAATATATCGCTGTTGAAAGCCTGTCAAAGGTCGAACAAGAGGTATTGGTCGTATTGCCTTAAACAACTTGTTGATTGTTGGTTTTACATTGGCATGGTGGCCACGCTTTCAACCAACAGGCAATGCCATGAATTAAGCACTGCGATGCTGTGTGTCGACCGCAGTGATGCATATTAGCACTTCACATACATTTGGTCGCGGGTACCGAAGGTGTCTGAATGGTCAGATTTTACTGGGTGGTACGGTCGTTCCGCTTTTGAGGGATTGTAGCACTTCGCTATCACTGATGCAGGAAAGATACCTTCCCTTACATCAAGGTCGGGTGGGGTTTAAGCGCTTTACCTGGAACTAGTCGAACGCGCTCAAAGTTATGGCTTAGTGTGTTTCTTGTACCGTTCAGGTAACGGCTCTATTGCGGGCTTAGTTTGACTTTAATTCAGGCTAGTTGGCCTTGGAAAACAGCGGCTGGCATGGGGCGACTCGGCTCATTCTGCGCGGCTCGCCTCTTGCGGGTCCAGGGTGTTGGTCAGGTTGCCGATCAGCTCGAGTTGCTCCTGGTTATCCAGGCTGAGAATGCCGGTTTGCGGATCAATCAACTCCAGTTGCCAGGAAAGCAGTGTCAGGCAGTCCGAAAGCACGGTTAGCGCCTCACCGTGCAAACGATTGCGGTATCGCTCTGGCTCAAGCAGAAGTCGTAGTTGAAGGCAGAATTCGGCAATCTCGGATTGGTCGTGGGCCTGTGCGCGATTAGCGAGGGAGCCCAGTGTGTCGACCATGCAGTCGATGGCATCCGGATCGTTGCCGATCAGTTCCAGATGCGTCAGGCATTCCTGGGTCTTGGTCAGCAGAACCTCGGCATCAATCAGAAAGTCTTGTAGCGCGCTCGTGTTGGGTGAGTCGTCTTGCATTATGCGGCTCCCGCAGGGCGCAGGTTGGCGAAGTGCCGATAATCTGCCTGGCAGCGGACGTTTTGCAGTGCCGGAGCAGAAGCTGGCCACAACCGAGCGATAGCAAACAAAAGCCTGACTCCATTCATGCAATGAGAATGGCGTCACATTAATGGCTAATGGATATTGCGAACATCAGGTCTCACCCGATTGCTGCTAGGGGTTTCCCTGATGCTGTCTGAGGTGCCCGTGGAAGGGCATGAAGAGGATGAGCGCAGTAAAGCATGATGCTAAAGTGACATCAATGGGGTGCCCAGCATTTTATTTGAGGGGTCAAGCTGGGCGAAAAACGGCCGATATACGGTTAATGCATTTAATTTGCGAAACAGGGGTTCTTCTAATGGCTGGCATTCTCGACACGGTAGACCAACGGACGCAGCTGGTAGGCGAGAACCGCCTGGAAATCCTCATGTTCCGTCTGGCAGGTCGGCAGTTGTTCGCCATCAACGTGTTCAAGGTTCAAGAGGTGCTTCAACTGCCGAAGTTGACGCTGATGCCTCAGCGCCATCCCTTTGTCTGTGGTGTCGTCAACTTGCGTGGGCAGACACTGCCGGTGATCGATCTTTCTCAGGCGATCGGCATGCGCCCGCTGCAGCCCGGGCCGAACAGCACCATTATCGTCACCGAGTACAACCGTTCCGTACAGGCCTTCCTGGTCGGCGGTGTCGACCGGATCGTGAACATGAACTGGGAGGCTATCATGCCGCCGCCCAGCAGTGCGGGCCGGCAGCATTACCTGACGGCCATCAGCAAGGTTGACGATCAACTGGTCGAAGTCATCGACGTTGAGAAGGTGTTGGCGGAAATCGTTCCGTACAGTGCCAAGGTATCCCGCGACAAGCTCGAGGATCCCTTGCTGGCGCGTGCTTTTGGTCGTGAGGTGTTGCTGGTGGATGACTCTACGGTGGCGCTCGCCCAACTGCGCGACACACTGTCTCAACTTGGCGTGAAAATGCATGTGGCCAGTGACGGGCTGAAGGCGCTGCGCATGCTCAAGGCCTGGGCCGACGCCGGTGAAGACATCTGCGAGAAGCTGTTGATGGTGTTCACCGATGCTGAAATGCCAGAGATGGACGGTTACCGATTGACCACGGAAATCCGCAACGATCCGCGTTTGCGTGGTTTGTATGTGGTCTTGCATACCTCGTTGTCCGGCAGTTTCAACGAATCGATGGTGAAGAAGGTCGGCTGTGACAACTTCCTCTCCAAGTTTCAGCCCGACAAGCTGGTCGACGTGGTGCGCGAGCGTCTGATGTTGGACACGGCCACCGCCTGACGGGAGCAGGCCGGGCAGCGCCAGCCCGGCTGTCGGTGTAAGCTTGCTGCCTTTGACATCTCAGGGAGCAGGCCACATGCAGTTGAGCGCGTTATACCGTTACCCACTCAAGTCGGCCCAGGGAGAATCGTTGCAGCAGTCGTCTTGTGGGCTGTTGGGGCTGACTGGAGACCGGCGCTGGATGCTGGTGGAGCGTGAGAGCGGACGCTTCCTGACCCAGCGTGCGTATCCCCGGATGAGTCAGTTGTCGGCCCTTTATGATGCCGAGGGGGGCTTGGTGTTGAGCGCGGCTGGCCAGGATGCACTTCACGTTTCGGTACCGAGTCCCGATGACGCCTTGCGCGGTGTAACGGTCTGGCGCGATACCTTGCGCGTTCCGGACGCCGGTGATGCAGCGGCGGACTGGTTGAGCGTATTCATGGGTACCGCTGTACGCTTGGTTCATGTGCCTGAACAGCGAACCCGCTACCTGCCTGCCGGGTATGGCGAGAACAGCGACCGTGTCGCCTTTGCTGACGGTTTTCCCTTGCTGTTGATTGGCCAGGCCTCGCTTGATGACCTGGTACAGCGCGTTGGCCGACCGCTGGCAATGCAGCGTTTTCGGCCCAATCTGGTGATTGAGGGGAGTGCCCCGTTTGCCGAGGACGGCTGGAAGCGCATTCGTATCGGCACACAGGCATTTCGTGTGCTCAAGCCGTGCACCCGCTGCATCCTGACCACGATTGATCCACTGACGGGTGAGCGCAGCGCCGACCGTGAGCCGTTGACTACGTTGAAGACGTATCGGCAGAAGGATGGCGATGTGATGTTCGGGCAAAACCTGGTGGCCGACGGCGACGGTGTGCTCGAGGTGGGGATGCCGGTGACGGTGCTGGAGTAACCCTGCTGTTCCCTCGGGCTGGGTAGCCTGCTGGCATGGAACCCGTCAGGGCTCCATGTCGCCGCAGGCGTGTGGCTTACTGATCGTCAAAATAGCGTTCGTGCCAGTCCACGATGGGCTGCGGTGAGTTGAGCTTTTGCCCGTAGATCACCGAGTAGGACAGCACGTTTTGCACATACTGGCGCGTTTCGTCGAAGGGGATCGATTCAACCCAGACGTCGAAGCTCAGGTGGTTGGCGCCTCGCAGCCATTGTCTGACCCGGCCCGGGCCTGCGTTGTAGGCGGCCGAAGCGAGTACCCGGTTGCCATTGAACTGGCCGTGTACCTGACTCAGGTAGGCGGCGCCCAGCTGGATATTCTTCTCCGGGTTCAATACCTGCGCTGGGGATGCCAGGGGGATGCTGAACTTGCGCGCTGTCTCTTTGGCGGTGGCGGGCATCAGTTGCATCAGGCCACTGGCGCCAACACTGGAGCGCGCATCATCCATGAAGGCACTTTCCTGGCGGGTAATGGCAAATACCCAGCTCGAATGCAGTCCGCGGGCTTGCGCTTCACGTACCAGGGTATCGCGGTGGGCCATGGGGAAGCGGATATCCAGGTCATCCCAGTACTGCGCCTGGCTGATGGTACGAATGGCCGGGAAGTACCAGCGCATGTCATAAGCCAGTTTGGCTTGGGCAACCATCTCGTCGCGGTTGAAGTGGCGGCTGACGTGATACCACTCGCGGCGCCCGTCAACGATTTGTCCGCGGGCATGGAACTCCAGTGCGCGGCGTATGCCTGGGGTATTGCGAACCTTGTTGATGACCTGTTGGCTCAGCATTAACGGCTTGTTGTTGAGCTGATAAGGCGTTTGTGCGCGGTCGGCAGCAAGGAACCCGTAGTAATCGCGCTCACGGGCGACGTTCTTGTACAGCAGCGGGACTTGTGGGTTCTTCGGCTGCGCCAATTCCAGGCTGCGAACCTGCCAGTAGCGCCAGCGGCTGCTGCTGGCCAGGTCTTGTGGCAGGCGTTTGGTCAGCTCATGGGCATCCTCCCAGCGGCCCAGGCGCAGCAGCAGGCGAAGGCGCCACTCGGTGACCGTGTTGTCGCGCAACTCCGGGTCATAACGGGTCATCAGCTCGAGCGCGCGCGGGTCATAGCGGCGCGCCAGGGTCAGGCCGATTTCGTTGGCAATCGCAACCTTCTCGTCGCGCGAGAAGTGCATGCGGTTGGCGTAGTCGTCGAGCAGGGCCATGGCCCGCTCCGGGTCCTGGCGAGCCAGGCGCCGCAGGCCGAGGCTGACCACGTCGGCCATTGCCTCGTTGGCTGGGGCAAAGCGGCCAGGCTGATTCAGCAGTTCAGGCTTCTGCGCGACGTCGATCAGCAGCCGGCCTTGCGGGCCGAGGCTGTTCAAGGTCTTGACCAGGTTGTTCGCCAGGGCGTAATTGCGCGCCTGGGCGGCCAGCTTGAGGCGCTGCCAGCGTTTTTCCTCGGTCAACTGGCCTTCGGCGGCCCAGCGGTCGAACAGGGCATCGCAGGCGGTGGGTTGTGACTTGCCGACCAGCCAGAGTTTCTCGGCGCTGGCATAGCCTTCGGCGCGCTTGCCCTGAATCAGTAGGTGTTGGCCGTTGAGGCAGTCGAGCTCGGTGAAGTTGAGCTTGGGGTCGTAGTAACGGGCGAAGGTGTCCCACTCGCCGCGATCGGCAAGCCAACGCAGCCAGCGAAGTTTCATCCAGTTGGCTTGCGGCAGGTCGCCGTGTTCGGCAAGGAACTTCTCGATTTCGGCATTGCTCGCCGTCTTCAGACGAGCGGTCAGTTCGTCATACGCCAGGTAGGGCTCCAGCGGATAATCGCTCAGCGCCTGGGCGTAACGCCGATACGGGCCGCTGTCGCCCTTGGCCAGGGCGCGCTTGGCTTCATCGTAATACTGGCGCTGCAGCGTGATATCGGCCGCCTGTGCGGCGCTGACCGCAGAGGCAGAGAGAACAATGCATGAAACGAGGGTGTACAGGCGACGGCGCATGATACTTCCGAACAGTTTGACCAGAACAAGTGTCGGCGTCGCCAGCACTGATGGGTATTACGTGGTTAAGCTTAGCCGGTTGCCGGGGGCTGATCAAAGCACTGTGCTTGTATCGAGTTGTAATGAAGGGCTTGGCGCATAGAAGGTGCTTCCTTGATGTGAGTGTGTCGCAAACCGGGTAGAATGCGCGCCCGGTTTTTGGAGAAGATCATGACCCTGCTCAAATTCAGCGATGTGTCCCTGGCTTTCGGCGCGATGCCGTTGCTGGACAAAGTGTCCTGGCAAATCGCCCGTGGCGAGCGGGTCTGCATCATCGGCCGCAACGGTACTGGCAAGTCGAGCATGATGCGCCTGGTCAAGGGTGATCAGAAACCCGACGAAGGTGAAATCTGGCGCTCGCCAGGGTTGAAGATCGGCGAACTGCCGCAAGAGCTTCCGGTCGCCGACCAACGGACCGTGTTCGACGTCGTCGCCGAAGGCCTGGACGGTGTCGGTGCGCTGCTTGCCGAGTACCATCACCTGAGCCAGAACATCACCAATGATGCTGACCTGGAAAAGCTCATGCATGTTCAGCATGACCTTGAGGCGCGTGATGGCTGGCGCCTGCAGCAGCTGGTCGACAGCACCCTGAGCCGCCTGCAGTTGCCTGCCGACAAGACCCTCGCCGAGCTTTCCGGCGGCTGGCGTCGTCGTGTTCTCCTGGCGCAGGCGCTGGTGTCCGAACCCGACCTGTTGCTGCTCGACGAGCCCACCAACCACCTGGACATCGGCGCCATTGCCTGGCTTGAAGATGCCTTGAGCGGTTTTGGCGGCGCAGTCCTGTTCATTACCCACGACCGTTCCTTCCTGCAGAACCTGGCGACCCGCATCCTGGAGTTGGACCGTGGCGGCCTGATCGACTGGAACGGCGACTACGCCAGCTTCCTGGTGCACAAGGAGGCCATGCTGGCCGCCGAGGAGACCGCCAATGCGCTGTTTGACAAGCGCCTGGCCCAGGAGGAAGTCTGGATTCGCCAGGGCATCAAGGCCCGGCGTACCCGTAACGAAGGCCGTGTGCGCGCACTGAAGGCCTTGCGCGTCGAGCGCAGTGAGCGTCGCGAGCGTCAGGGCAAGGCCAACATCCAGCTCGACACCGCAGAGAAATCCGGCAAGCAGGTGATGGTGCTGGAAAATGTCAGCTTTGCTCACCCCGGTGGCCCGAAGCTGGTGAATGACTTTTCAATGGTGCTGCAGCGCGAGGACCGTATTGGTCTGCTCGGCGCCAACGGTACCGGCAAGACCACCCTGCTCAAGCTGATGCTAGGCGACTTGCAGCCCATCAGCGGTACGGTGTCGTCCGGTACCCGTCTGGAAGTGGCCTATTTCGACCAGTTGCGCCATCAACTGGATCTGGAAAAAACCGTTATCGACAACCTGGCCGAAGGCCGCGATTTCATCGATATCGATGGTCAGAGCCGTCACGTGCTCAGCTACCTGGGCGATTTCCTGTTCAGCCCACAGCGCGCCCGCACGCCGGTCAAGGCCCTGTCGGGTGGCGAACGTGCGCGTCTGTTGCTCGCCAAGCTGTTCAGCAAGCCGGCCAACCTGCTGGTACTCGACGAACCGACCAACGACCTGGACGTGGAAACCCTCGAACTGCTCGAAGAAGTGCTGTCTGGCTTCAAGGGTACGGTATTGATGGTCAGCCACGACCGGGCGTTCCTCGACAACGTGGTTACCAGCACCTTGGTGTTCGAGGGTGAGGGCCGTGTGCGTGAGTATGTCGGTGGCTATCAGGACTGGATCCGCCAAGGTGGTTCGCCGAAACTGCTCGGTGTAACCGAGAACAAGTCTGGCAAGCCTGAACTCAACAGTGCGGTGGTCAGCGCACCTGAGCCTGAGCCCGCGCCGGCTGCTCAACCGGTAGAGGCGAAGAAGAAGCTCAGCTACAAACTGCAGCGTGAACTGGATGCCTTGCCGGGGCAGATCGATGAACTTGAGCAGAAGATGGCTGCTGTTCAGGCACAAATCGCCGACGCTGGTTTCTATCAGCGCCCGATCGACGAGACCTCGAAGGTGCTGGCGCAGCTGGAGTCCCTGCAGGGTGAGCTGGATGTGCTGGTAGAGCGCTGGGCTGAGCTCGACAGCTGAGGCGGCGGGCCCGGCATGCGATTGCACGCCGGGCCTGGTGTTTTACTCGGCTTTTTTCATCAGGCGTACGGCAAGCACATCGCAGGGAGCGCCATGCAGGACGTCATTGGAGGTCGAGCCCAGTAGCAGGGCCAGGCCATGGCGGCCATGGCTGCCAACCACGATCAGGTCACAACCCTGTTCCTTGGCCAACGTATGGATTTCCTGGCGCGGTTGGCCATAGGGCAGGTGGACGTTGTTCTCGCTCAGTTCAGGGTATTTGTTGATGACGCGATGCATGCGCTCCCTGGCCTGATCGATTTGTTGCTGCTGCAGTTGCGACAGGTCCATCGGCACGTCGCCGCCAAAGGCCATGGCCATGGGCTCAATGACATGCACCAGCGATATTTTGGTTTCGTCGGTGCTGGCGAGTTCGCGGGCACGCTTTATGACCGGATCGCACTCTTCGGTCAGGTCTACAGCGACCAGTATGTGTTCGTACGACATGAGAGGCTCTCCTGGCAATCACAATGGTTAAAGTATGGTCGGTTTCAGGCTGATTGTTCTGGACTGAGATCAATCAGTTCGTCTTTAAGGCTCAATTAGGAACAACAGATATGACGGTCTGGCTGGTGGTGTCAATCCTTGCGCTGATTCTCAGCCCCATGGCGTGGCTGTTGCCGTCCCATCGGCAGAGTGGGCGCATGGCCTTGCGCATGGAGGCCCGGCGTATGGGGCTGGCCATGCAATTGTCGCCGCAAACCTGGCCGCACTGGCTGCCGCAGGAGCCTCCCAGCACGTGTGCGCAGTACCATCGGGCCCGGCGCAAAGGGCGGGTGGACAGCTGGTGCTATTGGCAGGTCGAGGCCGGGCAGTGGCAGAATCAGTGGCGCGAACCCTGTACCGATCCTCACTTGCTGGAGCAGTTCACCAAGCTGCCCGATAGCGTCTACAAAGTCGAGGCGGGGCCGCAGATGATCGCGCTGTACTGGGGCGAGAAGGGGGAGTCGGCTGTATTGCAAGATATTGCCGAAGTGCTCCGCACCCTGGCGTGAGCCCTCAAGCCCTTCAAGCCCTTCAAGCCCTTCAAGAAAAAAGCCCGATCCATTCGTGATCGGGCTACAGGCCAGGCAGGCCGGCTATCGTTCGTGATGGTTCGAGTGTAGCTGTGCTGTCGTCTCAGGCATGCACATTCTGATTTTTCTTTTCTCTCATACGCTGAATGTCCACTGATCGCGGCAGGGCTGCGACGACTATCGTTGATATGAATGATGGTCGATCAACCTGACCGTGGTTTTCCTGTCGCCCAGGAAAAATGACCGGAAAGTCGCGTTTTCACGACACTTTTGTGCATTTGACAACCGAAAGGATTTCGGAGAATGTGTGCACACCCAATCAAACGGGCGTATGAATTGAGCGTTTGTATTACAAGAACGCGCTTACAGAATCCCGACTATCGCGCTGACGGGTGTGCCTGGAGCAAGGGTCCGATAAACGCAGGCTTGTGGCCTGTCGAACCTTTCTTCAGCGATCGGCGTGTACTGTTCAGCTTCCATATCGTGGAGATCAGTTGATGATTTACGAAGGTAAAGCCATCACGGTTAAGGCTCTTGAAAGCGGCATCGTCGAACTGAAGTTCGACCTCAAGGGTGAGTCCGTCAACAAGTTCAACCGTCTTACCCTGAACGAACTGCGTCAGGCCGTGGACACTATCAAGGCCGATGCATCGATCAAGGGCGTAATTGTCAGCAGTGGCAAGGACGTGTTCATCGTCGGCGCGGATATCACCGAGTTTGTCGATAACTTCAAGCTGCCCGAGGCCGAACTGGTCGCCGGCAACCTGGAAGCCAACCGTATTTTCAGCGATTTCGAAGATCTGCCGGTGCCGACTGTGGCCGCGATCAACGGCATCGCCCTGGGTGGCGGCCTGGAAATGTGCCTGGCCGCGGACTACCGCGTCATGGCCAGCAGCGCCAAGATCGGCTTGCCTGAAGTCAAGCTGGGGATCTACCCGGGCTTTGGCGGTACGGTGCGTCTGCCGCGCCTGATCGGTGCCGACAACGCTATCGAGTGGATTGCCGCCGGCAAGGAAAACCGGGCTGAAGACGCGCTGAAAGTAGGGGCCGTCGATGCTGTCGTTGCGCCTGAACTGCTGCAGGCTGCGGCTCTGGACCTGATCAAGCGTGCCATCAGTGGCGAGTTCGATCACAAGGCCAAGCGTCAGCCAAAACTGGACAAGCTCAAGCTCAATGCAATTGAGCAGATGATGTCCTTCGAAACCGCCAAGGGCTTCGTTGCGGGCCAGGCTGGCCCGAACTACCCGGCGCCGGTCGAAGCGATCAAGACCATTCAGAAAGCGGCCAACTTCGGGCGTGACAAGGCCCTGGAAGTCGAGGCTGCCGGCTTCGTCAAACTGGCCAAGACCTCGGTTGCCCAGAGCCTGATCGGCCTGTTCCTGAACGATCAGGAGCTCAAGCGCAAGGCCAAGGCCCATGACGAAATCGCTCGCGATGTGAAGCAGGCCGCGGTACTCGGCGCCGGCATCATGGGCGGCGGCATTGCCTACCAGTCGGCGGTCAAGGGTACGCCGATCCTGATGAAGGATATTCGCGAGGAAGCCATTCAACTGGGCTTGAACGAAGCCTCCAAGCTGCTCGGCAATCGGGTCGAAAAAGGCCGTCTGGCCCCGGCGAAAATGGCTGAAGCGCTGAACGCGATTCGCCCGACCTTGTCCTACGGCGACTTTGCCAACGTCGATATCATCGTCGAAGCCGTGGTCGAGAACCCGAAGGTCAAGCAAGCGGTGCTGGCTGAGGTAGAAGGTCAGGTGAAGGAGGATGCGATCCTGGCTTCCAACACATCGACCATTTCCATCAACCTGCTGGCCAAGGCGCTCAAGCGTCCGGAAAACTTCGTCGGCATGCACTTCTTCAACCCGGTGCACATGATGCCGTTGGTCGAAGTCATCCGTGGCGAGAAGTCCAGTGATGTTGCCGTTGCCACCACCGTGGCCTACGCCAAGAAGATGGGCAAGAACCCGATCGTGGTCAACGATTGCCCGGGCTTCCTGGTCAACCGCGTACTGTTCCCTTACTTCGGTGGTTTCGCCAAGTTGGTCAGCGCCGGTGTCGACTTCGTTCGCATCGACAAGATCATGGAGAAGTTCGGCTGGCCAATGGGCCCTGCCTACCTCATGGACGTAGTGGGTATCGACACCGGCCACCACGGTCGTGACGTGATGGCCGAAGGCTTCCCTGATCGCATGAAGGACGACCGTCGCTCGGCCGTCGATGTGCTGTATGAGGCCAAGCGCCTGGGCCAGAAAAATGGCAAGGGTTTCTATGCCTACGAGACCGACAAGCGCGGCAAGCCGAAGAAAGTCGCCGATGCATCGGTGCTGGAAGTGCTCAAGCCGATCATCTATGAACAGCGCGAGGTGAGCGACGAAGACATCATCAACTGGATGATGATCCCGCTGTGCCTGGAAACCGTGCGTTGCCTGGAAGATGGCATTGTCGAAACCGCTGCCGAAGCGGATATGGGCCTGGTCTACGGCATTGGTTTCCCTCCCTTCCGTGGTGGTGCGCTGCGCTACATCGACTCGATCGGGGTGGCTGAATTCGTTGCCCTGGCCGATAAGTACGCCGATCTGGGGCCGCTGTATCACCCCACCGCGAAGCTGCGTGAAATGGCCCAGAACGGCCAGAGCTTCTTCGGTTAAGCGCCCAACGATATAGAGCGAGAATGAATTTATGAGCCTGAATCCAAGAGACGTGGTGATTGTCGACTTCGGTCGCACCCCGATGGGCCGCTCCAAGGGTGGCATGCACCGCAATACCCGCGCTGAAGACATGTCGGCGCACCTGATCAGCAAAGTGCTGGAGCGTAACGCCAAGGTTGATCCGGGCGAAGTCGAGGACGTCATCTGGGGCTGCGTCAACCAGACCCTGGAGCAGGGCTGGAACATCGCCCGCATGGCTTCGCTGATGACCCAGATCCCGCACACCGCTGCCGGGCAGACGGTCAGCCGTCTGTGCGGCTCCTCGATGAGCGCGCTGCACACCGCCGCCCAGGCAATCATGACCGGCAATGGTGACGTTTTCGTCGTCGGCGGCGTCGAGCATATGGGGCACGTGAGCATGATGCACGGGGTCGATCCGAACCCGCACATGTCGCTGTATGCGGCCAAGGCCTCGGGCATGATGGGCCTGACGGCTGAAATGCTCGGCAAGATGCATGGCATCAGCCGTGAGCAGCAGGATGCCTTTGGTCTGCGTTCGCACCAGCTCGCCCACAAGGCGACGGTCGAAGGCAAGTTCAAGGATGAGATCATCCCGATGCAGGGCTATGACGAAAATGGTTTTCTGAAAGTCTTCGACTACGATGAAACCATTCGTCCGGACACCACCCTGGAAAGCCTGGCTGCACTCAAGCCGGCGTTCAATCCGAAGGGCGGCACCGTGACGGCAGGTACCTCGTCGCAGATCACCGACGGTGCCTCGTGCATGATCGTGATGTCGGCGCAGCGTGCCAAGGACCTGGGCATTCAGCCGTTGGCGGTGATTCGTTCGATGGCGGTGGCTGGCGTGGACCCGGCGATCATGGGCTACGGCCCGGTGCCGGCTACGCAGAAAGCGCTCAAGCGCGCCGGCCTGAAAATTACCGATATCGACTTCTTCGAGCTCAACGAAGCCTTCGCGGCACAGGCCCTGCCCGTGCTGAAGGATCTGAAAGTGCTCGACAAGATGGATGAGAAGGTTAACCTGCACGGCGGCGCGATCGCATTGGGTCACCCGTTCGGTTGTTCCGGCGCTCGAATCTCCGGCACGCTGCTCAATGTCATGAAGCAGAATGGCGGTACCTTCGGTGTCTCGACCATGTGCGTTGGCCTGGGCCAGGGCATTACCACTGTTTTCGAACGCGTCTAAGCGTTGGGTGGTAGGAAGCCGGGGCCTTGTGCCCCGGTTTTTGTTTGTGCAGGATATTTTTCTCAAGAGGGCAGGCAGCATGCAGATACAACCAGGCGTATACCGGCATTACAAAGGGCCTGAGTATCGTGTATTCAGTGTCGCCCAACACTCCGAAACCGAGGAGTGGGTGGTGTTTTATCAAGCGCTCTATGGCGAGTTCGGCCTGTGGGTGCGGCCTCTTTCGATGTTCCTCGAGTCGGTCGAGGTTGACGGCGAGCAGGTGCCACGCTTTGCTTTGGTCAAGGCCGAAGAGACGTTGTTTACCCGTGGCGATGCCGAAGCAGGCTAGTTCACTGCGCTTGACCTCACTCTGTTGCCACTATATATAGCGGTGCCACGTCAGGTACCTGCCGTGTTTTTATTTTCAGTATTCAGGAATTTTCCGATCCATGGGCAAATCGCTGGTCATTGTGGAATCCCCGGCTAAGGCCAAGACCATCAACAAGTACCTGGGCAACCAGTACGTGGTGAAGTCGAGTATCGGCCATATCCGAGACCTGCCCACCAGCGGTTCGGCCAGCGCCAGCAAGGAGCCTGCTGCCAAGCGCGGCAAGGCTGCCGCGGCGGAAGGGCCGGTACTCACGCCCAAGGAGAAAGCGCGCAAGCAATTGGTCGCGCGCATGGGTGTCGATCCGGACCACGGCTGGAAAGCCAAGTACGAGATCCTTCCCGGCAAGGAAAAGGTCATCGAGGAACTGCGCCGTCTGGCCAAGGATGCTGACACCATCTACCTCGCAACCGACTTGGATCGCGAGGGGGAAGCCATTGCCTGGCACCTGCGCGAAGCCATTGGTGGTGATGACGATCGCTACAAGCGCGTGGTGTTCAACGAGATCACCAAGAAGGCCATTCAGGAAGCGTTCTCCCAGCCGGGCGAACTGGATATCGATCGGGTCAATGCCCAGCAGGCGCGTCGCTTCCTTGACCGTGTGGTGGGTTACATGGTCTCGCCGCTGCTGTGGCAGAAAATTGCCCGTGGCCTGTCGGCCGGTCGTGTGCAGTCGGTCGCGGTAAAGCTGGTGGTCGAGCGTGAGCGCGAGATCCGTGCATTCATCCCGGAAGAATACTGGGAGATCCACGCCGACCTGGGCACCGCCAAGAACGCCAAAGTGCGCTTTGAAGTGGCACGTGAGAACGGTGAAGCGTTCAAGCCGCTCAACGAAGCCCAGGCGATGGCTGCGCTGGAAAAGCTCAAGGCGTCCAGCTACAGCATCGTCAAGCGCGAAGACCGCCCGACCAGCAGCAAGCCGTCGGCACCGTTCATCACGTCGACCCTGCAGCAGGCTGCCAGCAACCGCCTGGGCTTCGGCGTGAAGAAAACCATGATGATGGCCCAGCGTCTGTATGAAGCCGGTTACATCACCTATATGCGTACCGACTCGACCAACCTGTCGGTCGATGCCGTGGAAATGGCGCGCAGCTACATCGAAAGCGAGTTCGGCAAGAAGTACCTGCCTGATGCGCCGATTGTATACGGCAGCAAGGAGGGTGCTCAGGAGGCTCACGAAGCGATTCGTCCGTCTGACGTCAATACACATCCAAGCAAGCTCAGTGGCATGGAGCGCGACGCTGAGCGCCTCTATGAGCTGATCTGGCGTCAGTTCGTGGCCTGCCAGATGCCGCCGGCACAGTACCTGTCGACCACTGTCAGTGTGAAAGCCGGTGAGTTCGAACTGCGTGCCAAGGGCCGTATCCTGAAGTTCGACGGTTACACCCGGGTCATGCCGCAACAGAGCAAGCCGGGCGACGATGACGTGCTGCCGGAAATGGAGCAGGGCGAAAGCCTGAAGCTGATCCAGCTCGACCCTAGCCAGCATTTCACCAAGCCGCCGGCACGCTTCTCTGAAGCCAGCCTGGTCAAGGAGATGGAAAAACGTGGTATTGGTCGTCCGTCGACCTATGCCGCCATTATTTCCACCATCCAGGACCGCGGCTATGTCACGTTGCACAACCGCCGTTTCTACTCCGAGAAGATGGGCGATATCGTCACCGAGCGCCTGTCTGAGAGCTTCTCCAACCTGATGGACTACGGCTTCACCGCCGCGATGGAAGAAAACCTCGACGACGTCGCCCAGGGTGAGCGTGACTGGAAGAGCGTTCTCGACGAATTCTACGGCGACTTCAGCAGCAAGCTGCAGGCGGCCGAGTCGAGCGAAAACGGCATGCGTGCCAACCAGCCGACGCTGACCGATATTCCGTGCCGTGATTGCGGTCGTCCGATGATGATTCGTACCGCCTCGACCGGCGTGTTCCTTGGCTGTTCCGGTTACAGCCTGCCGCCGAAAGAGCGCTGCAAGGCGACGGTCAACCTGGTGCCGGGTGACGAGATTGCTGCCGATGACGAGGGTGAGTCCGAGTCGCGGGTGCTGCGCAACAAGCACCGTTGCCCGATCTGTGCCACGGCGATGGATGCCTACCTGCTCGATGAGAAGCGCAAGCTGCATATCTGTGGTAACAACCCGGATTGCGTCGGCTACGAAATCGAAGAGGGCAACTACCGTATCAAGGGCTATGAGGGTCCGAGCCTTGAGTGCGACAAGTGCGGCAGCGAGATGCAGTTGAAGACGGGCCGTTTTGGCAAGTTCTTCGGTTGCACCAACACCGAGTGCAAGAACACCCGCAAGCTGCTCAAGAGCGGTGAGGCGGCGCCGCCGAAGATGGACGCGGTGAAGATGCCGGAGCTCAAGTGCGAGAAGGTCGATGATACCTACGTGCTGCGCGACGGTGCCTCGGGCTTGTTCCTGGCCGCCAGCCAGTTCCCGAAAAACCGTGAGACCCGTGCGCCGCTGGTGATCGAGATCGTTCCGCACAAGGACGAGATTGATCCGAAGTACCATTTCCTGTGCGAAGCGCCCAAGAAAGACCCTGAGGGTCGTCCTGCGGTTATCCGTTACAGCCGCAAGACCAAGGAGCAATACGTGCAGACCGAGGTGGACGGCAAGCCTACCGGCTGGCGTGCCTTCTACGATGGCAATGCCTGGAAGGTCGAAGACAAGCGCTGATCGTTCTGGCGCAGTCGAGGGCCGTATCCGACGTGTGTCGGATGCGGCCTTTTTCATTTCAGGGCCAGACACTGCTTGCGGTCGGGCAGGGCATCCCTGAAACTGGCAGGCCCGCCTTGCAGCCTTTCGGAGGGCATCCAGATGGCCCAGGAACTCTATACCCGCACCAATCAGAAGATCTATTTCGCTGGCTTGGCCCTTGAGGCGCTTGGCAAGGCGCAGGAGAGTCGGGCGATGAATGCCCAGGCGCTGGTTCAGGCCGAGCGTGAGTCGGCGCTCTTCCATCTCTATGGGGCGTTGCTGGGCTTGTGCCACGAAATTGCGGGTTTCTACCGTTTGCCGCAAGCCGGCGCATCGCGTGTCGAGCTGTTGCTGACGCCTGAAGTGCTTGAGGCGGTGGCCATCCCCGAGATGGCCGAGCTGATCGAATTGGCGCGTCAGCCGGAAACCTGGCTGGCGCAACTGATAAGTGCTTATGCCAATTTGTTCCGACCGCCTGTCGCGGCAAAAAAGCCGAAAACCGACGTTACTCAGCCATTGATTCAGGCGGTCAGCCTTGATGAACCTGAGGTTGAGCCGCTATCGCGGGAGGCGTTGGAGCTCTGGCGGCAGAATCTCAAAAGCCTGACCGTTCGTTTCCGTGAGGGCTTGAGTGAGTGCTGAGTTCATCGGTGGCTGGTACAATGCCAGCCTTTCGTGGAGAACAGCCTTTTATGCCAACGTCCTTTCTAGAAATTGTCGAGTTACCTGACGGCCGCATCGAACTGCGCCGCGCCGAGGACGAAGGGTCGTTGGTTACCCTGGATTTCTCTGAGGACGCCAAGGCTTTTCTGCAAGGGCAGCACGTAGAAGTGGCCAAGGCCATGCTCAGCGTGGGCGTGCAGATGGCTGGCAAGCTGGTTGAAGGCGAGATCGAGCGTGAAGACGGCCCACGGGTTCTGCATTAATCGCCCTTGAGGGCTTCTCCGTTCTGGAGAAGCCTTGCCTGCAGATGTATTGACCTGCTGAACGTCAGCCGAGGCGGATGTTCAGGCTTTGCGCGTGCCCGGCACGTGCAGCATTGATCAGTTGTTGGCGGGCCGACGTGCTGACCGGGTTTAACCAGCTCACTACGGTGTGGCTGCGGCCCAGGCGCAAGGCGTCGCAGGCCAGTTGCAGGGCGCTCTGGGTGTTGCGTGGTTGTAGCAGAAGGATGCGTTCGCGGTTCAGGCCGGCATCGCGTAGCCAGGCTTGAGTCAGGCTGGTAGGCGGTGCGATCAGGGTCAGCCAGCGGGCATCCTGTTCTTCGCTCAGTTCACGAAGCATTGGGGCCAACAGGCTTTGGCAGTTCCCCAGTGCACCTCGGAAGGAAAGCTCACTGAATACCTCGGGATCGTTGTTCGGTCGCACAGGTTCTGCCGGCTTCAGGCGGGGCAGGATCGGCTGGGCCAGGAACGCCTCGAACAACGGCAGTTGGGCTTGCTGAGGTACATGGGGGAACTGCATAACGCCTCCTAATTAGCGGCGAATGACGCCGACGCTCAAGCCTTCGATCACCAGTTCCTGCTCTTTGAGGTCGACTTCGATGGGCGCGAACTCAGGGTTTTCGGCTATCAGCCAGACTTTGTTGCCTTCGCGCTTGAAGCGTTTGACCGTGACTTCGTCGCCGATACGGGCAACGACGATCTGGCCGTTACGGGCTTCGCGGCAGGTGTGAACGGCCAGCAGGTCACCGTCCAGAATGCCGACATCCTTCATGCTCATGCCGTGAACGCGCAACAGGTAGTCGGCCTTGGGGTGGAAGAAGCTTGGGTTGATGTTGCAGGATTGCTCAATGTGTTGCTGGGCGAGAATGGGTGCACCGGCAGCGACTCGACCAATGATTGGCAGGCCACTGTCGTCGCTCTTGGCCTCGAAGCCTGGGATGCGGATGCCGCGAGAGGCGCCCGGGGTCATTTCGATCGCGCCTTTGCGGGCCAGTGCCTTGAGGTGTTCCTCGGCAGCGTTGGGCGATTTGAAGCCCAGCTCCTGGGCGATTTCCGCACGTGTTGGCGGGAAGCCGTTGTCTTCCAGGCAGCGTTTGATAAAAGCCAGAATCTCAGCTTGGCGTGGCGTCAGTTTTAGCATGTCGATCGCTCTGTCTTTTTATACAGTGACTGGGATTATATACAGTGGAAGAGGGTTGGCAATACATAAGCTTCACCTGACGGGCTGTTGGCGTTGCAACGACGTCGACTTGCGTGGGCTTGTTGCCTGAAGCCTGCGCCTTGAAGCTGTGATTAAATACGTGACCCGTGAGCCAGAAAACGGCCGCCCAGACTTGACAATACCCTTGCTTGAAACGTATGTTTCAAACAAGTGTTTGTCAGGCGGAGTAGTCATGGCCCAGTCGGAAACCGTTGAACGCATTCTCGATGCAGCAGAACAGTTGTTCGCGGAAAAAGGTTTTGCCGAAACCTCATTGCGGCTGATTACCAGCAAGGCCGGCGTCAACCTGGCGGCGGTGAACTACCATTTCGGTTCCAAGAAGGCGCTGATCCAGGCCGTCTTCTCGCGTTTCCTTGGCCCGTTCTGTGCCAGCCTGGAGCGTGAGCTGGAGCGTCGTCAGGCGCGCCCGGAGCAAAAGCCGACACTCGAAGAGCTGCTGGAAATGTTGGTCGAGCAGGCGCTGGCGGTGCAGCCGCGTAGTGGCAACGACCTGTCCATTTTCATGCGCCTGCTGGGGTTGGCGTTCAGCCAGAGCCAAGGGCACTTGCGGCGTTACCTGGAAGACATGTACGGCAAGGTGTTCCGTCGCTACATGTTGCTGGTCAACGAAGCGGCGCCGCGTATTCCGCCAATCGAACTGTTCTGGCGCGTGCATTTCATGCTCGGTGCCGCCGCGTTCAGCATGTCCGGCATCAAGGCGTTGCGCGCAATTGCCGAAACCGATTTCGGGGTCAACACCTCGATCGAGCAGGTCATGCGCCTCATGGTGCCGTTCCTGGCGGCTGGCATGCGCGCCGAAAGCGGTGTGACCGACGAAGCCATGGCCGCTGCGCAATTGCGTCCGCGGAGCAAGTCGGGCAGTGCGTCAATGCCTGCCAAGGCCTGATGCAACGGCGGGGCGCTTCAGCTAAGCTAGCGCCCCATGCCTACTCTCGATTTACTGCATATTTCCATCGCCGATCAATGCCTCTATGGGTTTGCCCAGGGGCGCCTGGTCGTGCGTCTTCCAGTGTCTACCGCGCTCAATGGTGCGGGGGAAACCAGTGGTTCCGGATGTACCCCTCGCGGTCGCCATCAGGTTCGCGCAAAAATTGGCGCGGGCTTGCCGTGCGGCGCGGTGCTGAGGGGGCGACGCTGGACGGGTGAAACCTGGACGCCGGCACTGCATGAGCAGTTTCCCGGGCGTGACTGGATTCTTTCGCGCATCCTCTGGCTCAGTGGCTGTGAGCCAGGGCGCAATCGCCTTGGGCCGGTCGATACCTTCCGCCGCTATATCTACCTGCATGGCACGCCGGACACGGAACCCATGGGCGTTCCGCTGTCCCATGGTTGTGTGCGCCTACGCAATGCCGACCTGGTGAGCCTGTTCGAGCAGGTACCGGTGCATTGCCCTGTGCAGATCGAAGAAGCCGCGTGCCCCGAGTGGGCCACGGCCTCCCTCAACTGAAGGATCATTTATGAGTGCCAGCCTGCAAGGCTCCCTGATGGTGGACGTCGCCGGTACCTGGTTGACCGCCGAAGATCGTCAACTCCTGCGCCAGCCCGAAGTGGCGGGCCTGATCATTTTTGCCCGCAACATCGACTGCCCGCGCCAGGTGCGAGAACTGACCGCCTCCATTCGCGCCATTCGCCCCGACCTGATCCTGGCGGTCGACCAGGAGGGTGGCCGGGTGCAGCGCCTGCGTCAGGGCTTTGTGCGTTTGCCGGCCATGCGCGCCATTGCCGACAACGACAATGCCGAGTACCTGGCAGAGCAATGTGGCTGGCTGATGGCGACCGAAGTGCTAGCGGTAGGCCTGGACCTCAGCTTCGCGCCAGTGCTGGATCTCGATCATCAGCGCAGTGCGGTGGTCGGCAGCCGTGCGTTTGAAGGTGACCCCGAGCGCGCTACCGTGTTGGCCGGTGCCTTCATCCGTGGCATGAACGCGGCCGGCATGGCAGCCTGCGGCAAGCATTTCCCTGGCCATGGCTGGGCCGAGGCGGATTCGCACGTGGCGATCCCGACCGATGAGCGCAGCCTCGCGCAGATCCGCGCCGCCGACCTGATTCCGTTCACTCGCCTGAGCGGGCAGTTGGCTGCTGTGATGCCGGCGCACGTGATCTATCCGCAGGTCGATAATCAGCCTGCCGGGTTCTCGCGGCGCTGGCTGCAGGACATTCTGCGTGGCGAACTGGGTTTTGACGGTGTGATCTTCAGTGATGACCTGTCGATGGCCGGTGCGCACGTCGTTGGTGACGCTGCCAGTCGAATCGAGGCCGCCTTGAGTGCAGGCTGTGACATGGGGCTGGTGTGCAACGATCGGGCGGCGGCAGAGCTTGCGTTGTCGGCAGCCCAGCGCATGAAGGTAAAGCCCTCGCCACGTATCGCGCGCATGCGCGGGCAAGGCTTTGCCACTACCGAGTATCGCCAACAGCCACGGTGGCTAGCGGCTTTAGGGGCTTTGCAAGAAGCCCAGTTGATCGATTAAGGACACACAATGACTGTTTACGCCATTATCGGCGGTACCGGCCTGACCCAGCTTGAGGGCTTGAACATTCGTCAGGCGCTGCCGATGGACACGCCCTATGGCCGGCCGTCGGCTGACGTATTGGTGGGTGAGTATGCCGGTCGTGAAGTGCTGTTCCTGGCCCGCCATGGCCATCCGCACCGCTTTCCACCGCATAAGGTCAACTACCGTGCCAACCTGTGGGCATTGAAGCAGGCGGGTGCTGAGGCAATCCTGGCGGTGAACGCCGTGGGTGGCATTCATGCGGCGATGGGGACCGGGCATTTCTGTGTGCCGCATCAACTGATCGACTACACCAGCGGTCGTGAGCACACGTATTTTGCCGATGATCTGGAGCAGGTCACGCACATCGACTTCAGCTACCCCTACAGCGAGCCGCTGCGTGCCCGGTTGATTGCCGCGCTGGCAGCCGAAGGTGTCGGTTACAGCAGCCATGGTGTTTATGCCTGCACCCAAGGGCCGCGGCTGGAAACCGTTGCCGAGATCGCCCGTCTTGAGCGTGATGGCTGCGACATCGTCGGCATGACCGGCATGCCGGAAGCCGCATTGGCACGCGAGCTGGAGCTGGACTATGCCTGCCTGGCATTGGTGGTGAACCCGGCGGCGGGTAAATCAACCGCCGTGATCACCATGGCCGAAATCGAGCAGGCACTGCACGATGGCATGGGCAAGGTGAAGTCGACCTTGGCGCGAGTGTTGGCGGGCTGATGGTGCCGCTGCTTTGATCGTGCTGGCGCCCCGCTGACACCCGCGTTAATACCGGGCTCACCCGCTTTTAGGCGGGTGACGACGGCCTGGCAAGGGTGCCAGTAGTGCGTCGATATCGTCGTCGGCCAGTTTCCAGTCTCCGGCCTGGCGCCCATCCAGTACACCGGCTGCCAGTGCAGACTTCTCCTGCTGCAGCTGCTGGATCTTCTCTTCCACGGTGCCGCGGGTAATTAGCTTGTAGACGAACACCGGTTTTTCCTGGCCAATGCGGTATGCACGGTCGGTCGCTTGCTGTTCGGCTGCCGGGTTCCACCATGGGTCGTAGTGAATCACGGTGTCGGCTGCCGTGAGGTTGAGTCCGACGCCACCGGCCTTGAGGCTGATCAGGAAGATCTGCAGCCGGCCGCTCTGGAAGTCTGCAACCGGTGCGCGTCGGTCGCGGGTGTCACCCGTCAACAACGCATAGTCGATACCGCGCTGTTGCAGTTCCTCGGCAATCAGCGAAAGCATGCTGGTGAACTGCGAGAACAGCAGCACTCGACGGCCTTCGGCGAGCAATTCTTCAAGCATCTCCAGCAGGCTGTTGAGTTTGCCCGAGTTCGCGCTGCGTGATGGGCCGGCTGCCTCGGATTTGACCAGACGCAGGTCGCAACAGACTTGGCGCAGCTTCAGCAGTGCCTCAAGAATGATGATCTGGCTGCGGGCAACACCCTTGCGGCTGATCTCGTTGCGGACTTTCTTGTCCATGGCCAGGCGCATGGTTTCATAGACGTCGCGCTGTGCTTCGGTCAAGTCGACCCAGTGGATCATTTCGGTCTTGGCCGGCAGTTCGGTTGCCACTTGCTCCTTGGTTCGGCGCAGCAGGAAGGGCTTTATCCGTGCATTCAGGTGCTGCAAGCGTTCTTCGTCACCCTGGCGCTCAATAGGCACCCGGTAATCGCGGTTGAACGCCTTGTTGTCGCCCAGCCATCCCGGCAGCAGGAAGTGGAACAGTGACCAGAGTTCGCCCAGGTGGTTTTCCAGTGGCGTACCACTCAGGCACAGGCGTTGCCGCGCCTCTAGCTGTCGCGCAGCCTGCGCGGCCTTGCTGGTGGGGCTCTTGATGTACTGGGCTTCGTCCAGGATCAGTACGTGCAGTGGCAGGTGCTTGAGGTGGTCAAGGTCCTTGGGCAGCAGCGCATAGGTTGTCAGGAGCAGGTCGTAGTCCGCCAGCTTGTCGAAGTACTGTCGGCGACCAATGCCTTGCAATGCCAGTACCCGTAACTGCGGAGCAAAGCGCTCGGCTTCATCCTGCCAGTTGGGGATCAGGCTGGTGGGCATTACCACCATTGCCGGTCGATCAAGACGGCCTGCGTTTTTTTCAGTCAGCAGGTGGGCCAGGGTTTGCAGCGTCTTGCCCAGGCCCATGTCGTCAGCCAGGATGCCGCCGACGTCCAGTTCGCGCAGCGCCTGCATCCAGCTCAAGCCTTCAAGCTGATAGGGGCGCAGGGTAGCTTTCAGGCCTTCAGGGGTGGTGACGGCCTGGGTACGAATATCGCGCAGGCGTTCGCCCAAAGCGCGAACCCGCTCACCGCCTTCCCAGGTCAGTGGCAGCTCGAGCAGGGCGTTCAGGCGCGCCGCGTCAGGGCTGGCCAGGCGTACGGTGGTCTCGCCCGGCTCGCGCAGGTAAAAATCCCCCAGGGTGGCCAATACCGGTTTGAGCCGCCCGTACGGCAGGGCGATCTGAAGCGTCTTGCGCGGTGCATGAGGGTGGGGAATGGGCACCAGGATCTGCTCGTCGTCACGGCGTTTGGCCAGGTGTGCACTGTTGAGCAATTCCGGGTGGGTACGCAGCAGGTTGAGCAGGATCGGCAACAGGCTCAAGCGCTCGCCATTGACCACGATGCCCAGTTCGAGGTCGAACCAGTCGCGTTCGGGTGTCTCGACGACCTGGGCGTACCAGTCGTCGACCGGGGTGAGGTCAAAGGCGAAGTCGTCAGCGCAGATGATTTGCCAGCCTTGCTCGCGCAAGTGTGGCAGGTCATTGAGGACAAAACGTAACCAGGCTGCCTCGCTGGGGAGCTCGAACGGCTCGCCGGCACTTTCCGGCAAGGCTTTGCTCTGCCGGGTGGCAACCTTGAAGCCCAGGCTCAGGAGTGTTTCGCGCAGGCTTTGCTCCGCGCCCAGGTGGCGCTGCAGGGGTTGCGCCTGACGCGCATGCAGGGTGCCACTGACATAGTCGCCGGCATAGCCGAAGGCGAGTGCGGCGCGGTGTTGGGTGTAGCGCTGCATGCGCCCGTTGCGAGGCTCGAAGGCGCTGAACTCGATGCTGCCCAGCCACAGGCGTGGCTGGGGTGGAAGCGGGGCTATCACGCGGTCGGGCATTTCAAAGCTTCGTGACCTTGAGCAGCAGTGCCAGATGGCCGCCGTCAAGGTAGTTCAGGTCGCCAAGGCGCATGTTGCTGTTGCTCTGCTTGAACTGTTCGGTCTGGGTAATGCTGCCGTCGGCCGCAAAACGGTTGACCCAGAAACTGGCGTCAGCGCTGATGAAGCGGCCGTCACTCAGGCTCAGGTTGCCTTCCACGGGGAAGTGGCCGAAGTGCCGCTTGCCGTCACTGATGGCGACCTTGCCCGGTTCTGCGCTCAGGTTCTGTTGCCAGGCTTTGCGCAGCAGGATGGTGTACTGGCTGTCGGCCTGCAGCTTTGCCGCTTCGTCGTTCATCGCAGGCTTGCTTTCGTCGGTGCTGCTTAACGTCTTGGCGTCGGCGGCCCAGTCTTCCGGGGCGTACTGGCTGGTAATGGCCGGCACGCTGTTTTGCCGAACCAGAATCATCTCGATCTGATACAGGCCGTCAGCGAAGGCGCTGGTGGAGCAGAGCGCGGCCAGCAGGGCCAGGGAGCGAATCAGGCGCATCGGTTTTCCTTAAGCGGATGTCGGGGTCAGGCGCTCGAACAGCGCCTCGAGGGTATTGAAGCGTTCTTCTGCGCGCTCCATGGGAACCATGAACTTGAACTGCGTTGCGCCCTCGAACTTGTAGCGTTTGGGTTGGCTCTGGATCAGTTTGATCAGTACCAGTGGGTCGACAGGGGTTTCCCCGGCGAACTCGATCTTCCCGCCTTGTGGGCCAGCATCGACTTTCTTGATGCCGAGCTGCTCGGCCTGCAATTTGAGCAGGGTCAGGCGCACCAGGTTCTTGGTCGGCTCCGGCAGCAGGCCGAAGCGATCGATCATTTCCACCTGCAGGTCCTTGAGGCCGTCTTCGTCGGTAGCCGAGGCAATGCGTTTGTAGAGAATCAGGCGTGCATGGACATCCGGCAGGTAGTCCTCGGGAATCAGCGCTGGCACGCGCAGGTTGATTTCCGGGCCGCCGCCGAGCGGTTGATCGAGGTTGGGTTGCGTGCCCTTGCGAATGGCTTTGACCGCACGTTCGAGCATTTCCATGTACAGGGTGAAGCCGACGGCCTGGATCTGGCCGCTCTGGCCTTCGCCGAGCAGTTCGCCCGCACCACGGATTTCCAGGTCGTTGGTGGCAAGGACGAAACCTGCCCCAAGGTCCTGGGTGTTTGCGATGGCTTCCAGGCGCTTTTCCGCATCGGCGGTGATCTGCTGGCGTGGCGGTGTGAGCAGGTAGGCATACGCCTGGTGGTGGCTGCGCCCCACGCGTCCACGTAGCTGGTGCAGCTGCGCCAGGCCGAATTTGTCGGCGCGTTCGATGATGATGGTGTTCGCGCTGGGTACGTCGATACCGGTCTCGATGATGGTCGAGGCAATCAGGACGTTGAAGCGCTTGTGGTAGAAGTCGCTCATCACCTGTTCGAGTTCGCGCTCGCGCATTTGCCCGTGGCCAATGCCGATACGCGCCTCCGGCACCAGTTCGGCGAGGTCGGCAGCACATTTTTCGATGGTCTTCACATCATTGTGCAGGTAGTAGACCTGGCCGCCGCGCAGCAGCTCACGCAGCAGCGCTTCCTTGATGGTGCTTTTGTTCTGCTCCATGACAAAGGTGCGAACCGACAGTCGTCGCGCTGGCGGGGTCGCGATGATTGACAGGTCGCGCATGCCGGACACCGCCATGTTCAGCGTCCGCGGGATCGGCGTGGCGGTGAGGGTAAGAATGTCGACTTCGCTGCGCAGTGCTTTGAGCTGTTCCTTCTGGCGCACGCCGAAACGGTGTTCTTCGTCGATGATCACCAGGCCGAGGTCTTTCATCTTGACGTCGTCCTGCAGCAGCTTGTGCGTGCCGATGACGATATCGATCTTGCCGTCTGCCAGGTCCTGGACGGCGGCGTTGATTTCCTTGGCTGACTTGAAGCGGCTCATCACCTCCACGGTCACCGGCCAGTCGGCAAAGCGGTCGCGGAAGCTGTTGTAGTGCTGTTGGGCGAGCAGGGTGGTGGGCACCAGGATGGCCACCTGGCGTCCGCCATGCACAGCGATAAACGCGGCTCGCATGGCCACTTCGGTCTTGCCGAAGCCGACGTCGCCACAGACCAGGCGGTCCATCGGCTTGGCGGCGAGCATGTCCTCGCGTACCGCTTCGATGGCGGCTTGCTGGTCCGGGGTTTCCTCGAACGGGAAGCCGGCGCTGAAGGTGGCATAGTCGGCTGCCGGGTCGGCAAAGGCATAACCCTTGCGCGCTGCGCGGCGGGCGTAGATGTCGAGCAGTTCGGCGGCTACGTCGCGGACCTGTTCGGCGGCTTTGCGCTTGGCCTTTTGCCAGACTTCCGAGCCCAGGCGGTGCAGCGGTGCCAGGGCGTCGTCGCTACCGGTGTAGCGCGCGATCAGGTGCAGGTTGGCGACCGGTACATAGAGCTTGGCGCCCTCGGCGTAGGCAAGTGTCAGGAACTCGGCGGCCTGGTTGTCGATCTCCAGCGTCGCCAGGCCCAGGTAGCGGCCAACACCGTGGTCGATGTGGACCACCGGCGCGCCTTCGCGCAGTTCGGTGAGGTTCTTGATGACCGCATCGTTAGTGCCGTCGCTGCGCTTCTCGCGGCGTCGACGCTGCATGACGCGCTGGCCGAACAATGGGCTTTCGGCGACCAGTGCCAGGGCGGGGCTTTCCAGCAGCAGGCCGTCGTCCAGTGGCGCGATGGTGATCCCCAGGCGCTCTTTGCTTTGAACGAAGTCGTCCCAGCTGTCGAGGGTCTGTGGGCGCAGCTTCAGGCGTTCGAGCAGCTCCAGCAGCACTTCGCGGCGCCCCGCCGATTCGGCGGTGAACAAGACGCGGCCCGGGAACTGCTCAAGGAAACTGGACAGTGCGGCCAGCGGCTGGTTGGCCTTGGCTTCGATGGCCAGGTTCGGTAGCGTCTGCGCGGCGAAGCGCTCGCGGCCAACACCGCCCTCGCTGTCATCCTGGCTGACCACGATGCGCGGCCAGCGCTTGAGTTGGGCAAAGCAGTCCTCTACCGGCATGAACAGTTCGACGGGGGGCAGCAATGGCCGGTTCGGGTCGATGCGGCGCTCGTCGTAACGGTTGCGCACGTCGCTCCAGAAGTGTTCGGCGGCCTGCTCGATACCCGGCAGGGAAAACACCTGGGTGTCCTGCGGCAGGTAGTCGAACAGCGTCGAGGTTTCCTCGAAGAACAGTGGCAGGTAGTACTCGATGCCTGCGGGAATAATGCCGCTGGTGAGGTCCTGGAAGATCGGGCTGCGGCGGAAGTCGACGTCGAACCGTTCACGAAAGCGCGCCTTGAACTGGGTCACGGCGTCCTTTTGTAGCGGAAATTCGCGCGCGGGCAGCAGGCGTACCGAATCGACCTTGTCGATCGAGCGCTGGGTCTCCGGGTCGAACGTGCGCAGGGTTTCGATTTCGTCGTCGAACAGGTCGATCCGGTAAGGCAGCTTGCTGCCCATCGGGAACAGGTCGATCAGTGCTCCGCGCACGGCAAACTCGCCGTGTTCATAAACGGTGTCGACGCAGCGGTAGCCACTGGCTTCAAGGCGCAGGCGCATCTGCTCGACGTCGAGCTTCTGACCGATATCCAGCACCAGGCTGCTGCCCAGCAGGAAGCGTGTTGGCGCCAGGCGGTGCAGGGCGGTGGTGATCGGTACCACGAGAATGCCGTGGTCGAGTTCCGGCAGCCTATACAGGCTGGCCACGCGTTGAGAGATGATGTCCTGGTGCGGCGAGAACAGGTCGTACGGCAGGGTTTCCCAGTCGGGGAAGGGCAGTACCGGCAACTGCGGTGCGAAGAAGCGCAGTTCCTGCTCCAGGCGGTCGGCCGTCTGGCTGTCGGCGGTCAGCAGCAGGGTAAAGCGCTTGGCGGCGCTGGCGGCTTCGGCAATAGCCAGGCTCAGGGCGGCGCCCGGCAGGTTGCTCCAGGTGTGTTTGCCGGCGGTGGCCGGCAGGTGCGGAAGACGCAGAACTGGCACGGGCGGTCGAGCTCCAAGCGTTGCGACAAAGGGTCGATTGTACCGGGCCTGGGGGCGGCCTGTCAGGCGCGAAGGGGGCAAAAAACCACGGATGTGATGCCGCGATAAGAGGAGCGACAGGCGCGCATTGCTCGAAACACCTCGGGGCGTCATAATGTAGCCCCTTTTTTCTGTCCCTACATGTGGAAGGTTCCCGTGACTCAGAAGCCCGACCAGTGTCTTGGTGAGTGGATTGATCGTGAAGCGCTTGCAGAAGCGATGATCCCGCTTATCGGTCAGCTCTACCGCAATAACAACGTGGTGAGCTCGATCTATGGCCGTAGCCTGATCAACCGTTCAGTGATTGCGATCCTCAAGGCCCACCGCTTTGCGCGTCATCGCCAGTCCGACGAATCCGAACTGTCTGTCCACGAGACATTCCCGCTGCTCAAGGCCATGAGCGAGCTGAAGCTGGGCGCCGCCTCGGTCGACCTGGGCAAGCTGGCTGTCAAGTTCAAGGAACAAGGCAACGGCCGTACCGCCGAGCAGTTCGTGCGCGAAGAAATGGCCGATGTGGTCGGCAAGCAGAACGCTTCGGCACGCAAGGGCACTGATGTGGTCCTGTACGGCTTCGGTCGTATCGGTCGCCTGCTGGCCCGCATCCTGATCGAGAAGACCGGTGGTGGCGACGGCCTGCGCCTGCGCGCCATTGTCGTGCGTAAAGGTGCTACCAACGACCTGGTCAAGCGCGCCAGCCTGCTGCGCCGTGACTCGGTACATGGTCCATTCGATGGCACCATCACCATCGATGAAGAAAACAACACCATCACCGCCAACGGTAACCTGATCCAGGTGATCTACGCGAAGAGCCCAAGTGAAGTCGACTACACCCAGTACGGCATCAAGGACGCTCTGATCGTCGACAACACCGGTGTATGGCGTGATGCCGAGGGCCTGGGCCAGCACCTGGCCTGCCCGGGTGCTTCCCGTGTGATCCTCACCGCGCCTGGCAAAGGTGCCCTGAAGAACATCGTTCACGGTATCAACCACGGCGAAATCAGCCCTGAAGACAAGATCATCTCGGCGGCCTCCTGCACCACCAACGCCATCGTGCCGGTGCTCAAGGCTGTGAATGACAAGTTCGGCATCGTCAACGGCCACGTCGAAACCGTTCACTCGTACACCAACGACCAGAACCTGATCGACAACTTCCACAAAGGCAGCCGCCGTGGTCGTAGCGCTCCGTTGAACATGGTGATCACCGAGACCGGTGCTGCCACCGCTGCCGCCAAGGCACTGCCAGTGCTCAAGGGCAAGCTGACCGGCAACGCTATCCGCGTTCCGACGCCTAACGTCTCGATGGCTATCCTGAACCTGAACCTGGAGAAGGCGACTTCTCGCGAAGAGATCAACGAGTACCTGCGCCAGATGGCCATGCACTCGGACCTGCACAAGCAGATCGACTACGTGAGCTCCCAGGAAGTGGTTTCCACCGACTTCGTTGGTTCGCGCCACGCAGGCGTCGTCGATGCCGAAGCGACTATCTGCAACGATAACCGCGTTGTCCTGTACGTTTGGTACGACAACGAATTCGGTTACAGCTGCCAGGTCGTGCGTGTGATGGAAGACATGGCCGGGGTCAACCCGCCTGCATTCCCGCACTAAGCGGTCATCAGGTTGCACAAGACGGGAACCCCAGGGTTCCCGTTTTTTGTGTCTGGGCTCAAGGAGGCGTAATGGCGCGGTGGGCAGGTGGGGGGCTGGTGATTCTGGCGTTGTGGCTGTGCGGTTGCGACCGTACGCCTTCGCTGGAGCGCATCAGTGGCCCGACCATGGGCAGTACCTACACGGTGCAGTATGTGCGTACGGCTCAGGGCCCGGCGCCGGAACAGGTCCGGTTTGCAGTGGAGGCGGTTCTCCAGCAGATCGACCATACGTTTTCTACCTACCGCAGCGACTCACTGATTGCGCAGTTCAACCGTTTGCCGGCCAACAGTTGTCAGGTCATGCCGGCAGACGTGCTGCAACTGGTGCAGTTGGGTGAGCAGTTGTCGCGGCAAAGCCAGGGCGCCTTTGACCTGACCGTTGAGCCATTGCTTGATGTGTGGGGCTTTGGCCCGCAGTCCCGGGGTGAACAGGTGCCCGGTGCGCAGGCGTTGGCTGCAGCCCGCGGGCGTGTTGGCCACGAACACCTGCAGATCGACGGGCTGCAGTTGTGCAAGGATGCCCCGCTGGAGCTGGGCTTCAACAGCATCGCTGCCGGCCATGCCGTCGATTTGCTGGTCGAGCGAATGCGTGCGCTGGGCGTGAGCAGCTACCTGGTTGAAGTGACAGGTGAACTCAAGGCGGTGGGGCGCAAGCCGGACGGCAATCCGTGGCGCATTGCGCTGGAATGGCCGCGTACCGATCAGCAGGTCGCTCAGCAAGTGCTGGCGCTTGAGGGTTACGGTGTTTCTACATCAGGAGACTATCGCAATTTTTTCGAGCAGAATGGTCAGCGTTTTTCGCATGTCTTTGATGCGCGGCTTGGTGCACCGGTCAGCCATCGTCTGGCTTCGGTCACGGTGCTTGATCCCTCAACGCTGATGGCCGATGGCATGTCCACGGTGTTGCTGATCCTCGGCCCTGAACAGGGCTGGGCGTTTGCCTTGAAATACAATGTAGCAGCAGTTTTCGTGACCCGTGCCGATACAGGCTTCGTCTCCCATGCGACGCCTGCATTTGAGCGACTGATGCACGCGCAGTAACAGACTGTTGCAGTGTGAGATGTAGTGCAGAGAAAAATAGCCTACGACGCGACCAAGGGTTAATGTGCGCGGCGTTCACGCTTGATTAGACTGCACCCGAATATTTTCATGACGCTCTTGGCGGCATGATCTAGCCCCGATCGCCGGCGTGGCGAGCGGGCCTGTTCTGAAGGAGTACGCATGGCTGTCTACAACTACGACGTAGTGGTGCTGGGGTCCGGCCCGGCAGGAGAAGGGGCGGCAATGAATGCCGCCAAAGCAGGGCGCAAGGTGGCGATGGTCGATAGCCGTCGCCAGGTCGGCGGCAACTGCACCCATCTGGGCACCATCCCGTCCAAGGCCCTGCGTCACTCGGTGCGCCAGATCATGCAGTTCAACACCAACCCGATGTTCCGGGCCATTGGTGAGCCGCGCTGGTTCTCGTTCCCGGACGTGCTCAAGAGCGCCGAGAAGGTAATCGCCAAGCAGGTGGCTTCTCGCACCGGCTACTACGCACGTAACCGCGTTGACGTGTTCTTCGGTACCGGCAGCTTCGCTGACGAACAGACCGTCGAAGTGGTCTGCGCCAACGGCGTGGTCGAGAAACTGGTAGCCAAGCACATCATCATCGCTACCGGCTCGCGTCCTTATCGCCCGGCCGATATCGATTTCCATCACCCGCGTATCTACGATAGCGACACCATCCTCAGCCTCGGCCATACGCCGCGCAAGCTGATCGTTTACGGTGCCGGTGTCATTGGTTGCGAATACGCCTCGATCTTCAGTGGTCTGGGTGTACTGGTTGAACTGGTGGACAACCGTGGTCAGTTGCTCAGCTTCCTCGACTCGGAAATCTCCCAGGCGTTGAGCTACCACTTCAGCAACAACAACATCACCGTACGTCACAATGAAGACTACGAGCGTGTTGAAGGGCTGGATAACGGCGTGATCCTGCACCTGAAGTCGGGCAAGAAGATCAAGGCGGACGCCTTGCTCTGGTGCAACGGCCGTACAGGCAACACCGACAAGCTTGGCCTGGAAAACATCGGTATCAAGGTCAACAGCCGTGGCCAGATCGAAGTGGACGAGAACTACCGCACCTGTGTGCCGAACATCTACGGCGCGGGCGATGTGATCGGCTGGCCGAGCCTGGCCAGTGCTGCTCACGACCAGGGTCGTTCGGCAGCGGGCAGCATCGTTGATAACGGCAGCTGGCGCTTCGTCAACGACGTGCCGACCGGTATCTACACCATTCCTGAGATCAGCTCGATCGGCAAGAACGAGCAGGAGCTGACCCAGGCCAAGGTGCCTTACGAAGTCGGCAAGGCGTTCTTCAAGAGTATGGCGCGTGCGCAGATCGCCGGTGAGCCCCAGGGCATGCTGAAGATCCTGTTCCACCGCGAGACCCTGGAAATCCTCGGCGTACATTGCTTCGGTTATCAGGCGTCGGAGATCGTTCACATTGGCCAGGCCATCATGGACCAGCCGGGTGAGTGCAATACCCTGAAGTACTTCGTCAACACCACCTTCAACTACCCGACCATGGCTGAAGCCTATCGGGTAGCGGCCTACGACGGCCTCAACCGGCTTTTTTGAGCGGCTCCGGCCGGTGGCCTGAGCCGGCCGGGGAGACCGATTTCAGCAATTCTCGAGGGTGGCAGTGGCCAAACCGGGAAAGTCTGTAATCAGGCTGTCTACGCCGAAGTCAGCGAGCCTGCGCATCAGCGCCGGTTCGTTGACTGTCCACACCGACACGTGCAAGCCCTGGCGCTGAGCTTTTGCCAGGCGTTCCGGGCTGCACAGTGTCCAGTTCAGCGCAAGCATCTCACAGCCATAGTTCTGGGCGACCTTCAGTGGGTCGAGCCAGGCGTATTCGGCTACCAGGCCGCGCGAGATATCCGGGGTCAGTTCCAGGGCGGCAGCGAGCACTTCCCGTGAGCTGGAGGTGATGGTGATCTTGTCGAGCAGGCCAAAGCGCAGTGCCATTTCGCGGATAGCCAGTACCGTGGTGGCGGCACGCATGCGTGAGGCGCTCTTGACCTCAAGTTGCCAGTGCTCGAAATCACACTTCTCGAACAACTCCTCAAGGCGCGGGATGGGGCACGGGTGCACCCAGCCCGGTCCACCCTTGCGTGCGTCATAGGTCACCAGATCACTGGCGTTGTGCTCAACCACCTTGCCGCGTCGACCCGTGGTGCGCTTGAGTGTCGGGTCGTGAATGACCATCAGTTCATTGTCGGCAGACAGGTGCAGGTCGAGTTCGCAACGCCGCACGCCATGGCTCAGGCACTGCTGGAAGCTGGTCAGGGTATTCTCGGGCGCTTCGCCCTTGGCGCCACGGTGGCCGTAGATCTGGGTCACGTTTGTTCCTTCAAGGTAAAGAGTGAAACTCAGGTGGGCGTTGCGCTGTTCTGCTCCAGTGCCTGGCGCCGTTGTTGCGCCTGGCGTTGCAGGATGTAGCGCGCCAGTAGCTGGCGTTGTGCGTCGGTGATGTCGATGAACTCGGCGCCAATATCGAACAGCCCGTCAGGCTTGCTGTCGCAATGCGTGACCTTGGCGCGTAGCAGCAACCCCAGGGCTTGCGGCATCAACACCATTTTCACCGCGACGCGGCTGCCCACAGCCAGCGCCTGGCGCTGGCGGGCCTCGATGCCGCCTTCGGAGAGTTTTACGGCGTGCGGTTCGCCGATCTGCCCGAGCAGGCTCTGGGCGACTACCTGGCTGAGCAAGTCGATGCGTTTGTTCTGGGCTTTGAGAAAGGCTGCGAGGGTGCGGTCCTTTTCGCTGAGCTGGCGCAACAGGTGCTGTGACTCGAACTCGCTCAGGTGCAGTTCGCTGAGCAGGTTGAACAGTGGTGACGCATCTTGCAACAACTCTGTGCCAGACGCATCGGCAACGTTCAGTGGGCGAATTTCCAGTGCGATCCTATCCTCGATACGGTAGTATTCGCGGCGATCTTCTTCATCTAATGTCGACATGGCGAACCCATGGTAGCGGCGGTGGTCTGAGTGTAAAGCTGCTGTCCAAGCCCCGCCACAAGGACGTTCCTCTTTCATCCGAACAAGCCCCGACATGTTCAGACCTCTCTTCGTATTCATCGGTACGCGTTATACCCGTGCCAAGCGCCGCAACCACTTCGTCTCGTTCATTTCCCTGACCTCGATGATCGGCCTCGCCCTGGGCGTGGTGGTGATGATCGTGGTGCTTTCGGTCATGAATGGCTTCGATCATGAGATGCGTACCCGCGTACTGGGCATGGTGCCCCATGCCACGCTTGAAACCGGCCAGCCCATCAATAACTGGCCTGCACTTGCCGATACAGTAAAGCAGAACCCGCAGGTGGTGGCGGTGGCACCGTTCACCCAGATGCAAGGATTGCTGACTCACGATGGCAAGGTGCAGAAAGTCTTGCTTAACGGTATTGACCCAGGTCAGGAGCGCAAGGTCTCGATCATCGATGACTTTATCCGCCAGGGCCGGCTTGATGACCTGGTGCCCGGCGAGTTCGGCATCATGATCGGCGACAAGGCGGCGACCAAGTTGGGCGTCGGCATTGGCGACAAGCTGACCTTCGTAGCACCTGAAGTGACCGTGACGCCTGCTGGCATGTTCCCGCGCATGAAGCGTTTCACCGTGGTCGGCATCTTCCATGTTGGCGCTGGCGAGATCGACGGCTACCTCGGGTTGACCAACCTCTCCGACCTGTCGCGCTTGCACCGTTGGAAAGCCGACCAGGTGCAAGGCCTGCGCCTGAAGTTCGATGACCTGTTCCAGGCGCCGCGCACGGCCTGGAGCATCGCCCAGAAACTGGGTGACCAGGAGTTCTACGCCCGCGACTGGACCCGCAGCCACGGCAACCTGTACCAGGCCATCCGCATGGAAAAAGCCATGATCGGCCTGTTGCTGCTGCTGATTGTCGCTGTCGCTGCGTTCAATATCATCTCCACGCTGGTGATGGTGGTGAACGACAAGAAGGGCGATATCGCCATTCTGCGCACCCTGGGGGCAACGCCGGGGCAGATCATGGCAATCTTCATGGTCCAGGGTACGGTCATTGGCGTGGTCGGTACGCTTATCGGTGCGGTGATCGGCATTGCCGCTGCCCTGAACGTCAGTGCTGCGATCGCCGGCCTTGAGTCGTTGATCGGCCACAAATTCCTCAATGCCGACGTCTATTTCATCGACTACCTGCCGTCCCAGGTGATGGCCGAGGATGTCTGGATGGTCTGTGGCGCGGCACTGGTCCTGAGTTTCCTCGCCACCCTGTATCCGGCCTGGCGTGCGGCACGCACCCAGCCAGCGGAGGCGCTACGTTATGAGTGAGTTGGGCATGAGTAATAAAGCTGTGCTGAGTTGCCGCAACCTGGGCAAGTCCTATGAAGAGGGCCCGGAGTCGGTTCGGGTGCTCTCGGGCCTGCAGTTGGAACTGCACCCGGGTGAGCGGATTGCCATCGTCGGCAGTTCCGGCTCGGGCAAGAGTACCTTGCTCAACCTGCTGGGTGGCCTGGATACGCCTACCGAGGGCAGTGTCTGGCTGGCTGGTGAAGAGCTTTCGGCGCTGGGTGAGCGGGCCCGAGGCCTGTTGCGCAACCGTGCGCTGGGGTTTGTCTACCAGTTCCACCACCTGTTGCCAGAGTTCACCGCGCTGGAGAACGTCTGCATGCCGCTGCTGATTGGTCGTACCGCCATTCCTGAAGCGCGCGAGCGCGCTGAAGCGCTGCTCAAGCGGGTAGGGCTGGGGCATCGTCTGAGCCACAAACCGTCTGAACTGTCTGGTGGTGAACGTCAGCGCGTGGCCATTGCGCGAGCGCTGGTCAATCGCCCTGGCCTGGTCATGCTTGATGAGCCGACCGGCAACCTCGACCAGCATACCGCCCAAGGTATCCAGGAGCTGATGAAGGAGCTGAGCAGTTCGTCGCAGACCGCCTTTCTGGTGGTGACCCACGACCTCAGCCTGGCCCGGCAGATGGACCGCGTACTGCGCCTGGAAGAAGGGCGTCTGGTGCCGATCTGATCTGGCCGTACAGGGTGCCGGTCGTGAATGTCCGGCACCGTGTTCTTTCTCTTTTTCCGGGTGCTTCAGTTCATGTTCAGACCCTTGTCTATTTTCATTGGCGCACGCTACACCCGCGCCAAGCGCCGTAACCACTTTATCTCGTTCATCTCCATGACCTCGATGATCGGCCTGGCCCTGGGCGTGCTGGCGATGATCGTGGTGCTGTCGGTCATGAACGGTTTTCAGCGTGAAATGAGCGCACGGATTCTCGGCATGGTGCCCCATGCTGCCCTGCTGGGCGTCAAGCCGGTGGATGACTGGCAAGCCGTGGCCGCTACTGCACTGAAGAACCCGCAGGTGATTGCCGCAGCACCGCTGACAGAGCTTGAAGGCATGCTGTCCTACAAGGGCATGATGCAGCCTATCCAGATCAGTGGTATCGACCCGGCTCAGGAAGCCAAGGTGTCGATCGTTGCCAGTCACATCGTTCAGGGCCGCCTGGATGACTTGAAACCGGATGAGTTCGGCGTGGTGATCGGTGAGATTACAGCGCGGCGTTTCCATTTGAATGTCGGTGACAAGCTCACCTTGATCGTGCCGGAAGTCAGCACCGCGCCAGGCGGTATTACCCCGCGCATGCAGCGCCTGAACGTGGTGGGCGTGTTCAAAGTTGGTGCCGAGCTTGATGGCTCCATGGGCCTGATCCACATGGCCGATGCGGCGCAGATGCAACATTGGGCGCCGAACCAGGTGCAGGGTGTACGAATCAAGGTGCAGGACCTGTACAGCGCACCTCAAGTGTCGGCAGCGATTGTCGGTCAGTTGGGTGACCAGTACCGCGCCGATGACTGGACCCACACCCAGGGTAGCCTGTTCAGTGCCATGAAAATGGAAAAGACCATGATTGGCCTGCTGTTGATGATGATCATCGCGGTGGCGGCGTTCAACATCATTGCCACCCTGATCATGGTCGTGAATGACAAGGGCGCGGATATCGCGATCCTGCGCACCATCGGCGCCACGCCCGCGCAGATCATGGGCACGTTCATGGTGCAGGGGACATTGATCGGTATCGTCGGCACGCTGATCGGGGGCGTGCTCGGGGTGATCGCCGCGATCAATGTCAGCCAACTGGTCGGTTGGCTCGAGCGTGTGAGCGGGCAGCATATCTTCACCTCCGACGTGTACTTCGTCAGTACCTTGCCGTCGGAACTGCAATGGGGCGATGTGGCGTTGATCTGCAGTGCAGGGCTGGTGATGAGCTTCCTGGCGACGCTGTATCCGGCGTGGCGTGCCTCGCAAGTAGAGCCAGCGTACGCCCTGCGTTACGAGTAAGCCCGGCTCCTGCAAGATGTGTTGGAGCAGGCTTGCCTGCGATGCAAGCACCGCGAACCTGCTGACACCACGCTGATGCTATCGCGGGCAAGCCCGGCTCCTACAAGATGCGTTGGAGCAGGCTTGCCTGCGATGCATGCACCGCGAACCTGCTGGCACTGCGCCGATGCCATCGCGGGCAAGCCCGGCTCCTACAGGATGCGTTGGAGCAGGCTTGCCTGCGATGCAAGCACCGCGAACCTGCTGACACCGCGCCGATGCTATCGCGGGCAAGCCCGGCTCCTACAGGATGCGTTGGAGCAGGTTTGCCTGCGATGCAAGCACCGCGAACCTGCTGACACCGCGCTGATGCCATCGCGGGCAAGCTCGGCTCCTACAAGATGCGTTGGAGCAGGCTTGCCTGCGATGCAAGCACCGCGAACTTGCTGACACCGCGCCGATGCCATCGCGGGCAAGCCCGGCTCCTGCAGGGTGTGTTGGAGCAGGTTTGCCTGCGATGCAAGCACCGCGAACCTGCTGACACCGCGCTGATGCCATCGCGGGCAAGCCCGGCTCCTACAGGATGGGCTGCAGCCCCCTACGCTGTCGGCAACTCAATCACGAAGCGCGTCCAGCCCTGCGCTGATTCGCCATGAATGCTTCCGCCATGCGCCTTGATGATCGATTGGGTGATCGCCAGGCCCAAACCTGCGTGCTCACTGTTGCCCTCATGGCGGGCCGGGTCGACGCGGTAGAATCGGTCGAACAGCCGCGGTATCAGCGCTGGGTCAATCGGCTCGCCGCTGTTGGCCACTTCCAGCCTCACACCCGCATCCTGCTGTTCAAGCTTCAGGCGGATCTCGCCGCCAGCCGGGGTAAACCGCAAGGCATTGTCCAGCAGATTGGACAGTGCCCGGCGCAACATGTGGCGGTCGCCTTCCAGTCGCGCCTGGCCGATATGGCTCAAGCGTACCTGAGCGTCCTCGGCCAATGGTGCGTAGTACTCCAGCAGTGCGCCAACCTCATCTTCCAATGTCAGCGGCTGGCGGCTGGGCATTAGCAGGCCGTTATCGGCCTTGGCCAGGTAGAGCATGTCGTTGACCAGTTGAGCCATCCACTGCAGCTCTTCAAGGTTGCCGTGCAGGGCCTCGCGGTACTCTTCCAGGCTGCGCGGACGGGTCAGGGTGACCTGGGTGTGGGTCAGCAGATTGGACAGCGGCGTACGCAGCTCATGGGCGATGTCGGAAGAGAATGCCGAAAGGCGCTGGAAGGCATCGTCCAGTCGCTCAAGCATGGCGTTGACGGTGTTCGCCAGGTCCGCGAGCTCAATCGGCATCTGTGCTACCGGCAGGCGAGTGGTCAGCGATCGGGCCGAAACCCCGGCCGCCACTTCACCCATCTGCCGTAAGGGGCGCAGGCCACTGCGTACGGCCCAGGCGCCGAGCAGGGCGGTGGCCAGTGCCGAGAGGCCTACGGTCAGCCAGATCAGCCGTTGCATGCGCTGCAGGAAGTGCTGGTGATGGGTGATGTCGAGGAACAGTGTCAGGTTCGGTGTGCCGTCGCCGTCGAGGGGTTCGCTGAGGCTGCGATAATCGGCGCCGTCGCTCGTCAGGGTGTTCAGGCCGGGCGACATTGGCGAGTCCGGCAGGCCGGGCTGGCTATCGAACCACAGGCGTCCGTCATTGCCGCGGATGCGCACGGCCAGATCGGCCTGATGGCTTAGCTCCGTCTGCAGCGCAGGCAGCCGCGTGTTCAGGCTTGCAGGGTCATGCACGCCCTCAAGTAGCTGACGCATCAACGACAGGCGGCCGCTGAGCAATTGCTGGTCCAACTCGATGAAATGAGTTTCGCTGGCGCGACTGAACAGTACGCCAGCAAACAGCGAGACCACCGCCGTGCAGGCCGCAAACAGCAGCGCCAGGCGGTTGCCGAGTGAAAGACGGCGCATCAGGCCGTCCGCTCTTCGAGGACGTAGCCCATGCCGCGCACGGTATGGATGAGCTTGTTGTCGTGTGCGTCGTCGATTTTGAGGCGCAGGCGGCGGATAGCGACCTCGATCACGTTGGTGTCGCTTTCAAAGTTCATGTCCCACACCTGCGAGGCAATCAGCGATTTTGGCAGTACTTCGCCTTGGCGGCGCAGCAGCAGTTCAAGCAGGGAAAACTCCTTGGCGGTCAGGTCGATGCGTTGCCCGGCGCGTTCCACCCGGCGGCGGATCAGGTCAAGGCTCAGGTCTGCCACACCCAGCAGGGTTTCTTGTGTCGGGCTGCTGCCGCGACGCAGCAGGGTGCGTACCCGCGCCAGCAATTCGGAGAAGGCGAACGGCTTGACCAGGTAATCGTCGGCACCCAGTTCCAGACCGTGCACGCGGTCTTCCACGGCATCGCGCGCCGTCAGGAACAGCACCGGGGTATCCAGCCCGGCGGCGCGCACCGCCTGCAGGATCTGCCAGCCATCACGGCCTGGCAGCATGACATCAAGAATCAACAGCGCGTAATCGCCGCTGAGCGCCAGGTGCTGGCCCGTATTGCCATCGGTGGCCAGCTCTGCGCTGAACCCGGCTTCGCTCAAGCCCTGGCACAGGTACTGGCCGGTCTTGGCCTGGTCTTCGACGATCAGCAGTTTCATGGGGTGCTCATAGTATGGGTGGGCAGGGCGTTATACCGTGGTGTGAATGGCAAAAGGCAAAGCTGACGAAGTTGTAATCTTTTCGTCAGCTGGTTGCCAGTGGCACCTCGCTAGAGTGGCTGTCATGTCGAGACAACCCCGGAGTAAACCGACCATGTCACGTTTTATCCTTGCCGGCGCCTTGGCGCTGTTCAGCCTGCCGCTGTTTGCTGCGCCGGCGCAACCCTTTGCCTTCGGTCATCCCGCTACCGCAGACCAGGCAACCCGTACTGTCGAGGTGGAACTTGGCGACATGTACTTTGCCCCGCGTGCGCTGCAGGTCAAGGCGGGTGAGACCGTACGTTTCGTGCTGATCAACAAGGGCCAGTTGCCACACGAGTTCAACCTCGGTGATGCGGCCATGCATGCTCGGCATCAACAGGAAATGCTCGCCATGCCGGGTGGGATGGATCACGCAAAAATGGACCATGGAAACATGAGCCACATGACGATGAATCATGGCGGGATGATGCACGGGGGCGGGATGTCCCATGACGATGCCAATGTGGTAATGGTCGCTCCCGGCAAGACCGCAGAACTGACCTGGACGTTCACCCAGTCGACCCCGATCGAGTTCGCCTGCAACGTTCCGGGCCACTACCAGGCCGGCATGGTGGGCAAGCTGACCATCGCTCAGTGACAGGTGATTGCCCAACGCATGGCACAAACCCGATAAACTAGGCGTATTTCGTCCTTCAGGTTTGAGCCATGCATCCCGCCGCCGAACATTCCCCGCTGGGCAAGTCCAGCGAATACATCGCCACTTACACCCCGTCCCTGTTGTTCCCGATCCCGCGTGCGGCGAAGTGGGCTGAGCTGGGTGTCAGCGCTGACACCTTGCCTTGGCAGGGTGTCGACTACTGGAACTGCTTTGAGTTGTCCTGGCTGCTGCCGTCCGGCAAGCCGGTGGTGGCCATCGGTGAGTTTGCGATCCCGGCCGATTCGCCGAACATCATTGAGTCGAAGTCGTTCAAGCTCTACCTCAATTCGCTGAACCAGACTGTATTCGCCTCGGTGCAAGCGCTGCAGGCCTGCCTGGAAAAAGACCTTTCGGCCGCCGCCGGCAAGCCGGTCGGTGTGCGCGTGCGTACCTTGTCTGAGGTCGAAGGGGAGGGCGTAGCGGCGTTGCCGGGTGTCTGTATTGATGACCTGGATGTCAGCATCAGCCAGTACGAGCATCCTCAGCCGGAGTTGCTGCGCTGCGATACTGGGCGGGTGGTCGAAGAAACCCTGCACAGCCATTTGCTCAAATCCAACTGCCCGGTCACCGGCCAGCCGGACTGGGGTAGCGTGACCGTGCATTACCGTGGCCCGGCGCTCGACCCTGCCAGCCTGTTGGCCTACCTGATCAGCTTCCGCCAGCATGCGGACTTCCATGAACAGTGCGTAGAGCGGATCTACCTCGACCTCAAGCGTCTGCTCAAGCCTGAGACGCTGACGGTATATGCGCGCTATGTGCGCCGTGGCGGGCTGGACATCAACCCCTACCGCAGTACCGATACGATCAGTCTGGGCAATTCGCGGTTGGTACGCCAGTAAGCGCCAGCGCCTGCAGGGCTGCAGGTGCTGGCTCTGGTACTCTCAGATACCCATGCTTTGCAGGCTCTGAACGATATTGCGCAAGGTGGCTGTCAGGCCAGGGTGGTCGACTTCGAAGCGTTCGACCGCCAGGTTCACCCCGTCTACCAGGTTGTTTTCTGTGGAGAATTGCTCCAGTTTGAGCTCGGCTTCGATCTGTTGCATCAGCTGTTGCAGGTTTTCACGCTCTTCCAGTGAGAGCGGTGGATTTTGCTCCAGTTGCTCGCGCAGGGCCTCGATTTGCTGTTGCAGTTCGCGGGCAGGCATGGTGATCTCCCTCTATGAATAGGCACAGCCATGGACCACCGCCACTGGCGAAAGGTCCATGCCATGTCTGACAGGGTAATCCACTCGGCGTTGCTTTGCATGACCCGGATCAACGGTGGTGTGTCAGGGCTTCTCGCCTTTGAGTCGACGCTGGCCAATATCGGCGAGGCAATCGTCGAGCGCTTCCAGATGGTCGATGACTGAATGCACGCCCAAGGCATAGAGCTGCAGTGTCGCCTTGCCGCGTTTGTGTGCCTGTTCTTGCGGGCTCAAGGCCTGCCACTGGCTGCTGCTCAAACCACATAATGAGCCGCATGCCGCCAGGCCTATGGTCCAGAGACCCGCGTTGAGCCCGGACTGCAGCAACCTGGGTTCGCCGCTGACCAGCACGCAGCCATCCAGTTGGTTTACTTTCAGCGCCATCAATGCGTGCCAGCACGCGTCCGGTGCCGGCCAGGGCGTGTCGTGCATACTGCTGTGCGGCTTGAGCCAATCGGGCAAGGGGCGGCTCAAGTGTTCGGCCACAGCGAGCGGGATTTCATCGATCCAGCCGCAGGGCACGGCTTGCCTGCGCAGGCGTGCCAATGCCGGCAGTGCGCCGGGAGTCGCCTGTGGCGAATGCTCGAAACTATTGCTACGTGCGCCAAAGTCAACCAGGCAGCCGCGTAGTCCGAATAGCAGTGCGGTTAAAGCAGGTGATTGGGGCATGGCATCGTCCCTGAAATAACCTTGCAGGCTACGCACAGAGGGTGACAGCCAGATGACGATCAAACAATGTGGCAATTGTTTACATTTTGCTGATCCCGACCATGTCGCGCTGACTAATCTGAGGCATACCCTTTATACTGGTTTCATTTTTGAGTTTGGGGCGCGGATAGCGCCTTGTGATTGTCGAGGAGTGAGTGTATGCGCAGGATTGGTACAGGCTTGATTGATCGGATGACCCGTGTCTGCGTCTGTGCCGGGCTGCTGCTGGGGCCCCTGGCGTCCCAGGCGGCAACCGAGGAAGACCCATGGGAGAGCATCAACCGGCCCATCTTCCGCTTCAACGATACGATCGACACCTATGCGCTCAAGCCTTTGGCGCAGGGTTACCAGACCGTCACGCCACAGTTTCTGGAAGACGGTATCCACAACATGTTTCGCAACATCGGTGATGTTGGCAACCTGGCCAATGATGTCCTGCAGCTCAAGCCTCGTGCTGCCGGGGTCGATACCGCACGGCTGATCTTCAACACCACCTTTGGCCTTGTCGGTTTCTTCGATGTGGGCACCAAGATGGGGCTGGAGCGCAACGATGAAGACTTCGGCCAAACGCTGGGTTACTGGGGCGTAAGCAGCGGCCCATACGTCGTATTGCCATTCCTGGGCCCAAGCAACGTCCGTGATGCCATTTCCAAGTACCCGGACACTTACACCGAACCCTTCCGTTACATGGGCCATATCCCGACCCGTAACACCAGTATTGGCGTTGATGTAGTGGATACCCGTGCCAGCCTGTTGTCAGCCGAGAAGATGATTCGTGGCGACAAGTACACCTTCATCCGCAACGCCTATCTGCAAAACCGTGAGTTCAAGGTCAAGGATGGGCAGGTCGAAGACGACTTCTGATCCTCAGAAGCGCTAAAGGGCGTCCCGGCTGCTGTCAGCCGATACGCAGCGCATGCATCGCTGGCAAGACCCGCTCCTGCACCTCGGGAGCAAGCTTGCCTGCGATGGCATCGGTGCTGCTCAGCAAACGTGCACCTCTTTCATGGGCGCGGCTCAGTGCATTTCGATGATGCGCAGGCCCAGTTTCTGCTGGCCTGCGGCCTGATCGGCGATCCACACGACCCGGGTACTGGCCTCCAGCCCTTTGAGGGCGGGGTGATCAGACTCGATACGCACCTCAAGCGCGTCACCGACCTTGAACGAGCGGGGGGCCTGTACCTGCAGGCCGCTGCTTGAAAGATCCAGACATACAGCGGCAATGACCTGGTCGGCGTGGATCAGGCTGACATCCTTGTCCACTTTCATTCGAATGAAATCGCGCTTTTCGCTGTAGTCTGCGTGGATTCGACTCATACCTGCATCCTTCCATTGGGTTGCGGTCAAAGCCGTTTTTATAACTCCCGGCTCTTTGCGCTGTAAAGAGCGTCAGCGACCATCGGCGTGAGCTTGAAACACCCGGCAGATGGGAGTACCGTCTGCGCCTTACAGGGCACCTCTGATATTTGCTGGGCAGGTCATCTTGTCCTACAACTCATAAAAGAGAGGCTAGAAGTGAATCCAGTAAGTGCGCTCCGGCCCGACCGAGCCGCCTACCCCAACCTATTTCTGGCGCCGTTTGCCCACATGCAGAAAACCAGTGCAACGCTGCTGATAATCGACGATGACGACGTAGTACGTGCCAGTCTCGCCGCCTACCTCGAAGACAGCGGTTTCAATGTCCTGCAAGCGAGTAATGGCCAGCAGGGTCTTCAAGTCTTCGAGCAGAACCAGCCCGATCTCGTGATTTGTGACCTGCGCATGCCGCAGATGGGTGGCCTGGAGCTGATTCGCCAGGTGACTGAGCGCACGCCTGATCTGCCGGTCATTGTGGTGTCTGGCGCCGGGGTCATGAATGACGCTGTCGAAGCGCTGCGGCTGGGTGCTGCCGATTACCTGATCAAGCCTCTGGAAGACCTTGCAGTACTTGAGCACTCGGTGCGTCGAGCACTGGACCGTGCGCAACTGGTACTGGAAAACCAGCGCTACCGGGAGAAACTTGAAGCGGCCAACCGCGAACTGGAAGCCAGCCTGCACCTGCTGCAGGAGGACCAGACAGCGGGTCGTCAGGTGCAGATGAACATGTTGCCGGAAAGCCCCTGGGTGGCTGGTGACTTTTCATTCGAGCACCAGATCATTCCGTCGCTCTACCTCTCGGGCGATTTTGCCGATTACTTCCGTGTCGACGAGCGCCGTATTGCCTTTTACCTGGCGGATGTTTCCGGCCATGGGGCGTCGTCCGCCTTCGTCACGGTGCTGCTCAAGTTCATGACCACGCGCCTGTTGTTCGAGTTCAAGCGCAGTGGCACCCTGCGTGATTTCAAACCCTCGGAAGTGCTCGGGCACATCAACCGAGGGTTGATCAACTGCAAGCTGGGCAAACATGTCACTATGGTAGGTGGCGTGATTGACGAAGACACCGGCCTTCTGACCTACAGTATTGGCGGGCACTTGCCGTTGCCGGTGTTGTATACCCCAGGCCAGAGCCGCTACCTCGAGGGTCGCGGGCTGCCGGTGGGGTTGTTCGAGGAAGCCACCTATCAGGATCAGGTCATGGAGTTGCCACCAGCATTCAGCCTTACGCTGCTATCTGATGGCATTCTGGACCTTTTGCCTGGCAGCACACTCAAAGATAAAGAAGCCGCCTTGCCGGAAATCGTCAAGGCAGCGGGCGGCAGCCTGGATGGGCTGCGGCAACGATTCGGATTGGCTACGCTTGGGGAGATGCCGGATGATATCGCCCTATTGGTGTTGAGCAGGAACCTTCAATGAGTACTGGTAGAATCCAGTTCGCCGAGCAGAATGGCACCTTCGTTCTGAAGTTCGTCGGTGAAGTACGCCTTACCCTGTGTTCGGCGTTGGATGCGACTATTGAAAAAATCTTCACCGCGCTGAATTTTTCGGCGATCGTGATTGATTTGACCGAAACCCAAAGCATCGACAGCACCACCCTGGGCCTGTTGGCCAAGCTGTCGATTCTCTCGCGGCAGAAGGTTGGGCTGCTGCCAACCGTGGTCACCACCCACGCCGACATCACCCGGCTGTTGCAGTCGATGGGTTTCGATCAGGTATTCAACATCGTCGACCGGCCGATCCCGTGCCCGGAATGTCTCACCGACCTGCCGTCTCAGGACCAGAGTGAGGACGTGGTACGGGCCAAGGTACTTGAGGCGCACAAGATCCTCATGGGCCTGAACGATTCCAATCGCGAAGCCTTCCACGACCTGGTCAACGCCCTCGAGCGAACCTGATCGTGCCCAGGGGCGCGTTTCTGCGCTCCCTGGTAACTTCCCTGACTACTGGCGTTGCCCGCGAGGAAACTCTGTGGGCGGCGAGCCGTCTGCGTTGAGCTGGAAAACTCGCTCCGGCTGCCCCTGCGCGTTGAAAAACACCTGACCCAGGCCTGCGCTGTTCCACAGTCGCTCGCCAGCCTTGCTGTGTGTCGGGGTGCGCGGAATGACTTCCATACGCCGACGCTTGGTCAGCCAGTTCAGTGGCGAACGGGGTGAATACAGCCAGCGGTTGAGGCGGTCGAAGGTCTCCAGCAGGCGCCGTGGAAACTGGTTCTTGATACCGCTGCTGGTGATCTGCCAGAGGTGTGGGCTGCGTTGGCGGTGACGAATCAGCACTTCGTAGACAAACGAGTAATGCACATCACCCGAGAGGATCACGTAATGCCCGGGTGTGCGAGAGTGGCGGAAAATATTCAGGATGACCTGCGCCGCGCCCCGATGAGCCATCCAGTTCTCGGCATCCACCAGCAGCGGATAGCCTAGCCAACTGAATACCCGTTGTACGGTTTCAATCAGCTTGACGCCGAAGATCGGCGCCGGCGAGACGATAATCGCTGAAGGGTGGTCAAGCAGGGCCTGTTGCAGTTCGCTGAGGGCTTCCCAGTCAAGCAAGCCTGAAGGGCGCTTGAGGTTGCTCTCGCTGCGCCAGCGGCGGGTGCGGGTGTCGAGTACCAGCAGCGCTGGGGTGCTGGGCAGCGCATAGTGCCAGTTCTGGAAACGCAGCAACTCACCGATCAGCGCATCCTGTTGCGGCCTGTTCAGGTAGCGGTCGTTCATGGCGCCGTCGGCTAGGCCCTGCCAGCTTGCCAGTAACCGCGTGAATGCGTCCGGATTGTTGCCCCAGCCCTGGCAAAGCAGGTAACCGATCAGTGCATTGCCGATGATGCGTCGCGAGAAGGGGTGGCCATAGGCACTTTCCTCCCACTGCGCCGACAGGTTCCAATCGTCGGTAATGTCGTGGTCGTCAAAGATCATCAGGCTCGGCAGGTGCGCCAGCACGCGGGCAACCTGGCCAAGGCCTGCGACGAACCTGCGAATCACGGCTTGCTCATCGTCGTAACGTTGCTGGCGCTCAGGCGTCAGTGCTGGCGGTTGCGGATCGATCAGCGTCCAGCAGACGGGCGACCACACCAGCAGGTACATGGCCATGACTTCAGCGAAGGTGACCAAGTGATTGTCGGCATTGCTGCTGGTGAAAATAGGTTTGCTGGCACCGCCGAAAAACCGCTCGCGCAGGGTTTCGTTGCTCTTGATTTCCGGCAGCAGGTCAGCGCGGTGGTAGTAACTGGCAGGGTGCTCGTACAGCGCGGTGCTGTCCTCGACCACCGCGCCCTCCAAACGCTCCTCGAACAGCGCCAGGCGAGCAATCAAGGCATGGATAGCACGCAGCATGGGCCCAGCGACATCGTCGGCGTAGATCTGGTCGCCGCTCATCATCAGCAGTGCCGGGCGTGCCTGCGCAGTGTGCTCGGTTGCCAGCAGTCGGTCGGCGCAGAGCAGGCCGTCTGCCGCGTCGAAGTGCGGTTTGCGGCAAGAGCCATGCAGCACGTTGTCCAGTTGTGCACGCAAGACGAAGTCAGGGCGTTGCTTGCCGTCATACAGCAGGTGCGGTGCCCAGTCGGCGATACGCTGCGGCTTGCTGGCGCCGTGAATGATCAGGTCATAGCCGATCGCTTCATCGACGGGCAAGGGGGTGTCCAGCTTCACGTCGATCAAGTGCACAAAGGCATGGCGGCCAATCGGCACAATGCGGCAACGCTCGCCTTCCAGGGGCAGTTCAACAGGGGTTGTGCCCGTGCAGTACAACAACAGATCAGGCTGTAGCGGCTGTGAAGCGACCAGCCACATCACCAACCGCGAAGGTTCCAGGCGGCGTAACAACGGGCCAGCCAGCACCAGCGGCAAGGTAGGGTTTTCGGGCATCGGCAACTCAGGTCAACTCAGGCGGGGAGGGGCATGCGCGGGGAGGGCGTCGAAGCAGGCGAACCCGCTTCGACAGCGCATTGCCTCAGGCTTTTGCGGCCAGCAAGGCTTCAAGCTTTTCCTGGTCGCGGGCGAACTGGCGAATGCCTTCGGCCAGTTTTTCGGTGCCCATCGCGTCTTCGTTCATGGCCCAGCGGTACTGGCTCTCGCTCAGGTGCTGGCGCGGCTCGCCAGCATGGCCCGGGCTGAGTTTACGCACCAGTTCGCCTTGGTCGTCGGTCAGTTGCTGCAGTAGCTCCGGGCTGATGGTCAGGCGGTCGCAGCCGGCCAACTGTTCGATCTGGCCGATATTGCGGAAACTGGCGCCCATGACCACGGTGTCGTAGCCGTTGGCCTTGTAGTAGTTGTAGATGCGCGTGACCGACTGCACGCCCGGGTCTTCGGCACCGACATACTCCTTGCCGGTGGACTTCTTGTACCAGTCATAGATCCGGCCCACGAATGGCGAGATAAGGAACACCCCGGCATCGGCGCAGGCCACGGCCTGGGCGAAAGAGAACAGCAGGGTCAGGTTGGTCTGGATGCCTTCGCGTTCGAGCTTTTCGGCAGCGCGAATACCTTCCCAGGTCGAAGCCAGCTTGATCAGTACGCGGTCGCGGCCAACGCCGGCCTTGTCGTACAGCTCGATCAGTTGGCGCGCCTTGCTCAGCAGGGCCGGCTCATCGAATGACAGGCGTGCATCCACTTCGGTGGAAATACGCCCTGGAATGACTTTCAGGATACCGCTGCCGACGGCCACCGCGAAGGCATCGCAGGCCAGCCCCAGGTCGCCCTTGCTGTTACGCACGGCCTGGTCGAGCAGCTCGGCGTAACCGGGCATCGCCGCTGCCTTGAGCAGCAGCGACGGGTTGGTGGTGGCATCGACGGGCTTGAGGCGGCTGATTGCATCAATATCGCCGGTATCGGCAACCACGGTGGTGAACTGCTTGAGTTGGTCCAGCTTGGAAGTCATGAGCGTGCTCTGTCCTGTGCGATTCCTACGACATTACCCGAGCCCTGCCAGCCGCTCAAGGGCCGTGCTGGCAGGCAGGAGGTCGATAACCCTTCGAGTCGTAAAACGTTTACAGGTTCCCGGCTTAGCGCCCTTGCAAAAGCTGGCTGGCCTGATCGAGCAGGCCCAGAGGATCCTGGGTCTTGTGGATGTCCACCGACAGCAACTGGCGGAACTTGCGCGCCCCGGGGAAGCCTTGGCCGAGGCCGAGAACATGCCGGGTGATATGGTGCATCGCACCACCTGCCGCCAGGTGCGCCGCGATGTACGGCCGCAGCTTGGCCAGCGCGTCACTGCGCGAAATCACCGCAGCCGTGCTGCCGAACAACTGTTGATCGACTTCGGCCAACAGGTAAGGGTTGTGATACGCCTCGCGGCCTAGCATTACCCCGTCGAACGTCTGCAGGTGCGCCTTGCACTCATCAAGCGTCTTGATCCCGCCGTTGAGGATCAGCTCCAGATCGGGGAAGTCCTGCTTCAACTGCGCCGCCACGTCATAGCGCAGTGGCGGGATCTCGCGGTTCTCCTTCGGCGACAGGCCTTCGAGAATCGCGATACGGGCATGCACCGTGAAACTGCGGCAGCCGGCCTCACGCACCTGGCCGACGAAATCGCACAGCTCGGTATAACTGTCGCGGCCATTGATCCCGATACGGTGCTTGACCGTTACCGGAATATCCACCGCATCGATCATCGCCTTCACGCAATCGGCAACCAGTGCCGGATGCCCCATCAGGCAGGCGCCGATCATGTTGTTCTGCACACGGTCGCTCGGGCAGCCGACGTTCAGGTTCACCTCGTTATAGCCCGCGCCCTGCGCCAGGCGCGCACAGGCCGCCAGGTCCGCCGGAACACTGCCGCCCAACTGCAACGCCAACGGGTACTCAGCCTCGTCATGACGCAGAAAACGCTCCGCATCACCGTGCAGCAACGCACCGGTGGTGACCATCTCGGTGTAGAGCAGGGCGTTTTGCGACAGCAGCCGCAGGAAGAAACGGCAATGGCGGTCAGTCCAGTCCATCATCGGCGCAACAGAAAAGCGCCGAGAAGGCTCTGGTGTAATGGTTTTGGCGGTGTTCGAGGGCATTGGGAGTGTCTGTAGAGGTACGATTGGGGCGATTGCGGCTGTCGTGGAGTTTATCAGGAAAAGGGTGGTTCCGGCTGCGCAAGGGCTGTTTTCATAATCGGCGTGCGATGAACTCGACCAGAAACACGCGACTACATTCAGACCATCCCTATACCTCAACGCCAACGAATAACTTCAAGTCGGTTGGGAGTTTCTGACCTAAAATTTCTGAAATCCGTGCTACCTGCTCACTAGTTAACAGCCATTCGCCTTCTGCCATTGCGTTAATGCTTTTATGACCGAGAGCTTGAACGATTTGATCGTTAAAAGAATGATCTACATCAAGCTCAAACTTAATCAAGTCATCCTCTGGATCGTTAGGTAAAAAACCACTGATACACAGGTACATACACACTCCTATTTTTCTACTTTTCGGCCCGGTTTTGCAGGTTTTGTTTGCTCGCCAGTTTCAGGGTCAAACTCACCTAAATGCTTGCCTTGCTTATCGTAAATTTCAACGGCTCCATGCTGACTGTCCCATTCATAAATACGACCCTTACGGTCCTTCCAACGCCTACGAATTGCTCCCCCGCCATGCACTCTGGTTTTAGCATCTGCTTTTACAGCATCAGGGAACGCCGTCAGCCCTTTAGGTGGTGGATGATAGCTATGGTCACCACCAAGCGGTTTTGCGTACACCACATACAGCGACTTCAGGCCAGTATCAGCAGGAAAGACCAGAATACATTCGTCGGTTGTAATGTCATCGCCGGGAAGACCTTCAAGCTGACTGTCCGTGTTCTCCGGGGGATGGTGTCCAGTTGCTTGCCGCTTTCGTCAGGGTAAGTCAGTGGAGGCATTCTTGACGAGCTGTGTGGTGGCGTCCAGAGGATGGTGATCCCATTTAGTTCGGCCTCCAACGCAGTCTTGGTTGCGTTCCACTTCACCTGCACGATGCGTACTGAGTCATCACCTGACGCGCCGGTGTGAATGCCGTAAATCTGTAGTACGCCTTCGGCATCACGTCGGAACTGAAAGCGCACCCGTGTTGTGGCCTTACTCATGCTCCGCAGTTGCTCGTCAGTATGGAGTGTGCCGTCCCCCATTTTCGTGGGGAGCATGCCCAAGATAAAAACGCTAACCGGTCCTCCCGTGCCCCGTATTGCCCAGGTCATACGTTTTTGCATAATACCGCCACCCGCAACACGGGCGAGTCCGGCATCAGCCCCGATGGCCATTGCAATGGCATCTGACGCGGAAGGCAAAAGCATGGAAGCGACCACCATGACGTTGCCGAAGTTGGAGGCTGGCTCGGTGGCCGTCCCCGCATCTGTGTTGCACCAGTTTTCAGCAACGCAGGATTTGGCGAAGACCAAGTCAGTACGTTGCTTGGGAGGTGGCCACTCATCTTTTGGCATGTACACCGGCTCTGGCGCAGCCGGTTTTTGCCATGCAGCCCATGAGGCACCACCGTTTGGGCGTTTCGGTTTCCAGGATGGCTCGAAAAAAGGGTCGTCTTTACCGTCCTTCTTCATGGGAAGTGCCTGTCAGTTAATTTGAAGCATGAAGGTTGCAGCTGAGTCTGAGGCCTGGTCAATTTGACCTCTTAACCGTGTATTTTTGTGGGTGGATTGCAACAGGGTATTTAGGTCATGCGGCTCGGCAGGCTATGGCATGCCTTGAGCAGCGCCAAGGCGGTTGTTGGCGCGTTAGGCGGTGTGCCTTGCATTTATAACAAAGCACACAGTGTGTAAGCATGTGGCTAGGCTTTTTCTAAAATATCCAGTACTTGAGATACTGTGTCGTCGATGCCTTGATCGATGTTGTTTAGTTTTTTAACTACCTCTTCGTTGTCCAGAATTTTCGTGGCTGGAAGTTTTTGCTTGGCGTGCCAGGCGACGATAATGTAGTTGACGACGCTGCCCCGTGATTTTAATTTTGCATGTTCGCGCGCGGTGGCGATTGTTGTTTTTACAAAGTTCTGGCGTTCTTCAGTGTTCGCGCCATTGAATGTGCTTGGAGCTGCTCTGTAAATATCTGCCGAAAATATCATTGCTTCGTTTTTCAGGCCTTGTTCAAGTACAGATTTTTTGCTGGTGACCGTTTTTTCGAGTGTGCTGTATAGTTTTTCGCCCGCTGAAATTTGTTTGGGGGTCATAAGGCTTTTTAGAAAGTCTGTAGTGTCTGCATTGTTGTTGAATATTTTTGTCCAGGCGTAACTCGCGGCCAAATCACCTTTTTCTTCGTAACGAAAGGCTAGTGTTCTTTGTGCCTCGGGGTCTCCAAGCTTGGCCGAACGTTCTAGCCATCGCAGTGCTAGTGTTTCATCACGCTCTTGGCCGCGTTGGCCGTATAGATAGGTCTGGTACATGCCGTACGCTGCGCATGAATCATTTTTTGATGCGGAGTAAGCCATGTAGTTGAATGCTTTAGTGGCTCTTCGCATTTAAGGGTGTAGAAAAAATCTGACCGGCTGGAAAAGGAGTCGAGGATCTTAGAAAATGTAAGCTC
>NZ_MBPN01000139.1 GCF_001695625.1 Pseudomonas defluvii
AGCCGAAGGGGCTGGTACCGCCCGTGCCAATCCATTTGTTGCCGCCGGCGTGGCGTTCCTTCTGTTCTTCCAGGCGCTTCTTGAACTCCTCGATCAGCTTGTCCAGCCCGCCAAGGGACTGGATCTGTGCGCGTTCTTCGTCGCTGAGCGAGCGCTCGAATTCCTTGCGCAGCCAGTCTTCCGGAATCAGCGCCTCCAGGTGTTGATCGAGGTTTTCCAGGCCTTTGAAGTAGGCCGAGAAGGCGCGGTCGAACTTGTCGAAGTGGCGTTCATCCTTGACCAGAATCGCCCGTGACAGGAAGTAGAACTCGTCCATGTCGGCAAAGGTCACGCCCTGCTTGAGTGCGTTGAGCAAATCAAGCAGCTCGCGTACCGACACCGGTACCTTTGCCGCGCGCATTTCATTGAACAGGTTGAGCAGCATGGCAGTTGCCCCTGATTGGTCTGTGGCAGATCAGCGATTGCCGCGACGGCTCATGAACGCCAGGCGCTCCAGCAGTTGTACGTCCTGCTCGTTCTTGACCAGGGCGCCAGCCAGCGGCGGAATGGCCTTGGTTGGATCGCGCTCGCGCAGCACGGCTTCACCGATGTTGTCGGCCATCAGCAGCTTGAGCCAGTCGACCAGTTCAGAGGTAGAGGGTTTTTTCTTCAGGCCCGGTACCTTGCGCACGTCGAAAAACACATCGAGTGCTTCGCTGACCAGGTCCTTCTTGATGTTGGGGTAGTGCACATCGACGATCTGCTGCAGGGTGTCGCGGTCAGGGAAGGCGATGTAGTGGAAGAAGCAGCGACGCAGGAAGGCATCAGGCAGCTCCTTTTCGTTGTTCGAGGTAATGATGATGATCGGACGCTGCTTGGCCTTGATCGTCTCGTCGGTCTCGTAAACGTAGAACTCCATCTTGTCGAGTTCCTGCAACAGGTCGTTGGGGAACTCGATGTCAGCCTTGTCGATTTCGTCGATCAGCAGAATCACGCGCTCTTCGGACTCGAACGCCTCCCAGAGCTTGCCCTTCTTCAGGTAGTTGCGCACGTCGTGCACCTTGTCCACACCCAGTTGCGAGTCGCGCAGGCGGCTGACCGCATCGTACTCATACAGCCCCTGATGGGCCTTGGTGGTGGACTTGATGTGCCAGGTGATCAGTTTGGCGCCAAAGGATTGGGCCAGTTGTTCGGCGAGCATGGTCTTGCCGGTGCCGGGCTCACCCTTTACCAGCAACGGGCGTTCCAGGGTAATCGCCGCGTTGACCGCCAGTTTCAGGTCGTCTGTGGCGACATAAGCGCTGGTGCCTTCGAACTTCATGTAGCGATCCTCTAACGTAGCCCCAAGGGTACGTGGCCCTTGGTGGAAAAATGGTTATCCCCGACTATAACGCGCTGCCCGCTTGGCTGGGAACGCAGACGGAGCATTCAGTCTCTGAATGCTCCGTCACCTGGTGACTGGTGTAAGAGGATTTGTCTTGCACAGGGCGTGAGTGGGGCTGGACGCACTTCAGGGGCAGGCTTACCCTTGAAGTTTTCGCACGGTGCCAAAAGGACCCCGCCATGAGCCGCATTTTTGCTGACAACGCGCATTCCATCGGTAATACACCGCTGGTGCAGATCAACCGTATCGCCCCGCGCGGAGTGACCGTTCTGGCCAAGATCGAAGGGCGTAACCCTGGCTATTCGGTCAAATGCCGAATTGGCGCAAACATGATTTGGGATGCTGAAGGCAGCGGAAAGCTCAAGCCTGGCATGACCATCGTAGAGCCGACCTCGGGTAACACCGGTATTGGCCTGGCCTTTGTCGCGGCGGCCCGTGGCTACAAGTTGGTGCTGACCATGCCGGCGTCGATGAGTATCGAGCGTCGCAAGGTGCTCAAGGCATTGGGTGCCGAGCTGGTGTTGACCGAACCTGCCAAGGGGATGAAAGGCGCCATTGAGAAGGCCAACGAAATTGTTGCCAGCGACCCTGCCCAGTACTTCATGCCACAGCAGTTCGATAACCCGGCAAACCCGGCGATTCATGAAAAAACCACAGGGCCCGAAATCTGGAACGATACCGATGGTGCGGTGGATGTGCTGGTAGCGGGTGTCGGTACGGGCGGCACGATCACCGGCATTTCGCGTTACATCAAGAAGACCAAGGGCAAGGCGATTCTGTCGGTGGCGGTGGAACCCATGGTATCGCCGGTCATCACCCAGGCACTGGCCGGTGAAGAGATCAAGCCCAGCCCGCACAAAATCCAGGGTATTGGCGCAGGCTTCGTGCCGAAGAACCTCGACCTGTCGATGGTCGATCAGGTCGAGTTGGTCAGCGATGAAGAGTCCAAGACCATGGCCCGGCGTTTGATGCAGGAGGAGGGCATCCTCTGTGGCATTTCCTGTGGTGCCGCGATGGCGGCGGCGATACGCCTGGCCGAAAAACCGGAAATGCAGGGCAAGACCATCGTGGTCATCCTGCCCGACTCCGGCGAACGTTACCTGTCGAGCATGTTGTTCAGTGATCTGTTCACCGATCAGGAAAACCAGCAGTAATACCGCTGCCTGTGCCGGTTTGCCTGATCCGCGGCAATATTCGCTGCCGCGCTTTGTTGCACAATCCTTAACAGTGATTGTCCGGCTCTGGTTGTTTTTACCAGGGCCGGATCGGTTTATCATGGCCGATTAATCGGCAGCGATGGCCTGATCGAAATTCCAAGGAGTGTTGCATGACCTTTTCCTTTGTCGCCAAGGCGGGTGTACTGCTGCTGTTTTTCGGCAGCACGCTCTATGTACATTTGCGCGGCAAGGCGCGTTTGCCGCTGTTGCGCCAGTTCGTCAACCATTCGGCATTGTTCGCCCCTTACAACGCCTTGATGTACCTGTTTTCCGGGGTGCCGTCCAAGCCCTACCTGGACCGCAACCGTTTCCCGGAGCTGGATGTGCTCAAGGACAACTGGGAAGTGATCCGCGAGGAGGCCATGCACCTCTTCGACGAGGGGTACATTCGTGCTGCCGAGAAAGACAACGACGCCGGATTCGGCTCGTTCTTCAAGAAGGGCTGGAAGCGTTTCTACCTGAAGTGGTACGACAAGCCGCTGCCGTCGGCCAACGCACTGTGCCCGAAGACCGTTGAACTGGTCAGCAGTATCCCCAACGTCAAGGGCGCCATGTTTGCCCTGCTGCCTGGTGGTAGCCACCTGAACCCGCACCGTGACCCCTTTGCCGGTTCCCTGCGTTATCACCTGGGCCTGTCGACGCCCAACTCGGACGACTGCCGGATCTACGTCGATGGTCAGGCGTATGCCTGGCGCGACGGTGAAGATGTGATGTTCGATGAGACCTACGTGCATTGGGTGAAAAACGAAACCGACACGACGCGCGTGATCCTGTTCTGTGATATCGAACGGCCGCTCAGCAGCCCGCTGATGACACGCATCAACCGCAGTGTCAGTGCGTTCCTTGGCCGTGCCACGGCACCGCAGAACACCGATGACGAGCGTGTTGGCGGTATCAACCAGGCGTACGCCTGGAGCAAGCGTTTCAGTAACGTCATCAGTAACAAGGTCAAGCAGTTCAAACGGGCCAACCCAAAAGTCTATCGGGTCATGCGCCCGGTGCTGGCCGTGCTTGTTGCCTACCTGTTGTACCGCTGGTTGTTCTGACCCCTTGCGCTGTTACCGGGTGCTGACTATAGTCAGGCCCGGTAGGCCATGTGCCTTTCGTTATTCCCTCTATTGAAGAACTGATCATGCCAGCATTCTGTCCAGTCACTGCATACGCTGCCGCGCCCGACGCGGTAGTTGTCGTGCGTGGCGCGCAGCAGCCGGCCATGATCAGCCATTACCCACCACCTGTCAGTGGCGTTCCAGGGTGTGTCGTAGCACCCCCAGGCGTGGTTGTCGTAGTGGGCTGAGCAGCTGGTGCTGCGACATCCCCCGATTACGCCTGAGCACTACTGAAAGCGGTTGTCTGTCCTTTTGCGGCAGCACCGTTCGGCTTACTTGCCCGAATACAGGTGGCATTTCATGTCTGTTATCTCGAAAGAATCCGTGGCCGCGGCGGCCACGACCAGCCTGTTCGTCCTGCTCTGGAGCAGTGGCGCGATTGTTTCCAAGTGGGGCCTGGCCCACGCAAGCCCCTTTGCCTTTTTGCTGATCCGTTTTGTCATCGCCCTGGCAGCGTTACTGCTGCTTGGCCCCTTGTTGAAATTGCGTTGGCCGCAAGGCCGGCGCGCGAGGCTGCAGGCGATTTCAACAGGGTGCGTGCTGCTTGGCGCTTATCAGATTTTCTACCTGTTGGCCCTGGACGGTCACGTCACACCCGGGGTTATGGCCACTGTGATGGGCGTGCAGCCGATTCTCACCATCGTGCTGATGGAGCGTCAGCGCTCCTGGAACCGGCTGTTCGGCCTGTGCCTGGGCTTGGCCGGGCTGGTAATGGTGGTTTATCAGGGCATAGGCCTGGGAGGCGTATCGTTTGCCGGCATGTGTTTCGCGTTGCTAGCGCTGGCGAGCATGACCCTGGGCACGATCATGCAAAAACGTATTACCGCTAATCCATTGGGTACCTTGCCGCTGCAGTACCTGGCAGGTTTGCTGCTGTGTGGGGTGTTCGCGCCCTTTCAGCCGCTGCATATCGATCCGGGCAGTGACGTGCTGCTGTCGGTGCTATGGATGGGATTAGTGGTTTCGGTGTTCGCCACCTTGCTGCTCTACCGGTTGATTGCCGGGGGCAATCTGGTGAATGTCACCAGTTTGTTCTACCTGGTACCGGCGGTGACCGCCATCATGGACTACCTGATCTTTGGCAACCGACTGGCATTGCTGAGTGTACTGGGCATGGGGCTGATCGTTATCGGCTTGCTGTTCGTCTTCCGCAAGCCGGCCTGCGCGCCTCAGTCAGGCAGGGTTGAAGAGGTCTAGCGGTAACTGATGCCTGGCACGGCGTACAGGCAGCCAGCCGTACGCCGCGCCTGGCTGCGCGCTCAACGACGGGGTACAGGTCTTTACCTGATCACGCTGGGCTTGAGCACCAGCCACAAGGCCAGCGCAATCAATGCACCACCGTACAGGTGGGCAGCAGACAACGGTTCGTCCAGTAACCAGGCTCCCCAGAGTACGCCAAACGCGGGAATCATGAAGGTCACGGTTGACGACTTGACCGGGCCGATCTCGCTGAGCAGGCGGAAGTACACGATGTAGGCAAAGGCGGTGCAGACCAGCCCCAGGCCCAGCAGCGATAACCAGACCTCCCAACCACCCCAACTGGCCGGTGGCTGGGTCATGACGCTGTAGCCGAACAGGGGCAACAGCAGCAGAGTGGCGCCGAGCATGCTGCCCAGCGCTGATAGGCGGCTGTCCAACCCGCCTTGGTGGTCGAGCCAACGTCGGGCGAGAAAACCCGCGAAGCCATAGCAGGTGGTTGCCGCCAGGCAGGACAGGGCGCCTTGCAGCAGGTTCAGGTCGAAGGCTACCGGCCCGGCGCCACTGAGAATGCCGACGCCGAGCAGGCCGAGAAAAATGCCGGCGAGTTTGCTCAGGGTCATGGGTTCGCGAAAGAACAGCGCACCGATCAATACGCCCATCAAGGGCGTGGTGGCATTGAAAATGGCCGAGTAGCCGGCTGGCAGCACTTGCGCCGCGACGGAGTACAGGGTTGCCGGAATGCCTGAGTTCACCATGCCCAGCACAAGGCACGCCTTGAGTTTGCCGTGAAAATTCCAGTCCACTCGCAGCAGTGCAAGGATCATCAGCAGCCCAGCACAGGCAATCGAAACACGGAAGAACGCCGTGGGCACAGTGCCCAGTACTGGCGCAATAATGCGCATGAACAGAAAGCTGGCCCCCCACACGGCAGCGAGGGTCAGCAGGCGGGTCAGGGCGATAGGGCTCACTAGGGTCTCCGGTCCTTGGTGCGGGCCGCGAGTTTACGGTAAATGCTTGATTGCCTCGCTCTGTTTCTTGCGCTGGTTTCCTGAGTAAGGATCATGTCGTTCGCGTGGGCTGGTTGCAGTAGCGTTGTCCGCTATCTGGTAATGCGCAGGCATTGGCAGTACACCGGCGCGCTGAATCAGGTCTGTTTACTAGCTTTTGGCCGAAGTATCAGTGCGAGGAGTCTTTTCGTCCTGTGGGAGACTGACCTAAGCTCAGGCTTTATCCACGACACCGAGGTCCCTGTATGCCCCAGCCATGGCCGGCCGCTGATATTGCCCGGATGATCCTCGAAGGTTTCGACGACTACCGTGAGCATTTCCGCTGTATTACCGACGGTGCCCGTAGTCGCTTTGAGCAGGCCCAGTGGCAGCAAACGCAGAGCGCCTCGGCGGCACGGATCAACCTTTACGAAGACAAGGTCAGCGAGGTCAGCCAGCGCCTGCACCAGGCGTTTACCGATGAGGTGCTGCTGGATGTCGCCTATTGGCCATTGGTCAAGAGTGCCTATATCGACCTGATTGATCCACGACTGGACGATGAGCTCTCCGAAACCTGGTACAACTCGATTTTCTGCAGTCTGTTCAGCCATGACCTGATCAGCGACGGCTGCATGTTCATTCACACCACCCGGCCTTCGCTGCGTAGTCACGAGCGAGCCGCGCAAACGCGCATTTACCGTCCTGACGGGCGCTTGGCGGATATGCTCGCGCAGATCTTTGCAGATTATTCGTTTGATGTGCCCTATGCCGATTTGCAGGGCGATCTGGCGCGACTTGAAGTGCAACTTCGAGAAAGCCTGCCGGACTGGGTGTGCAAGGACCCCCAACTGCAGGTCGAGTTGTTTTCCTCGGTGCTCTACCGCAACAAGGGTGCCTATCTGGTCGGGCGGATTTTTACCCAGGACGAGCAATGGCCTTTGGTAATCCCGCTACTGCACCGCGAAGGGCACGGTATCGAGATCGATGCACTGATTACCGACGAGGCGGACGTCTCTATCATCTTCTCGTTTACCCGTTCCTATTTCATGGTGGATGTACCGGTACCCGCCGAGTTCGTTGGCTTTCTCAAGCGTATTCTTCCGGGCAAGCACATCGCTGAGTTGTACACCTCGATTGGCTTTTACAAGCATGGCAAGTCGGAGTTCTACCGGGCACTGATCAACCATCTGGCCAGCACCGATGACCGCTTTATCATGGCGCCCGGGGTGCGTGGCATGGTCATGAGCGTGTTTACCCTGCCGGGCTTCAATACAGTGTTCAAAATCATCAAGGACCGTTTTTCACCCTCCAAGAGTGTCGATCGGGCCACGGTGATCGAAAAGTACCGCCTGGTGAAGAGTGTCGATCGCGTCGGGCGCATGGCCGACACCCAGGAATTTGCCGACTTTCGTTTTCCGCTGAGCAAGTTCGACCCTGAGTGCCTGGCCGAACTGCTGGAGGTGGCACCGTCTACCGTCGAGGTGCATGGTGATACCGTACTGATTCGCCACTGCTGGACTGAGCGACGCATGACCCCGCTCAACCTCTACCTGGAAAATGCCAACGATGCCCAGGTGCGTGACGCGCTGGAGGATTACGGCTTGGCCATCAAGCAGTTGGCGGCGGCGAACATTTTTCCAGGTGACATGTTGCTGAAAAACTTTGGCGTGACGCGCCATGGTCGGGTGGTGTTCTACGACTACGATGAAATCTGCTTTCTGACCGAGGTCAATTTCCGCTACATCCCGCCGCCGCGCTTCCCGGAGGATGAGATGGCCTCGGAGCCCTGGTATTCCATCGGCCCGCTGGATGTATTCCCTGAAGAGTTTCCGCCGTTCCTGTTTGCCGACAGCGCCCAGCGTCGCCTGTTCAGCCAACTGCATGGCGAACTCTATGATGCCGATTACTGGAAAGGCCTGCAGGAAGCGATCCGTGCGGGCAAGGTGATCGACGTCTTCCCGTACCGGCGCAAATGCCGCGAAGCGTGAGTCAGACGCCCGCCTTCAGGCATTTGAGCTGGCTGAAATCCTGGTGCACCTGTGCCAGCTTTTTCTCCAGGTGTTGCCGCTGGTAGGGGCTGCTTTGAGCCATCAGGTCGACCAACAGGCTGCGGGTAGCGGCTTCGTTCTGTTGGTAGGCCTGGCGGTACGCAGGGGTCCAGAGAGGTTCCCGGTCGATCAGCAAACGCTCCAGGCGCTCTGGAAAGTCTTCAGACTGCCGTTGCTCCACGGCGGCACTGAACTGCGCCTGCCATTCTGCCCGGTTGGTGATCCAGACATTACCCTGAGCGCCCAGTGAGTGTGCCCACTGGGTGATCCGCAACTGCTGTTGCGCGCTGAGCTCACCCAGCCAGGGTGTCAGGCGCTTTTCCATGCGTCGGGTACGCTGGGCGATCTGTTTATCGAAGGGTGTATTGGCGTAAATTTCCTGCTTTTCGCGGTTATCTTCGGTAAACGCCTGACGCATGGCGCGTACCTGATCATCATCCAGGGCGCGTAACAGTTCTACCGCCGAAGGCGTGATCTGCCTGGCTACGTTGTCGATCGCGTGCTTGATTTCGTTGGTGCGCGCCTGCAATTGCGCCTCGGACACCTGATTGTTGGCCACCATCGCCTTCACCCGATCGAGCCATTCAAGGTAACCCGGCAGTTGGGTGCGGCAGTGCCAGCTCAAATGTGTCGTGAGGCGCTGTTTAAGCCAGGTTTTCTGTTCGCGGTTCATGTCCAGGTAGTCGTTCAGCGACCAGGGCACGAGGATGTCGAGGTTGCGGTAGGCCAGATCAATCCGGTTGCAGGCTATCAGTGCGGCACTACAGAGAACCGCTAGCAGGAGAGGGCGCAGGTACTTGGACAGGCGGCTGTACATGAGCAGATCCTTGCATGGGCATGCCCTTTCTTTATAGAACAGGCAGGCTCTCTTGCCGACCCCACAGGTACGAACGGTTGAAAGAGACCTTCAGTGACCGGGCGGTGTCTTCGGTTCAGGTGTAGAATACCGGCCTCGCAACGAGGATTTTCGGACATGGCTTTAGTTGGGCGTTACAACAGTTTGCAAGTGGTAAAACATACGGACTTCGGTCTGTACCTGGACGGTGGAGCAGACGGCGAGATCCTCTTGCCCAACCGCTACATCCCCAAGGACACGCCCACTGAAGTTGAAGATTGGCTCAACGTCTTCGTCTACCTGGACAGTGAAGACAAGCTGATCGCCACCACCGAGAAGCCCAAGGTGCAGGTTGGCGAGTTTGCCAGCCTGAAGGTGGTCGAGATCAACAGCATTGGCATTTTCCTCGACTGGGGCCTGCCCAAGGACCTGTTGATGCCGTACTCCGAGGAAAAGCATCCACTGCGTGCGGGCGACTACTGCGTGGTGCATGTCTACCTGGACAAACGCACCCGCCGCATTACAGCGACTTCACGTCTGGACCGTTACCTGGACAAGGTGCCGGCCAACTACAAGGTGGGGCAGCAGGTCGATCTGCTGGTCGCCGGCGAGACGCCCATGGGCTTCAAGGCGATCATCGACAACAAGCACTGGGGCCTTATCCACAAGAACGAAGTGTTCAAGTTCCTGCGTTCCGGCAAGCAGGAGAAGGGCTATATCAAGGAACTGCGCAGCGACGGCAAGATCGCCCTCAGCCTGCAGCCAATTGGCCAGCAGGCCGTTAACAGCCTGCACGACCTGATCCTCGACAAGCTCAAGGCGGCCAACGGCGTGTTGCCTGTCAGCGACAAGAGCGACCCGCAACTGATCAGCGACCTGTTCGGGGTCAGCAAGGGCAACTTCAAGAAGGCCATTGGCGCCTTGTACAAGGACGGCCTGATCGTGATCCACGCCGACCGTATCGAACGGGTCTGATCAGCTCTGCAGGAACCGGGCGAAACTGACATTGTTGCCGCCCGGACGCTGATCCTGCAGCCACGCATCGCGGTCGGCGCTCAGCGCCAGGCTGATGGTGGTACGGCGCTTGTGCGCATTACGCACCTCCATTTCCTCCAGGCGTGTGCGCAGGAAGCTGGTCGGCACCTTCAAGTGCTGCAACTGGTCGTTCTCCGGGGTGTGCAACAGCAGGTTGATCCAGTCACCCAGGCCGGTGTGCAGGCGCTTCACCGGTACATCAAACCACCAGATATTGCGCTTGTGATCGAGCGCGGCGAACAGGCAGTTGTCGGCGCTCAGCACCGGTGTGCCCAATTGCTGGTTGCGGCGGGCAATAGCGGTGGCTTTGTCGATTTTCATTGCGGGTTCCTACGGGTGACGCTTTGGCACGGTGTCAAAGATGCCGGGCATTTTACGCGTTCTGTGCGTGGCTGGGGTTAATTCCTGAGCCCTGATTGCTGCACTCTGGATGCCCATCGAACGATGATTTTCTCGGGCAAAAAACAGCCTGTTAATCACATTTTTTTTGCATGATGGCTTTAGGCTATTGTGCGCAAGAAGTTGCGCACTGAAATGTGGATAACCTTGTGTAT
>NZ_MBPN01000140.1 GCF_001695625.1 Pseudomonas defluvii
CCATTTGCTGTCATCCTTTCGAGGACGACAGCTTAAACTACCCCGTAGTCACTGTCTCAAAAGGTGGATCCACTATAATGCTTCCATGGCAGGGAACGAACTGCGGGCCTCCCATCATTTGATTTCATCGATCTAGTAGTTGTCTGTGAAACAGTCGGCTCTCTGCGCTCACGGGAGCGGAGCATCGCTGTTGATAGTGTCTTGATCAATTGGCAAAGAGTGACTTTTTCTCGGGGAGTGAAGAGATGAAATCTGTTTCGAGTATAAGCAAAGTTGCAACCTTGCTGGCTGACCCAAAACGTAGCGCCATGCTCTGGGCGTTGATTGATGGGATGGCTCGGCCTTCGGAGGAACTGGCCGTAATGGCCGGGCTGACGCCCTCCTCGGCGTGCGCACATCTGGCCAGGTTGTCGGCTAGTGGCTTGTTGAAGCTGGAGGCGCGTGGACGTAAACGTTACTTCAAACTCGCAACGCCAGAGGTTGGGGCAGCCGTTGAGGCGCTGGCCAGTGTTCAGGTTCTCGGGCTTGAGGTGAAAGGCAGCGCTGCCGAAAAAGGCAACCCCAGCATTCCCTTGTCGATGCGTCGGGCACGTTTGTGTGGCGATCACCTGGGAGGCGAGTTGGCGGCCGATCTCTATCAGCGGTTACTTGACTGCGGGTGGTTGGAGTTGGTCGAGCAGCAGCTTGAAGTGACTCAGGAGGGGCGTGTGGAGTTTGCCCGTCTGGGCATTTACATTGAAGCGTTGGCTCAACGACAGCGCAAGATGGGCGTCCCGTGCAATTGTTGCACTGAATGGAGTGAGCGGCGTCCGCATCTGGGCGGGGCGTTGGGAAGCAGCGTATTAAAACTGTTTATCCAGTCTGGTTGGGTTCGCGTGAATGATGATTCACGCGCCTTGCATGTCACCTCAGTCGGTATGCACAAGATTCGTCAAATGGCTCAACCCGTCGTGGCCAAGGTGGCTGGCTGAAGGCCGTTATCCGTTAGTGTCGCGCGCTAGTTTGGGGTAGTGGCTGGACAGCCACTACCCCATCTGGGCTCAGGCCTTGATCAGACGTGCATCCAGGCTGTTCTGCGCCAGGCGACGGGCCTGGTCTTGGGTCATGCCCAGGTGGGTGTACAGGGCATGGAAGTTTTCCGTGACGTAGCCGCCGAAGTAGGCCGGGTCGTCGGAGTTGACCGTGACCTTCACTCCGCGCTCGAGCATGTCGAGAATGTTGTGATGGCTCATATGGTCGAACACGCAGAGTTTGGTGTTGGACAGTGGGCAGACGGTCAGTGGAATTTGCTCATCGATGATGCGTTGCATCAATCGCTCGTCCTCGATGGCCCGAACCCCGTGGTCGATACGCTGGATTTTCAGCAAATCCAGTGCCTCCCAAATGTATTCCGGTGGGCCTTCTTCGCCAGCGTGGGCTACGGTCAGGAAGCCCTCGCTGCGGGCACGGTCGAATACCCGCTGGAACTTGCTGGGTGGGTGGCCGAGCTCCGAGCTGTCCAGGCCAACGGCAATGAATGCATCGCGAAAGGGCAGCGCCTGATCCAGCGTTTTCTGGGCTTCTTCCTCGCTCAGGTGACGCAGGAAACTGAGGATCAGGCCGCTGCCGATACCCAATTGCTTGCGGCCATCTACCAGTGCGCGGTCAATGCCGCTGAGCACTACTTCAAAAGGAATGCCGCGGTCGGTGTGGGTCTGAGGGTCGAAGAACGGCTCGGTGTGAATCACGTTCTGTGCCTTGCAGCGTTGCAGGTAGGCCCAGGTCAGGTCGTAGAAGTCCTGCTCGGTGCGCAGTACATCGGCGCCTTGGTAATAGAGGTCGAGAAACTCCTGCAGGTTGTTGAACGCGTAGGCCGCGCGCAGGGCTTCGACATCGTTCCAGGGCAGGGCAATCTTGTTGCGTTCGGCCAGGGCGAACAGCAACTCGGGCTCCAGCGATCCCTCCAGGTGCAGGTGCAATTCTGCTTTGGGCAGCGCGTTAAGCCAGTCGTACATAGTCGTTTCTCTTCAGGTACAGATGCCGTCATTCTAGCGTGCCTGCACACTGCTAGGATGAGTGATCACGACAGTAATCCCATCGATGGCGCTGTATATGCCATCGATGAGAGCGTGCATTGGCTTCAGTTGCTTAGCCTGCCATCAACGCCGCTGCAGCCTGGCGATGGTTGGCGATGAGTGCTTTGAGGTCCAGGCCATCGATGTGCCCATCGATGACACGCCAGCGGCCACCGACCATCACTCGATCAGCGCGGTCTGCGCCGCACAGCAGCAGGGCTGAGAGCGGATCGTGGCTGCCTGAGAAGCGCAGCTCGTCGAGTTTGAACAGGGCCAGGTCGGCCTGTTTACCCGGCGCCAGTTCGCCGATGTCGTTGCGCCCGAGCAATTGTGCAGAGCCTCGGGTTGCCCAGCCCAGTACCCGTTCCGGCGTAATGGCTTGTGCACCATAGCGCAGGCGTTGCAGGTATAGGGCCTGGCGAGTTTCCAGCATCATGTTGGAGGCATCGTTGGATGCAGAGCCATCCACACCCAGCCCGACCGGCGCACCGGCATGGCTCAGGTCCATGGTCGGGCAGATACCCGATGCCAGGCGCATGTTGGAACTCGGGCAATGGCAGATGCCCGTGCCGGCTTTGCCGAGGCGGGCGATTTCATCGGGGTTGAAATGAATGCCGTGGGCCAGCCAGGTGCGTGGCCCAAGCCAGCCGACACTGTCCAGGTAGTCGACGGTGCGCAGGCCGAAGCGTTGCAGGCAGAAGTCTTCTTCGTCCAGGGTTTCTGCCAGGTGTGTATGCAGGCGTACATCCAGATCTTCCGCCAGGCTGGCGCTGGCCTGCATGATTTCGCGGGTGACCGAGAAGGGCGAGCAAGGGGCCAGGGCAATCTGGATCTGCGCGCCGTCGCCACGCTCATGGTAGTTGTGGATAAGTCGCTGGCTGTCCGCCAGGATCACTTCGCCCTGTTGCACAGTTTGCTGCGGCGGAAGCCCCCCATCGGCCTCGCCCAGGCTCATCGAGCCGCGTGTGAGCATGGCACGCATACCCAGTTCCCGCACACTTTCGACTTGCACATCGATGGCCTCTTCCAGGCCTTCGGGAAACAGGTAGTGGTGATCGGCTGCCGTTGTGCAGCCCGACAATAACAGTTCAGCCAGCGCAACCTGGGTGGCCACTTTAAGCCGCTCGGGGGTCAGACGAGCCCAGACCGGGTAGAGCGTTTTGAGCCAGGGGAACAGTGGCTGGTTGACCACCGGCGCCCATGCGCGGGTGAGGGTCTGGTAGAAGTGATGATGGGTGTTGATCAGCCCGGGCAGCAGTACGTGCTCGCTGGCATCGAAGATGTGATCGCAGGGTGCGGCGGGAGATTGTCCCAAGCCAAGAACTTCGTGGATACGGCCATTTTCGATCACCAGGCCGCCGCGGGCGTCAAGGGTGTTGGCGGTGAAGATGGCGAGGGGGTTTTTCAACCAGATGCGGGTCGCAGGCATGGTGCCGGCTCCTCTGAAAGTGGGTTCAGGTTAGCCAGCTCAGTTTTGCCCTGTCTGCTGATCCAGGTCCGCCATGGAGGCGAGACCTGGAGTCTACTGTTTCAGCGGTGGTGATTCAATTCACCAGATCAGGGGCTCGCCTTTGTAGTTGATGAAATACAGGCCGCCCCGGCCGCTGTTTGCCTTGACCTGTTCAACCATGCCACGGGTGCTGGTGGCGACATCAATTTCGGCGCCTTCGCCGCCCATGTCGGTCTTGACCCAACCCGGGTGCATGGCCAATAGAGTCAGGCCGGGGATTTCCAGGGGGGCGTAGAAACTGTTGATCATGGAGTTCAGCGCGGCCTTGCTGGCTTTGTACAAGGCCAGCTCTGGTGCATCGGGAATGCTGATGCTGCCAAGGATTGAGCTCATGAAGGCGATCACGCCACCTTCTGTCTTTACCTGATGGGCAAAGCGCTGGGCGACACGAATGGGGGCTACAGCGTTGGTCATGAACAGTTGACCGACCTCATCGAGGTTCGCGTGCTCGGCGTTCTGGTTGTCCGGGCCCTTGACGCCGGCATTGATGAACAACAGGTCGAAGGTTTGCTCCTTCAGGCGCTGTTGAAGCGCGTCAAGTTGGGCGCTGCTGTTCATCTCCAGTGTCTCGACCTGAACATTCGACACTGCGTTCAGCGCAGCGGCTTTTTGCGGGTCGCGGACGGTGGCTACGACGTTCCAGCCTTCTTCGTTCAGACGCTGCACCAGGCCAAGGCCCAGGCCGCGTGACGCGCCAATGATCAATGCGTTTTTCTGGGTGCTCATGCGTAGGGTTCCTTTCAAGGAGGCGCACGGCATTGCCGCTCACACTGCAGGGTTGAGGGCATTTACCAATGCATGTGCCGAGGCTCATTTGGGAGTGGCCTTGAAGCATACTCCAGCCTTCAGCCAAGGTGCAGTTCGGTCGCGATGACGCGGCGGGGCGCCTTCGTCATGACGTTGCACTGAGTGTCAGGATTGTTCAAAAAACAACCAGCTTGCCACAGGCGTGACCGTACAAGCGCTTGGCTAAGGCGTACACGGTTTATCCACAGGTTGCTCCACAGTATCTGTGTGCAAGGCGGAAACAGGGGTATAAGCGTCAGTGGGCAGTCTTCGATTGGCTATAAATCAACCTAAGCGTCTGATTTTCGGGCAATTGAAGCGCTGTCATCAAATGTTGATCAAAATATGATCGTTTGCTTGCAGGCCACGTTTTAAAAGGGCTGTAGAGGAATGCTCAGAGCTTATCCACAGCCAGGCCCACAGTGGATGTGGGCAACTGTCAGGTACGTTCCAACAGGATCCGGCCGCGGCTGAGGTCCGCCAATTGGCGCTGGAGAGGCTCGATGTGCGCTTCGCCAAGGGCAATCTGCACGTCGACGCCATTGGCGGTGAATTGCTCATCCAGCACCAGGCCGTCGACTTCTGCGACGCGTAGTTTGAGCAGTGCCAGTTCGCTGAACGTGCAACTGCAGCGCAGGCCGACTCGGCTGACCAGGCGTCTTTTATCGGCCTGCTGCAGGCACTTGTTGGCGCCACCACCGTAAGCCCGTGCCAAGCCTCCAGTACCTAATTGAATACCGCCGTACCAGCGGATCACCAGCACAACGACCTGGTCGCAGTCCTGGGCTTCAATGGCGGCGAGAATTGGCCGGCCTGCGGTACCACCAGGCTCGCCATCGTCGCTGCTACGGTACTGCTGACCGATTTTCCAGGCCCAGCAGTTATGGGTTGCAGCCAGATCACTGTGTCGCTCAATGAATTGTTGAGCTTCAGTTGGGCTACTGATCGGGCCTGCGAGGGTAATGAAGCGGCTTTTACGGATTTCTTCGCGAAACTCGCAGGTGTCCAACAGAGTTGAAGGCATAAACGATGTTCAATTGGGAGGTATCAGGCCACAGCCTTTGAGGATGATGTGGATAAGGTTGTTGCTGGCTTCTTCCATGTCCTGCTTGGTCAGGCGGCTACGGCCGGTGACCTGGCAGATCTGGGTCGCGAAGTCTGCGTAGTGCTGGGTACTGCCCCATAACAGGAAGATCAAATGTACTGGATCGACGGGGTCCATCTTGCCAGCGTCGATCCAGCTCTGGAAGACCGCTGCCCGCCCCTGGAACCAGGTGCGATAGTCCTGGTTGAAGTACTCGCTCAGGCACTGGCCGCCACTGATGATCTCCATGGCGAAGATGCGTGAGGCTTGTGGGTTGCGCCGCGAAAACTCGATCTTGGTGCGAATATAGTTGCTCAGCGCAACAGCGGGATCGTCATCGCTGTTCAGGGTGTTGAAGGTGCTGTCCCATAGTTCGAGGATGTTGCTCAGCACCGCAACGTAAAGCCCCAGCTTGTTGGTGAAGTAGTAGTGCAGGTTGGCCTTGGGCAGCCCGGCGTTCTGCGCAATGGTGTTCATGCTGGTGCCTTTGAAGCCATGGCGGGCGAACTCGTCTTCGGCGGCCTTGAGAATAGCTTGCTCGTTCTTTTGGCGTATGCGACCAGCAGGTTTGCCGGAGGCTGTCAGGCGATGCGCAGGGACTTCCAGGGTCATGGGGCGTTTCCGGAAAATACGAAGTAAATGCAGAGCAACAGATAACCCAGTCACGGCTATCAGGCAAGCATCTACCCGCTAAAAAACGCAATCTTCGTGTTTTTTTGGGTGTTTGGTACTGCTGTGCCAGCCTCTTAGCGGGTCGCGGCAAGGCTTTCCAGAAAGCTCTCCAGTACCAGGTGTGGTCGGCGGCCTTTACGGGTTACCCAGGACAACCCCAAATCATAAAAGCGTTCGCTGGCTTTGAGGGCTCGCAATCGTCCCTGTTGTACCCAGGAACTGGCGTAATGGTCTGGCAGATAACCGATGTAGCGCCCAGTCAGGATCAGAAAGGCCATGCCCTCGCGGTCCGAGGCACTGGCGGTGCAGTTGAGCACTTGATAGTGAGCCTGAATGTCGGCGGGCAAGCGAAACGTCGGTGCAATGGCGTCCTGGGTGTTCAGGCGTTCGTCGTCGAGCTGGCGATCGTCGACGTAGAACAATGGATGCCCCACGGCGCAGTAGAGCAGTGAGCGCTCGCTGTACAGTGGCTCGTACTCCAGCCCGGAGAGCGGGCTGGTTTGTGGTACCACGCCAACATGCAGGCTGCCGTCCAGCACACCTTGCTCGACCTGACTGGGTGCAATCATGCGGATCTGGATACGCACGTCGGGGCCACGATCCTTGAGTTGTGCCAAGGCATGGGTGATCCGCATGTGTGGAAGGGTGACCAGGTTGTCGGTCAGGCCGATGTTCAACTCGCCTCGCAGGTGCTGGTGCAGACCGTTGACTTCGGTGCGAAAACTTTCAAGTGCGCTGAGCAACTGAAGCGCAGATTGATAGACCTCGCGGCCTTCCTCGGTCAGCGAGAAACCGGCACGGCCCCGTTGGCACAAGCGCAGGCCAAGGCGCTGCTCCAGGTCGCTCATCTGCTGGCTGATTGCTGATCGACCAATGCCCAGTACGTTCTCGGCAGCCGAAAAGCCGCCGCACTCCACCACGCTGCGGTAGATCTTCAGCAAGCGAATATCGAAATCACTGACCTGGGCAAGGGGCTCCGGGCGACGGCTCATAGTTTAGTGCTCGGTTATCTAAAGATTAGAAAAGTAGGCTTTTTCAGACTTTATAGCCGTGACAACTTAGCTGCAACAACACATATCACCCAATCGCCTTGCGAGGTTTGTCCGATGAACATGCCTGAACACGCACCGAACGGTCTGGCCAGCCAGCTCAAGCTGGATGCGCACTGGATGCCGTATACCGCCAACCGTAACTTCCAGCGTGATCCGCGCCTGATCGTCGCCGCTGAAGGCAGTTATCTGACCGATGACAAGGGCCGCAAGATCTACGACGCACTGTCGGGCTTGTGGACCTGTGGTGCGGGCCATACCCGCAAGGAAATCCAGGAAGCCGTGTCGCGTCAGTTGGGTGTCCTCGACTATTCGCCAGCCTTCCAGTTTGGTCATCCGCTGTCGTTCCAATTGGCCGAGAAGATCACCGACCTGACCCCGGGCAATCTTAACCATGTCTTTTATACCAACTCGGGCTCTGAGTGCGCCGACACCGCTGTGAAGATGGTGCGTGCCTACTGGCGCCTGAAGGGGCAGGCAACCAAGACCAAGCTGATCGGTCGTGCCCGTGGCTATCACGGCGTGAACATTGCCGGTACCAGCCTCGGCGGGGTGAATGGCAACCGCAAGATGTTCGGCCAGTTGCTGGACGTCGATCACCTGCCTCACACCGTGCTGGCCAGCAACGCCTTTACCAAGGGTATGCCTGAAGAAGGCGGTATCGCCCTGGCTGATGAGATGCTCAAGCTGATCGAGCTGCATGACGCCTCGAACATTGCTGCGCTGATCGTTGAGCCGCTGGCAGGTTCTGCAGGCGTATTGCCGCCACCGAAGGGCTATCTGAAGCGTTTGCGCGAGATCTGTGACCAGCACAACATTCTGCTGATCTTCGATGAAGTGATTACTGGTTTTGGTCGCATGGGGGCGAACTTTGGCGCTGAGGCCTTTGGTGTTACGCCAGACCTGATGTGTATCGCCAAGCAGGTCACAAACGGCGCCATTCCGATGGGGGCCGTGATTGCCAGTACTGAGATCTACCAGACCTTCATGAACCAGCCGACTCCCGAGTATGCAGTGGAGTTCCCCCATGGCTATACCTACTCGGCGCACCCAGTTGCCTGCGCGGCAGGTATTGCGGCCTTGGACCTGTTGCAGAAAGAAGGCCTGGTTCAGGCTGCCGCTGAGCTGGCGCCGCACTTCGAGAGCGTGCTGCACGGCGTGAAGGGTGCGAAGAACATCGTTGATATTCGTAACTACGGCTTGGCGGGTGCGATCCAGATTGCTGCGCGTGACGGCGATGCCATCGTTCGCCCTTATGAAGCAGCGATGAAACTGTGGAAAGCCGGTTTCTACGTCCGCTTCGGCGGTGACACCCTGCAGTTCGGACCAACCTTCAACGCTAAGCCGCAGGAGCTGGACCGTCTGTTCGATGCAGTCGGCGAAGCGCTGAACCAGGTCGACTGAGCCCTTCTATATATAAGTAGCAGGCGCGGGCAGCCCCGCGCCTGGACTAGCACCCTCTCTGGAGTTCTGCATGAGCATTGTTCAACATTTGATCAACGGCGACCTGGTGTCTGGCGGCGAACGTACCGCCGAGGTCTTTAACCCATCCACTGGCCAGGTTATCCACAAGGTAGCGTTGGCCAGCAAGGAAACGGTCCAACAGGCTATCGATGCCGCCAAGGCAGCGTTTCCGGCCTGGCGCAATACACCCGCGGCTAAACGCGCTCAGATAATGTTCCGCTTCAAGCAACTTCTGGAAAAGAACGAAGCGCGTATCTCCCAGTTGATCAGCGAAGAGCACGGCAAGACCCTGGAAGACGCCGCTGGTGAACTGAAGCGGGGTATCGAGAACGTTGAGTTTGCCTGTGCCGCACCCGAAGTACTGAAGGGTGAGTACAGCCGCAATGTCGGCCCGAACATTGACGCCTGGTCCGACTTCCAGCCGCTGGGTGTGGTTGCCGGCATCACTCCGTTCAACTTCCCAGCCATGGTTCCACTGTGGATGTACCCACTGGCCATCGTTTGTGGCAACTGCTTCATCCTCAAACCGTCTGAGCGTGACCCAAGCTCGACGTTACTGATTGCTCAACTGTTGCAAGAGGCTGGCCTGCCTGACGGTGTGCTCAACGTGGTGCACGGCGACAAGGTTGCCGTGGATGCCCTGATTGAAGCACCTGAAGTCAAAGCACTGAGCTTTGTAGGTTCTACGCCAATCGCGGAGTACATCTATAAAGAAGGCGCTGCCCGTGGCAAGCGCGTACAAGCGCTGGGTGGTGCGAAGAACCACGCAGTACTGATGCCGGATGCCGACCTGGATAACGCGGTCAGCGCACTGATGGGTGCCGCTTACGGTTCCTGTGGCGAGCGTTGCATGGCGATCTCGGTTGCCGTATGTGTCGGTGACCAGGTCGCTGATGCATTGGTGGCCAAGCTGGTGCCACAGATCAAGGCGCTGAAAATCGGTGCAGGCACTTCCTGTGGTCTGGACATGGGGCCGTTGGTTACCGGGCAGCATCGCGACAAGGTGGCAGGCTATGTGGAAGACGGTCTCAAGGCCGGTGCCGAACTGGTTGTTGATGGTCGCGGCCTGAGTGTCGCCGGTCATGAGGAAGGCTTCTTCCTGGGGGGCTGCCTGTTTGACCGCGTGACGCCAGAGATGCGCATCTATAAAGAAGAGATCTTCGGGCCAGTGCTGTGCGTCGTACGGGTTAACAGCCTGGAGGAAGCAATGCAGCTCATCAACGAGCACGAGTACGGCAATGGCACATGTATCTTCACCCGCGACGGTGAGGCCGCTCGCTTGTTCTGCGACGAAATCGAAGTGGGTATGGTCGGTGTCAACGTGCCGCTGCCGGTACCGGTGGCTTACCACAGCTTTGGTGGCTGGAAGCGTTCGCTGTTCGGTGACCTGCATGCATATGGCCCGGATGGGGTGCGTTTCTACACCCGCCGCAAGGCAATCACTCAGCGCTGGCCACAACGCGCCAGCCATGAGGCTTCGCAGTTCGCATTCCCAAGCCTGTAAGTGCGGCTAGAAAGAGAGGGGAGGCCGTAAGGCCTCCCCTCTCTTGTTTTGGCCTATTTGGGCGTGATGCATAGAAAAGTTGAATTTAAGCCTTGACGCCCCGTTCCATCTCTCTATAATGCGCACCTCTTTCGGCGCAGTCGAAGCGGA